>JBBAAJ010000012.1:0-20667 GCA_041658365.1 Candidatus Peribacteraceae bacterium | reverse complement strand
AATGCCGAAGGTGTGCTGGCAGATGATCGCCCGCGTGCGCGGGGTGATGAGCTGTCCGATGCTTCGGGGGTCCAGATTCAGCGTCTCGCAATCGATATCCGCGAAGACCGGGACTCCGCCTGCCGCGGAGACGGCGTTCGGGACGACCACGCACGTGTACCCCTGAACGATCACTTCCTCTCCGGGCTTCAGATCGATGGCGTAGAACAGAGCGAGTAGCGCTTCCCTCCCCGAAGCGAAGAGGATCGTCGCGCGGTGGAATTTCTCCTCCAGCGCTTTCCGGAGTAGCTCCGTGCTTCGCCCGCGTCTATAGGCCCATGGGGCGTAGGAAAGGGCGAGGACACGCCGTAGGTATGCCCTGTCTACGTGCGGGCCGTAGGTGTGGTGAATGGGGGAGAGCACGAGGAAGGCAGAAAGGGCAGAAAGGGCAGTGAGGGCAGAAAGGTTATGTTGGGGGGAGGAGGCGCTCGATCAGCGAACGCGGCATGCGGCCGGCGCAGACTAAGAGATCCCCCGGTCGTACCGAACGCGCAACGTTTGCAGGAATGGCACGTTCTCCGAAAGCGCTACGGAAGTACGTGAGGAACCGTGGGCTCACGATGTACGCCGTTTCGAAGACTGTAGCCGCGCTCAGAGCGAGCGACTGGTGGATCTTCGCTTCCTCCGAGCCGAGCTCGATGATGCCGTCCATCAGAAGCATTTTATGCTTGTGCGGCTGTTCCTTCGCCCATTCGATTGCGGCGCGGAAGCTCATGGGGCTCAGGTTGTACGTGTCATCCAGCACGGTGACGCCACGGACAGTCGTGAGTTCGAACGTGTGTTTGAGTGGAGTGAAGCTCCTGATGCCCGCCGCGATCTCCTTCACGGACATGCCGAGATGGCGCGCGACAGCGATCGTGAAGAGGATGCCCGTGACGTTGTGCGTTCCGGTCACCGGCACTTCGAAAAGCGTATCGAGAGCGCGGAAGCGGATCCCGCCTTTCGCCTCCTCCACATCGAAGGCGGTGACGTCGGCGTGGGGATCCGTGCCGACGCTCGTCACGGGACAGCGGCACAGCGCCCGCAGAGCATCGAATGCATCGTTGTCCCTGTTGAGAAACGCGTGACCGTTTGCGGGAAGCGCCGAGAGAAGCTCGCCCTTGGCGGCCCGGATCGCCTCACGGCTTCCGAAGAGCGAGAGGTGCTGGTTTCCGATGTACGTGACGATGCCGAGTTGCGGTTCCGTGATCCTGGCAAGGAGGCTGATCTCTCCCGCGTGATAGGCACCCATCTCGATGATGAGGATGTGCGGTTCGTCCACGGGCATTGTGCTCAGCACGGACAAAAGCCACCGCGCCACTGCCACTTCCGAGTTTAGGTGCGCGGGCGTGGCGATAGCTCCGAGGGGCTTGAGGGTGTGCGCGAGCAGCTCTTTCGTCGTCGTTTTCCCCACGCTCCCGGTCACGCCGATGACGGTGAGCTTGGGGTGCGCGCGTCTCGAGGCGATCGCGCGGAGGATGATGCTAGCCTTCAGGAAGCTGTCGAGTGGCTTGAGGAGAAGCCACGCGAGAGAGACCGAAAGCGGTGCGCAGAAGGGGAGGAGCGCGATGAGGAGAAGCTCCCAGGGAGCCTCCACGCTCCATGAGATTATGGGGGCAGAGACGAGCGGCAATGCAAAACTTACCGCTGTCATGCTGACCGCCTTGCTCGTCCAGAAAGGCCTCGGCTGCTTCCGAAATCCCGCTTGTGCGCACGTGAGGGAAGCGAAGATGAGGAGCAGGAGGGCGCTGAGCTGCGAGACAAGGAGAGGGGAGAACCCCCGGAACGCAAAGAGGATGATGCCGAGGAGAAGCCAGGCCGAGAGTATCGCCGGGCGGAGCCAGCCGAAGATCTGCTTCAGCCATCCCTCGCGCGACATGTGTTCGGAGAGTCTGTCCCACCTCCACTCCTTGAGCTGCCAGAGCTTCAGGAGCGTGAGCGTCGGCGAGACGACGGCAAGGAAGAGGAGAGGGAGGGCGAGGATCGGGGACATGGGGACTTAGGACTTAGGACTTGGGACTTAGGACTTTGGTCATTCTTTGGGAAATAACCGCAGCGATTTCCACAGCGCGGTCGCGGTGTACGCGGTGACGCACGCAGGGGAACGCGTGGAGAGTGGAGCCGCGGATCTCCCGCTCCATCAGGAGCGCGTCCGAGAACGGCGTCATGGTGTCTTCCTTGCCCCAGAAAATGTCCGTTGGAATCGCAATGTCCCGAAGCAGCGGACGCAGATCCTCCGCCGACACGCGGATCATCGTTTCGCGCATAATCGGTGAAGCATTTTCGTAGTCATGAACCCGGAAAAGTTTATAAAGGATTTTTTTTGCCGGAGCCCGGAGTTTGTCGAGTCCCGGAATTTTTGTAATCACCTGGCCGCTTTTGGCCAGTGTCAGTCCGAGGATCCGGCGGAAATGTCGCGGATGGCGGATGCCAGCGGGGGCGCAGAGATACAGATGCTCAATATGTATGTTGCTGGTTGCTGGTTGCTGGTTGCTGGTTGATTGGCGACAAGCGATCTTGATGGCGATACGGCCGCCGTGGGAATGGCCGAGGAGGTGGAACGAAAGTTTCTGGTTACTGGTTACTGGTTGCTGGTTGGCGATCCATTTCTCAGCCCAGTCGGCGAAATCATCGGTGTTCCATGGACGCAGAGGTTCCGGTTCGCTGCCGAAGCCCGGGAGATCGGGCGTAAGGATGCGGATATCCGTTCCCTTCAGCGCCCCGCGGAGCTCGGTGAAAGATTCCTTTGTTCCGCCCCAGCCGTGGAGACAGACGAGTATTTTCGACATCTGTTGCATGATAGCGCACGGCATTGAAGCGAAGCGATTGTCGGGCAATGTTGACAGACAAGAGAAGATCGTCATCCGACGGTTCGTTGCACACGACGTTGAGTATCCAGCAGCGTCTGGACGATGTTCGGCGGCAGGTCCCATTTTCGCATGTGTTCCACGTCGTAATAGCGCTCGGTGACATTGCGTCCTCCTTTCGCCATTTCCAGCGGAACGCTCGTAATCTTCCCGTCCCGTAGCGCGACCATTTGCCCGTACTTTCTCTCGTGGGCCAGAAGGCCGGCCAAAGCACCCAGCTCGCCTGCGAAGATCGCGTCGGCGGCGGTTGGTCGGTGGTTTCGCACTTCATAACCGACGGAATGGGACTGCGTTTCGAGCCTGGTTTTATCTTGTGTGACAAGTTCAAGCATTTCGGCTATCCCGCCAAGTTTCGCATTTTCGTGAGGGTCTTTCCTTGTTTCATCCGCGACGCCTTTCCCTTCGTGTTCATATCCTTCCGCGACGGCGATGAATACATGACCCTGCCGCTCGTAGATTTCCCGTATTTTCGCCATAAGCCGGTCTTCCGGAATCGGGAACTCTCTGATCAGCGTGATATCCGCTCCGGCCACCGCTCCGGCATACAGCGCGATCCAGCCGGCTTTCCTGCCCATGATCTCGACGAAGGACACGCGACCCATGGATTTTGCCTCGGTGCGCATGTGTCGCAGTTGTTTAGCAGCGACATGACAGGCCGTCTCGAAGCCGAAGGTCCGGTCAGTACCCTGAAGATCATTGTCAATGGTCTTCGGAACGCCGACGACGGGCAGCACACCGGCTGCATCTAATTTTGCGGATGTGCCGAGAGTGTCGTCACCGCCGATCGCGATGAGTCCGTCAAGATGCAATTCCTGAACGACTTCTCTGACTTCAGGGTACTTGGCTTCCTCGATCTTCGTTCGTGAACTTCCAAGCCTTGTTCCGGCTTTCGAAAGCAATTTGCGCAATGTACGTTCGCTTAAATCTGAGAGAACCTCGACGTCTCTCACCGGTTTGAGAAGCCCATCCAGTCCCTTCGGTACACCGAGTACCTTGTGCCCTCTTGCTTTGAGTGTTTGCGTGGAAGCACTCACAACGGCATTGAGACCCGGTGCGTTGCCCCCGCCGGTGAGGATACCGACGGTCTGCGGCGGGAGATCTTCGACTTGGGCGTCTTCGGTAAGTGATGTTGGCATAGGGCGGGCATTCAAGACCCCCGTAATTTTTTTGTCAAGTTTATTCGCGACATGCTGGGATAATTTGCGTAAAAAAGCAGGCGCCCGAAATGGAACGCTAGTACATGATACTAGCGGCAAGTGCGTAACGAGCATTGAATAATCCCAATAGAATCACTATATTTACAGCAATGACTTTATTCTCAAAAAATACCGGTTCGGTGCTACTGGGACTTCTTTGAATCATTTGAAGGGGGAAATTTGTTTATCCAAAACAATTCAGATGACGTAGCGACGATCACGTTCTCTCCATCTTTATTCCGAGACGGTGCACAATCGCAAGTTATAGAGGGGCATTCGGTCATGGGATTCAATTTTACGAACCAAGTGGATCCGGGGACGTATGGGTTTTCTCTCAAAAACGCAGGACATCATTTCGGCAGCCAGATCATCATCCAGCCTGACCCATTGGACCGCGGATGGTGAGGAGAATAGCGACGAATGGTGGGACGGGGGTTACAGTGGCAGGCCATGCAAACAAACGAGGATTTTTGACATCTGCGGTATGATAGCGCACGGCATTGAAGCGAAGCGATTGTCGGGCAACGTTGACAGGCAAGGAAGATCATTCACAATATGCAGCGTGGGATCTCATCCCGAACGCAACGGCAGGGGGTATTCGCCTACTTCCGGTCCGGAAGGACCGAAATGGTCTCGACTTAGAAATCCGCGCTTCCTTGGATGGCTGGCGGCTGCCGGCATTGCTGCCGGTGCTGCCGATTGCATCGTCCGCCAGGAGGAAAGCGTAGTGCAGAGAACTGCTGCCGCAGTCGGTAGAGGGTGCACGGAGCTTTTTACGAATCCCGATATTGCCAGACGCGAGTGGCGTGCCCGGCTTGCCAAGCGTGCCGTGGAGATCGCTTCAGGCTGCGAGTGTTTTTCTCCCGAGCAGAAATCCGAGTTCGAGAGGCGGCTTGCAGCCTGCGCCGATGACAGCGAGCACATGGAATTGCTGCAGGCCATACAGGATGCTGCGGACATATTTTACTTCGGGGCAATGAGGAAGCATTTCCCACAAGATGAAGACAAGGTGACTCAGGGAGACCGCACTGCGGCATTTGATGCGGCGGACAGTGTAGTTCCTGCAATGCACGATCTCGTCGCGCTTCGGAGCGCGGCGGAAGGTTTCGACCGTATCGGTCAATATGGCATGACCCTGAGTCTGGCTATCCGCCGGTGCGAGGGGGTGTTGAGGGGGGAGTGGTGATGGTGTCACCGACCTTACTACTTATTTTATTATTGTTTTCGAGTTTCAACTTAAGAATCGTGTCTTAATGTGGAGGTCGGAGAAGCAGATAACGAATAAATGAATCCAATTTCCTGGTCTCTTCAATAAACTCTTGCAATGGTTGTCGTTCCAATCTTCCAAATTGAACATGGTGTTTATCTCTAGCTTTGGTTCTATGCATAACTTGTATTCCCCCATCAGGATTACTTTTGCCAATAAAATACGAATGCACCAAGAAGTTTCTCTTTTCGCAAATTAACTTCGAATAATTATAAACAGTTTCCATATCAGCATGAGAGCAGAGCTCATTTACTTTGTTTATTCGTCGTAATCCACCAAGGATTTCACTGAATCTGACTTCAGTCAAAACAGCTTCCACGGATGAATATGCAGTAGGTCCAAAGTACCTACTGATGACTGATACAATTGTATTTTCCAAATGCTGGAAGGCAGAAATACATTTTCCAATCAAAGCGTAAGCCCCTTCATCAATTGAGTCGTTTATAGCTTCGACTGGTCTTCCATTAAGAAGTTTATGAAACTTTTTAGCCTCTTTTGAATCCTGAATTTTCCACCCTTCGATTGGATTCCATGTCATAAAATAAGTCGAGAAGAGAATGGTGCCACGGGCCAGGATTGAACTGGCGACCCCAGGCTTATGAGTCCTGTGCTCTACCAACTGAGCTACCGTGGCACGAAAGGATGAAAAGAAAGATCAGACATGGTGCTCTGCCAACTGCTTGCCGACCGTAGCTTTAGCGAAGGCTGGAGCTACCGTGGCGAGGGCCGAGTGAATTATGCAGGAAGATCGGGGATTGATGAAGGGAACATGGTTGTTTTTAAAGCCGGCGGCCTCCCCGAAGGGAGACCGCCGAACTCTCTGTTCCATTGTGATTGACATTAGCACGGCCGTTGGCCGTGAAGCGAAACTCAGGCGACGTCGGCCAGTTCGACGCGGGCACCGCAGAGCCGCGCGCTTTTGACGTGCGCGTTGATGTACTGCGCCGTGCGCCTGCCCGTCCCCCTGATTTCCGGAACCGGTAAGCACATGTGTGGCGGAAGCAATCCCTGCTTCGCGATCTCGAGGCCGAGAATGCGTGCGACCTCGCCGAGAATGGCCATGGCGTGAGTTCGCCACATGTTGGGCCAGCAATGGGGATCATGGCCCGGGGGCGACCAGCCGGGGAAGTCGCTGCTGACTTTGCCGAATGCGGAAGATCCGAATTCCACCGGATCATTCCAGTCGTCCCGGTTGAGCATGTCGGGGTCATTGATCTTGGCTGTGCAGACCGAGTTGCCACCGTGGTGGCCCATCCGCCAGAGAATGTCCTGCTCGCCTTCGATCTTGAGCCAGGACCAGAGATCGTCCATCAATGCGTCCTCCCGGCACTGGTCGACGTCGATGCTGCCGGTGGCGTTCGGGTCGGCGAACTCCAGCTTGCAGGTGCCCCCGGTGAAGTTATTGGCGAACTTGCCGGTGAGACCATGCAAGCCCACGCCTTCGAAAAGGGCTTGGACCATCATGCCAAGAATGAACTCCTCGAGATCGAAGTCGTGAGCCCCGAGGTCCGCGAGGGTCGTGCGGAAATCGAGGAGGCGCGAGAGCGCCTGGCGGCTTTCCTGATCGCCGAGCAGCCAGGCTTGCCAAAAACCGGTCCGCAAATCGACCGTTCTGCCCTCCCGCAGGGCCCTCTGCGCCTCCTGACGCTGCAAGAGTGCCGAGGCGCAATAGCGGTGGTTCTGCGCGCCGAAGATCCGCAACGCCTGATTCTTGGCGCACAGCTCCAGGAGGGTCTGGAGATCGGTCATCTTGACGACGATCGGCTTGTCGCTCCAGATGAACCGTGCGCCGGCTTCTACCGCTTCCTGGATGAGCTGGACGTGGAGGTCGGTGTCGACGGCGATGCAGGCGAGGGTATTGTCGGGCCCGTTCGTCTCCACCGACTGGCGAACCAGCTCGCGGAAGGAGTGAGACACCTTGAGCCCGTGCCTGTCGGCTTGGCACACCCGCTTGTGGCGGGGGATTTCAGCCGCGACCGGCGAGGGTGCCCATCCCGCAAAGCGGAACTCGGGCACACGCCGGGTCATGTCGGCCCACATCACGCGTCCGGAGAATGCCCCGTTCGTGTGATGGTGAACACCGCCCGCAAGGACAACGTCCATATGGAGCGGCTCCAGAAGTTGGGTTTGATCATCCGTAAGATGATCCCATTGGAACGTGGAGAACATGATTCTTGGTCCTTTTCCTTGGGTCTTGAAAAAACAATCCTCAAACTCCGGTTTGCCAATGTCCTGCAGTTTGCTTCAGAGACTTGAAGGCCTTCAGCTGTGAGGCCCGTTTGTCTCTTGTTTCAATGTTCCAGCATGTTTTACTCCTTGCCGGTTTCCATCGAACAAACGAGGGTCGTGGTACTTACAGTTCCCGCGAAAAAAATCCAAGTGACATTGGCGCTGTAAACACTAATTTAATGTTGCATGGTTACATGGTTGCATGGCTCGCAAGCGAAACGCACGGCTGTTGCCTGCCAACCATGCAGCCATGTAACCATGCAATTTTTTCTAGTGTTCAGAGTGCCAATGTCGTTTTGGAAAAATCAATCACAATGCTGTCAAAGAGCTTCCCGCCCTAACCGGCCTCTGAAGAATTCAGGGAACATTGGTCAAGGCAGGAGAGAGATTGTTGTTTGGTAAAGGGGACTTGTCAACTCATAGCAGGAACCAGAGCCCGATCGTCATGAACAGGAGCCCGATGTCGCGGACGGCGATATTGTTCCAGCCGGTCTGCGTGAGAATGGCTACGAGATAGAGTGCGATCATGACCGAGGGGATTTTCCGGCAAGTATGTAACGGGCGGTTGTGGTGTTCGTCATGGCGGGTACAATACTGCGGCTTTTGTTTCTTTCCACTCCCATTTCTCTATGAAAGTCCGAACATTTCTTCTGGTTTCTTCACTCGTCGTTCTCGCTGCGTGCAGCGCTCAGCAGAAGGATGATGCAGGCAGCGAAAATGCCCCTCTCTCCACCCCCAGCCCCGCCGCGGATGTCGGCGTGCCCGTCGCGAGTTCCGGCACTGTTCTGTCATCCACTGGCAGCGCTACCGCGGATCCCGCTGCGCGTATCGTTGAGGTGACGGTGGAAAATTGGAAGTTCACGCCGAACATTGTCACTGCCAAGAAAGGCGAGAAGCTCGTTATCCGCCTCAAGGGTGTCAGTGGCATTCACGGATTTTCTGTGCCGGATCTCGGCATCAACCAGCGTGTGGAAGTCGGTGAGACCATCGATGTTACGATCCCAGCGGACAAGGCCGGCACGTTCGATTTTCGATGCTCCGTTCCCTGCGGGGAAGGACATGAGGGGATGACCGGTAAGATCATCATTAGCGGGTAAGGGTTGGCTGTTTGCTGCAGGGGATCAATTGCTAAATTGTTAAATTGTTAAATTGTTAAATTGCTCGCAAGCGAAACACACGTTGTTGCCTGCTAACAATTTAGCAATTTAGCAATTTAACCATTTCCCCGTTTCCAGTATTGCTCGGACAGACGCTCGTTTCTCCGCTATCCTTTCCTCCGATGCCTCAGCGGTTCCCGGTTACGATGGCCACGCAGCATCCGGATAATGCCGGTGTTCCCTGGTGGCGGGAGGACGCGTTCATTGCGACGCAAGACGAGATCGAGGAGGTGCTCCTCCTCTTTCGGGAACTTCCCATCGACGAGTACATGTGGGACTGGGAGGGGAAGTACGTGGATGAATCGGTGGGGGAGAAGCTCTTCTCGCGCGGGAGGCAATTCCTCTTGAAGCATCCTCTCGGGAAAGATCTGCGTCTCACGTACCGCATTCCGGCATTCGACGGCAGCAAAATGCACCGCATGGCGCGCGCGTTCATGAATATCCTGTCGCTGACGGACTTCGCTTCCGACATCGGTGTCACGTATCCGCCCGTGACGGAGATGTTCCTTCCCATCACCACCGCTGCGGAGCAACCCATCAGGGTGCGTGCGGCGTTCCGCGAGATCGCGGGGTACCACCGCGCGGTGTTCCATGAATCCCGCGGTGTCCGAAGCGACATCCTCGATCTCTTCGAGGTGACGCCGCTCGTGGAAGACGTTCCCTCGCTCCTCTCCATCGATCGCATTCTGCGTCCGTACTGGCTCTCACTCCTGAAGGAACGTCCGGAGACGAAGAAGCGCGGGCAGCGGGTATTCCTCGCACGGTCCGATCCGGCGCTCAATTCCGGTCTCGTCCCCGCGGTACTGGCGGTGAAAGTCGCCCTGAGTCTCGCGGTGGAAACGGGGGAAGAGCTCGGTATCTCCGTCGCGCCCATCATCGGCACCGGGTCTCTCCCGTTCCGCGGGAGCGTGAACCCGTTCTACGTGGATCCGTTCCTCATGCAGTACGCCGGCGTGCGCACGTACTCCATCCAGTCCGCGTTCCGGTACGACTATCCCAAAGATATCGTGCGCAAGGCATTGAAGAAGATCCAACGCGAAGCGCCGAAGCACGTACTCCTCTCCGTTCCTCCGTCTGACCGCAAAGAGATTCAGAGGCTCTGCAAAGTCTTCACGGATATTTGGAGGCCGACAATCGAGGAGATCGCGCCGCTCATCAATACTCTTGCGGCCCATATTCCGCAGCGCCGCGAACGTCTCCAGCATATCGGTCTCTTCGGTTACAGCAGGGGAGTAGGGAGAGTACGGCTCCCGCGGGCGATCGGCTTCACCGCTGCGCTCTACTCGCTCGGCGTGCCGCCGGAGCTGATAGCGACCGGGCGCGGGCTACAGGCCGCAAAACGGATGAAGCTCCTTCCGGTCATCGAGAAGTACTATCCGGCGCTTCGAGATGATCTTCGTCATGCCGGCAAGTACTTGAACCGCGAGAATCTCTCACTCCTCGCGCGCCAGAGAGGCGTCTGGAAAGAGATCGAACAGGGAATAGCTGCCATCGAGGAAGTGCTGGGGATTTCCCTGGGTCCGGAGAAACCGCGCCACATCATTCATCGCAATTTCACCTCGTCGATCTACCAGCGTCTCTTCGCGCGCGACTGTCACCGCGATGCACTGGAGCGGGATATCGTGGAGGCGGGGATAATAAGGAGAAGCCTTGGCTAGTATTCGGTATACAGTATTGAGTATGAAGGGAATCATCGGCTGAATACTGCATACTGACCCCTGAATACTTCAGTAAGGGAATTTGCCTCTCCTCGACTTATTGCATATCATGAAGTCATGACACAGCACCAGAAGAAACCGCACGATCAAGCCGCGAAACCAGTGCTGCCTCCGAAGGCTGTTGATCCCGCAGTACGCGCTTTGGAACTGGAGAAGAAAGTGCAGGAGCTTTTGGATCAGCTCAAGCGCCTTATGGAAGTTGCATCGAGAGCCCAGGCCGAGCTTCAGAACGCGAAGATACGCATGGAGAAGGAAGCGGCAGATATTCGCAAGTTCGCGTCGGAAATGGTTTTCATGAAACTCCTTCCGACGATCGACAATCTGCAGCGCGCGCTCAGGCATCTTCCGGTTGAAATCGAAAAAAGCCAGGGTGCCTCTCCCAAATTACTCGAATGGGTCAAAGGTATCGTCGCATTGGAACGGGAGTTTTTGAAACAGGTCGGTGAGATGGGACTCAGGCGATTCCATTGTTTGGGACAGCCGGTGGATGCCGAGCGCCACGAAGTTCTGATGGCGGTTCCGGGCGAAGCGGGGAAAGTCATCGATGTGATCGAGGATGGGTACGAGCTCCACGGGAAAGTCCTCCGGCCGGCGAAGGTGAAAGTTGGCGACGGCTCGAAGGCTGCGGCTGAGTAATGGCGGCTCCTCATATCTCTATGCCATTTAAATAGTTGTTGTATTTTCCGCAGCTGCGACATCGTGTCGCAGTTGCCAGAACGACTGGGGCACGATGCCCCAGCTGCGAGAAAAATGCGGCATGTTTTTGGATTTCATATCATGCACGAACGGCCAGGAGAATCGCGAGTATTCCCGCGGTATTCAGGAAGAAACACAGCAGGGCGAACGTGCGTTGTTCGATCTCCGCGAGGCTGGTTACCAGGATCACGCCGATTTCGTCCGGGAGGGGCGACGCGATGATGATTCCCGCGAATGACCAGAGGAGGTAGTCCCTCAGCCGCTCGGGAAACCGTTCGTGGTACAGGATGCTCCGCATGCGTTGGAGGAGTCGCGTTCCCTTGAGGCGGTGCAGCTCATCGTGGAAGAACTCGAACCGCATGAGCTGGAAGATCGTCATGTCCGCGGTCAGCGCACCGAGGCCGCCCGCCACCGCGCCGAGGAACGGATTCGTCACGTGTGCCAGTTCCACGAAGATGGCGAAGCCGAACGCGGCGGTGAATCCGAAGCTGAAGAGTATCCCGGCGATGAAGAGCGCGACGTACCCTCCGCCGTTGGTGAGTGAGGCGAAGGGGTCGAACCATCCCCAGAGGTACAAGATGTATGCAGCTGCGATGGAGGCTCCGAGAAGGAGGAGGCGGGGGTAGTCACGGAGGATGCGCATTTCCTGATAGTGTATATGAAAATCGGTTATTTGTCAGTGTTGCATCTCTTCGTTCTTTTTCTTTGTCCGAGCGACAAAGAAAAAGAACCAAAAAGAAAGCGCGTGTGCGCCAACGTCCACGCCACGGCGGCTGTGACCGCCGTGGCAGACCGCAGACCCCCGCCGTGGCGCACGCCCCCCTTTGGTTCTGGGCAATTCGTATCCGCTTATTTGAGTGCTACGTTTTTGAACTGTTCCCCGCGATCTTCGAAATTTTTGAAATGCCCGTAGCTCGGGGAGGCGGGGGAGAGGAGAACGATAGGCACTTCCCTCACCCCTTGCCCCTCTCCCGCCGGGAGAGGGGAAGTACATTTCGACTTGATTTGATTGATTATTTTTTCAATGTCGTTCAAGACTTCTTCATTGGTGAATCGGAGGATTTGAATGCCGTATTCTCCCAGAGCTTTCTCGCGTTCATGATCGTACTGTCGTTGCTCGTTGTTGTCGTGTACGGAACCGTCAATCTCGATTCCCAATCGGCATTCATCGCAGTAGAAATCAAGGATTCTGGATTGAAAAGGGTGTTGCCGTCGGAATTTCTTCCCTATGCCATTGTTCCTGAGTTTTTCCCACAGGAGTTCTTCTGCCTTCGTTGGTTGCTTGCGCATCAATCGGGCAAATTTCAATATTGTTCTCTGTACAGGCACATGAGTACATTGTTCTCTCTCTGCAGAGTTCCCCTTCCCCCACGGGGGGAAGGGGTTAGGGGATGAGGGAGGGCGAGCTATTGCCTTCATCCGCTCCACTGCTTCTTCCATCGTCTTCACCTCAATGCATTTCACATTCGCACCTGTTTTTTCGATCGCTTTTCGGATTGTTGTACCACTGTCCGGGAGGAGGATCACGGTTTGAACTTTCGAGCCCGCAATCCGTTTGGCGAGCGGCGTGAAATCGAAACCGCGGTCCTGTCCGCCGAGGATTATTGTCGTGACCCGGTCGCCAAGTGCGTTAAGCGCTTCGATCGCCGATTGCGGGTTCGTGGAGATGGAGTCGTCCACCCATTCGATTCCGTCATGGATGCCGATGGACTCAAGCCGGTGGGGGAGACCCTGAAATTCGCAAATTGCTTCGATTGCAATTTGGTTTGGCACACGAAGGAAAGAAGCGACTTTGAATGCACTGGCGATATTGGAAAGGTTGTGTCGGCCTAGAAGCTTCGTCTGATCAATACGCACTGGCGCGTTTTTGGCCGTAAAAGGAATTTTCCTGCCCTTGCTTTCGTCTGCGATGGATCTGCATTCTTCCGATTCTCCATTGAAGAAGACCCGGTCATCCGGTTTCTGAAACCGCGCGATATGTTTCTTTGCTTCGAGGTAAGCTTCCACTGATCCGTGGTAATCGAGGTGCTCGGGGAAGAACGCGGTGAGGACGGCGATCTGCGGGCTCTTATTCAAGTCCATGAGTTGATAACTGCTCATTTCTTGTACAAAAATTGTATTCGGTTTTGACCGCTCAATGAAGCTGATTGTCGGTGTTCCGATGTTTCCGATCAGATAGGTGTCCTTCCCGGCTTTCTTGAGGATTGCGTGAATGAGCGACGCAGTAGTGCTTTTTCCTTTTGATCCGGTCACTCCAATAACCATTGAGCCCGTGTCGGCGACAGAGTCGAGGAAGATCTGGGTCGGACTCGTGAGTAGTTTGTAGTGAGTAGTGAGTAGTGCATCGGGTGGAATCCCGGGAGACTTGATGATCACGTCGAAGCGATCAAGATCATCCAGGTAGTTTGTGCCCAGCCGAGATTCATAATTCGTAATTCTTAATTCATAATTCTTATCCGCAACGGTGATCCGACACCCCGGCGCGTATTTTTCCAATGCTTCCGCTATTGCCTTCCCCTCCAGGCCGTAGCCGAGGATGCAGACAGATTTGCCGGCGAGGTCGCGGATGTGCATGAAAAACTGTTAACAATTAACTTTTAACAATTAACTTTTGGAAAAATTCCGGAATGCAGTGGTCGGAGCGTGGGGCGAGGGCTTCGGAAATAAGTTTATCGGGATCTTTGATAGTCGGAAGAACTTCGGTGACGAACATTTTCATCGCCGGTGTGTCACTCAAGTCGCCGCGGCGCATGGCAAGCAGGAAGGCGGCCTTGGTTTCGTCGGCAGTTCCGACGCATTCGAACGGTTTATGGCCGCTGATGCCGAGAAGTTCGCGATAGAGATGTATGAGTGATTCGTTTTCGAAAAGGACGGCGTCAAAAATTTCCTTGAGCGTTTCCCTCGGGAGAAATGCGGCGAGGGCCGCGAAAACAGAGGCGCATTTCGGGCACTGGTTGCACCAACGGCCACCCTCATCCCTAGCCCTTCCCCCGAGGGGGGAAGGGAACCCCCCTCTCCCATCGGGAGAGGGGTTGGGGGTGAGGGAGGAGAGTATCTTCCAGTTCGTGTTGCAACTCGTAAACCCGTGGAAGTACTGCGGATGTTTCGAGAATATTTCCGTGATCTTTAGTTCGGTATACGGACGGAGCAGGCTGAAGTACTCGATGTCCGAGCCGATGCTTCCCTGAATGTATTTCCGAAGCATCTTTTCGAATTCCAGACTCTTGCTCCACTGGTGGTTGATTTCCATTCCGTGGAAGCTGACATTGCCCTCGCTGGCACTGGCTTCGTCGCTCATTACCACTGCATCGAAGTCATAGAGCAGTGCGATCAGGATCCCGAGGATCGAAATGTACGCCGTGATCGGGACATGTCCGTTGAGCGCGCCTTTCTCGTTCAAATCGAAGAGGGCGGGGGAGAGCGAGCGCCGAACATTGAGAATCGGAAGGCCGGCGCTATGCGCGAGTTGTTCGACTAAAGGATGCGGGCCGACTCGCAGGAGAGTGAGGTGTGCGCCGGTTTTTTTGAGAAGTTCGATTGTGGCGATGGAGTCTTTGCCACCTCCGATGGGAATTAGGATTCGTTTCTGGTTTCTGGTTTCTGGTTTGCTGGTTTTCCTCGGTGAATGGAGGGTTGGGGTTCGGGTTGGGGAGGAAGCCGGGAAATTGATCCGGTTCCTGAAATCCATCTTGTTTTCAAAGAAGAACTGCCCGAGGCCCTGGAGGTAGACGGTGTCCCAAAATTGCACTTCGGCTTTGGAGAGAGCGCCGCTTACAATTTCTATTTTCGTCGGACAGCAGGTTTTGTAGTAGCTGATGCCGCCGATGAGGTGCAGAGCAAAAAGTGCCTTTTTTATGTCTTCGCGATCGCCCCATTCATTCGTAGCCCCTCTCCCATCGGGAGAGGGGATGGGGTGAGGGAGGGAGAATGGTTCAGCCGGAAGCATCAGTGTCTCCTCGAACGTGATTTCACGATCGAGCGAGTACCGGAGCACGATCTTCTTTCCGTGCGGCCGAAAATTCACTCCTTCGAAGATGAATGAGTCGTATCGGTTCATGGGATGACATCTTACCTTACAACTGCTCCTCGACCTGAACTTCCCTCGCCTTCATTCCGGCTTCGATGGTCTTTCCGATAGGCACTCCTTCCGTACAGCCGTCATGAGCCCGTATGAACACGACGCCCAAGCCTTTCAGCTTAGCCAGGCATTGAAGCCTTTCTCCACGAAATGCTTCCTGGGAGCTCCGCATGGTTTCCGCGAGAACTCCAAGATTTTCAGCTTGCAGTTCAGATGTTCGATCGAGACTTGCAGTGTCACGACTTCCATCAGTGATCGTTGCCAGTACATTTGCACGGAGATCTATGATGAGGCGATCGACTCTTTTTATTGCGTCGGGCAAAAATCTCAGGATTTTGCTCATCCGTAGAAGTTCGTTTACAAGCCGACCGGCTTCATTGATGGCTGCAGCAGATACGTCTTGATGATCGAAATATACATGGAGATTCCTGGAAAAAACAGCGATGGCTCCAGGCACAACCCCTCGCTCTTCATACGTATGGATGTTACCGGCCACTAATTGCTCAAGTCCGAATTGTTCTTTTCCTACATCATCCAAAATAACCCCCTCCGGGAAGGGTTGTGCTGGCATATCCAATGGAAGGTCAGCCTGTAGATCATTTGCTTCAGCAACGGCAAACATAACAGTATTATAATTTAAGTCATGTTCATGTCAATGGTGCCGAAGGAGGGACTCGAACCCTCACACCTTGCGGTACACGATTTTGAGTCGTGCGCGTCTACCACTTCCGCCACTTCGGCATGTGTTCATCATACTGCCGTTGTGGCGTCCTTGGAAGCGTCCTGCACAAGCAGAGCGCCCGTTCCCGGGCGCGAACGCCCGCTCTGCATTGTCCAAAAATGTTAGGGCTAGGGGTTTAGATTGAAGAGTTATACGATGGCCACCATGATTTTGAAATCAATCATCAGAGGATTCATCGGCACCACCGCGTTGCTCGCCGTGTACTTCACCATTGTGAGTTTGATTTCCGGCTGGTCATTTGCCCTCAGCCAATTCTCACAATTCTGGTATTTTATTTTGGGGTTGGCGGCTGGTTTCGGCGTTCAGATAGGCCTGTATTCATATCTCAAAGATTCGATTCGTCAAAACGTGCCCAAGGGTGTGGTCGCTGTCTCCGGAACGACGTCAACCGTTGCGATGATTTCCTGTTGCGCTCATTACCTCGCCAATCTCCTGCCTGTTATCGGCATATCGGGAGTGCTGGCGATCATCGGGCAATATCAAATCGAGCTTTTCTGGTTCGGCCTTATCGCCAATGCCGCCGGTATCGGCTACATTGCCAGTCGCATCCTGAAATTTTCAAGATCATGAAGTACCTCCAGTACATCGGCATAAGTATTGGGGTTGTGCTCGCTCTGCTCATCGCAGTCAGTTTCATTTCGCGCGGGGGAATTCTGCCGGGATCGACCGATCTCAAGCAGGAAATCCCGACCAACAATACTTTTGAGCCGCAAACGAACAGTGGAGGTTCGGTGAATGTCACCGTCTTGCCGAAGAATCTATCTGATGCCGGCACATGGGATTTCGACATTACTCTCAGTACGCATTCCGTTGAACTCAGCGAGGACGTCACTCAGGTCTCCGCTTTGGTTGGCGACGATGGCAGAGAGTATGCACCGATCTCTTGGGATGGAGATCCGCCGGGCGGCCATCATCGTGAGGGGATTTTGAAATTCGAACCCATCGTACCAACTCCGCGATCCATCACGTTGAAAATCCGCAAGATCGACGGTGTTGATGAACGAAGTTTCCGTTGGCAAATTCCATAGAAGGTGTTTCATGGTCGCCTCATTCCGTGATACCTCGCAGCTGAAGCTGCGAGGTAATGTAAGTGCTCACTGACCTTATGAAAGATTGCCTTTATAATGGGCTAAAGCCCAAGTTCCGGTATCGGTAACCCCGCCCTTAAGGGCGGGGTTACCGCGCTTATTTACCGTGCTTTAGCTTTTTCTGCGCAGGGGTCAGCGAGCAGTTACGAGGTAATTCATTGACACAAACTAAAAAATAGTATTAATTATTCTCTTTGGTTGTTCTTTTCCAGCACCGATTTTTCCCCTACTTACCCTCATTCAGAGGGTTTAGTGTTGCTTCACAGATCCGAATTCATTGTTTTGTGGGGGAGCACAAACGATGAATGAGGATACAGTGGGGGAGCACATTGAAATTTCCGAAAACTTTCTGACTTCAGAACAAGGAGTTCTGCCGTGTTTCGTGAATTGATTAAGAGATTGGCTGGTCCCGCAGGGCAAGAGTCCGTGGGATGTGCGTCCCCGTTCGAGTGCCAGGGATATCACATTTCCCTGCGTCATGGACCGAGCGGGGTAAGTATCGCTGTCGTGGCACAAAACCTCCAAAAGCTTCTCCAATTGTCCGTGAAGAACGAGGAAGGTGTGGAAGCACACCAAACCGTGACTGACAACAAGGCGATCGTGGAGCTGGAGGGAGTTGTCGTTTTCACCGGTGTAAAACCGGAACCCGACCTGGACAGCGGATGTGTCGTGGTCCTCCTGTCGCAACAGGAGAAGTTCACCGTTGCGGAGATTTTGGTCCCGCGGGACGCGTCGTTTCACGTCTGCAACGACCTTCAGCCCGGTGACAGTCTTCCGACCATTCTATCCCTCAAGGTTGCGCGCCGGCTTGCCGAGACGTTCATTACAAGGGATGCGGTGCAAAGGCAGGCTGTCAGACTGGGCATTCCCTTGGTCCCCGACAATATGATGACGGTGTCCAAACGGTCGGTTGCCGCCAAGCCGGTGAAAGCGCCAATCGCCGAGCCGCCCGCCGTTTCCGGATCGAAGAAGCCGGCTGGCGGTTCCCACAAGGTGCGTCACCAGAAGGCGCCCAAGCCCAAGTCCGTGCCCAAGATAAAGTTCGCCCGGAAGAAATCACGGCGCGGAGCCTAGGCACGGAGATCAAGACCGGAAAAGGAACGGAGGCCTTACTTGCTTCCGTGTCGTGTGCTCCCCCGCACGACTTAAACGAAGTTAAATGGTCATTTCAATTTTGTTTTAGTAACTTCAGCACATCCTCGTCCGAAAGCTGCGGGAATTCGACGTACCACTTCCCCACGGCATCGAAGGGTTCGGGAGTTGCGAGGAAGACCGTCTCATCCGCGAGACGCCCGAGTCTCTCGGCTGTGTCCGGAGGGCAGACGGGCAGGGCGACGACGATTTTTTTCACCTTGGCCTTCTTCATATCCTGGATTGCCGCAAACATCGTGACGCCGGTGGCGGCGCCGTCGTCGCAGAGAATCACCGTGTTTCCTTTGAGCGGCGGACGCTTCCTGACCGCGTACGCCTCCTTCCGGCGTTTCAGCTCGGCCATTTCTTCTGCGATGACCGGTTCCATCTCCGTCCATTCAACGCCGTGAGATCGCATGGTTCTTTCTTCCAGATACGTCGCGCCCCCCTCGGCGATGGCTCCGATGCCGAACTCGCGGTGGCCGGGGTGCCCGAGTTTTCGGACGATGTAGGGGAAGAGCGGGAGCGAGAGGAACGCGGCCATCGCGCTGCCGATCTCCACGCCGCCGCGCACGAGCCCGAGGATGAGGACATTCTTCTTCCCGGCGTACGCGCCGAGTTTCCCGGCGAGGATTCGTCCGGCTGCCGTACGTGTCTGGAACGGAAGAATGCCCATGAGGCTATCATAACATTACTGAAGAGGATGAAGAGGAACAGGAGGATAAAGAAGACAAAGAAGAGTAAGAAAAATACATCCTCTTTGTCTTCTTTTTCTTCTTCATCCTCTTCATCTTTCCTCGGTTTTATTTTTCTAAATTTCCTATAACCTATAACCTATAACCTAAAACCTTTTTTATGTTCGACGTCCTCATCATCGGCCTCGGCTGCGCCGGTTACACAGCAGCAATTTACACCGCACGCTATAAACTCAAAACTTATTTGATCGGGGCCGAAGAAGGCGGTATGGGCTCTGCGGCCGCTGAAGTCGGGAACTGGCCGGGGAATATCGAGATAAAGGGGCCGGATCTGATGGAAAATTTCAAGAAGCATGCGCTCAGTTTCGGTGATCTGGTGACTTACAAGATTTCTTGGGTGAAGGATATAACGCCGATTCCTTCACAAGGGTTCCGCCTGACGCTCAACAGCGGAGAGACAGTTGAAGGCAAAGCTATAATTTTTGCCACGGGTTCGGTGAAGCGGAAGCTCGGGGTACCGGGGGAGAAGGAATTCTCGGGGAAGGGGGTCACGTACTGCGCGACGTGCGACGCGTTCTTCTATAAGGGCAAGGATGTCGCGGTGATTGGTGGAGGGGACAGCGCCGTGGAAGGCGCGGCGATCGCCGCGCAGGTCGCCAGGACGGTGTACCTGATTCACCGGCGGAAGGAGTTCCGCTCGGAGCCGTACTGGATCGATCGGGTGAAGAGCCGTTCAAATATTAAATTTATTATGGAACGGAACCTGGTCAAAGTCCTGGGTGATCAAAAGGTAAAAGCGATTAAGCTGGATAAGCCCTTTGAAGGTTCTGATACGTTGTCTTTGGACGGAATTTTCATCGAGATCGGTTCCGATCCGGCGGTAGATTTGCCGAAGAAGCTCGGTTGCACGCTTGATCCGATCGGCTTTGTCAAAGTTGATGAGGCCCAGCAAACCAGTGTTCCAGGCGTCTTCGCCGCTGGCGACCTGACCAGCGCAAGCAATCACTTCGCGCAGTTCACGACTGCGGCGGGAGAGGCTTCCGTTGCGGCGAACAGTGTCTTCAATGATCTGCAGACAGCGAAGCTTTAAGCTTGAAGCTTTACGCTATACGCTTTCGTTATGTGGTTTCCACTCGTCTTGGCCTCGACAGCGGCGTGGGCGGGAGTGAGCGTACTCGACTCTTCCCTGGTCAAACGGTACGAGAAACATCCGCTGGTGTTGCTCTGGAGCCAGTCGCTTTTTACCGTGCCCGCACTCATTCTGCTTTCCCTGCTGATCGACGTTCATACAGCATGGTGGCCGATGCTCATGCTTTCCGGCATGGCGGCGTACTTGGGAGATATCTATTTCTTCCTGATTCTCGAGCGGGTGGATGCCTCCATCAGCAGCCTGGCGTGGGCGATTCTGACGATCTTGCTCAGTATTGCGGGATTTTTGTTCTTCGATGAAGTGTGGTCTCTGCAGCAGGCACTGGGGGCTGTGATGGTACTTGGCGGAGCATTGCTCCTGCCGCTCCAGCGCAGCCGCCTGATCACCTTTCGGTCTCTGGCACTGCTCACGGGCCTGGCGATCTTCTACGTGCCGGTTTCACTTGCGAAAAAAGCTTCGATGGCGGCCGGGTTATCGATTGGGCCAGTATTCTTCTGGCTGCTCATCGGTCGCGAACTGCTTTCTTTCTTCGGGGTTTGGCTCGTGCCCAGTCTGCGCCAGAGAGTAAAGACGCTCAATACGCGAGTCGGTCCGCACTTTTACCTCATGGCTGCTTCGGTGATCGGTTTGTTTTT
>JBBAAJ010000011.1:0-20845 GCA_041658365.1 Candidatus Peribacteraceae bacterium | reverse complement strand
GACGCTGAAGTGTTCCGGCAACCTTGGCGCGGATGCGCCGTTTTCTTCGGGCCCGGAGCTGGTACTTCGTTGGACGCACAGACAGAAAGGAAGAGGAAAAAGGAATTATGCAGCAGCAGTAGCGGCCTTCGCTACGGCGGATTTGCCAGGCTTGCGGCGAACGATTTCATCGGTATAGCGTATCCCCTTGCCCTTGTAGGGCTCCGGCGGACGGAGGCTGCGGAGATTCGCCGCCACCTGGCCGACGAGTTGCTTGTCGATACCCTTGATGGTGATGAGGTTCTTGTTCTTTTCGTCCTGTACAACCTCGATGCCCGCAGGGAGCGGATAGTCGACCGGGTGCGAAAAACCCAGGCTCAGGACGAGGACATTCCCCTTCAGCTGGGCCCTGTACCCCACTCCAACGATCTCCAGCTGCCTTTCGTGTCCTCTGTCCACCCCCATGATCATGTTGGAGATGAGGCTCCGTGCCAACCCGTGGCGCGCCTTCGAATCCGCATTCTCGATCACACGCTTCACGCGCACCATTGCGCCGTCCACCTCCGCTCCCACTTCGGGCAGGAGCTTGTAGGTGAGCTCTCCCTTGGGACCTTTCACACGCACGACTCCCCCTGTCACCTCGACGGTGACTACCGAAGGAACCGGTATGCCTTTGCTTCCTATACGAGACATGGGAGTTGGATTATGAAACAGTGCAGAGAAATTCGCCCCCAACCTTGCGCTTGCGGGCCTCCTTGTCGGTTAGTAAGCCCGAACTGGTGGACAGTATCGCCATGGCATTGCCATGAAGCAGCGAACGAATGCCGGAAGTCCCGACATACTTGCGCCCGCCCGGAGTGGACACGCGCTTGAGCGTCAATGGCGGACGATCCTTTCGAAATTTCACAACGAGTTCTTTGTGTATTCCTTCGCCTTCGGTACGCACTTCTTCCAGATAACCGTGTTGTTTCAGAAGCTCGCACATGGCTTGTTTGATTTTCGACCACTGGACCCGGCACTCGTTCCTGCGCCCGTGCTGCGCATTGCGCATCCTGGTGAGAAAATCGCCGATGGGGTCTGTGAGGGGACTCATGAACAACGATTAGTGGAAGTTGGAGGAGGAGCTATTGGCAATTGGCTTTTAGCTAATTGCCAATTGCCTGCTTGGTATTCGAACGGCCGATAACAATCGGAAAATGGAATCATAATCACCATGAAGATTTTTTGATTCCGGGAACCTCGCCGGCGGTTGCCAACTCCCGGAAGCAGATGCGGCAAATGCCGAAGAAACGCATGTAGCCTCCTTTGCGGCCACAGAGGTCACAGCGGTTGTATGCCCGGGTCGGGAATTTCGGCTTCTTCCCGGCTGCATGTGCCCTGGAGAGCGCTTCGCTCTTCCTGCGCCAGCCGATGATGAGTGCGTCGCGAGCCATGAAGGGGAGAAAAACTGAACGGAGGTGAGATTATCGCAAGGTTATTCCTTCGGAGCAACTGCTGCTTTTCCGGTTTTTTTCGGCGGGCGCTTAAACGGCATGCCCATCTGCCTGAGGAGCGCAGAGCCGCGTTCGTCGTTTCCCGCTGTGGTCGTGATCTGAACCTGCATGCCGAAAATCTTGTTCGCTTCCGGAGAGGGCACCTCCGGGAAGATCGACTGGTCGGAAAGGCCGATGGCGAAGTTTCCGCGACCGTCGAGTTTGGGCGTGAGACCGCGGAAATCCCGGATCCGCGGCAGAGCGTAATTGATCAAACGGTCGAGAAACTGATACATCCGCTTGCCCCGCAATGTGACCCGCATGCCAACCACCATGTTCTCCCGGATGTTGAAGTTGCTGATGGACATGCGCGCCTTTCGGATGGAGGGGCGTTGTCCGGTGATCGTCGCAAGTGAATCCATAATGAACTGCTGGATATCTTTGGAGGAGTACTTCTTCTGGTTCAGCCCGACATTTACCACCACTTTCGTGATTCGCGGGAGCGCGAGGGCGTTCTCTACACCGAGCTCGCGCTTCAGCGCGGTTGCGATACCCGTCTTGAGCCGCTTCTGGAGGGGAACGAATGCCATGGAGGATTAGGAGCCGCGTCCTGCGGAACGAGTATGCGTGACCGTCGCTTGCGCGGGGCCGGCTTCGGTCTTCTGGCCACCTTCGCTCATCGCTTCGGCGCCGAACCCGACCTTCTTCCAGAATGGCGACTTCTTCTCTTTCGGACCTTCTTTCTTCACTTCCTTCGTGATCCCTGCTGCTTCTTTCACCTTCTTCGGCAGTTTGGTGCGGGCGAGGACTGACCCGCTCTTCTTCGCGATACGCACTTTCTTGCCCGTTTCTATGTCCACCTGATAACCGATGCGCGTGGGCTTGCCCGTCTTCGGGTCCACCACCATCACATTGCTCGCGTGCATGGACGCCTCGAAACGGACTTTCTTCCCCGCCATCTGCGGGGTTTTCTTCACGTGCTTCGTCGCCATGTTGATTCCGCTCACAATCACGCGGTTTTCATTGTGGAGAACACGCATGATCGTGCCCTTCTTCCCCTTGTCCTTGCCGGTGATGACGATGACGGTGTCGCCTTGGGAGAGTTTCATAGAGAGGAAAAATGTACATCAGAGAACATCCGGTGCTTGGGAAATGATTTTCTGGTAGCCCGCTGCCCTAAGCTCGCGCGCCACCGGGCCGAAGATGCGCGTGCCTTTCGGCTCGCGGTTTCCGTCAATGATGACACAAGCGTTGTCGTCGAACCGGATTCCGCTCCCGTCCTTGCGGCGTGTGAGCTTCTTCGTCCGCACGATCACGGCGCGCTCCACGGCATGTAGTCGAACAGTCCCGCGCGGGGAAGCCGACTTGATCGCAACGACAATGATATCGCCGATGCCGGCATAGCGGCGCCTCGTGCCGCCGAGGACCTTGATGCACATGCAGGTCTTCGCGCCCGTGTTATCCGCCACATTCAGAACGGTCTGCTGCTGAATCATGATTTTGGCGGGGAATCTTTCTTGCGTTTCTTCTCCGCGAGTAAGTCGCGGTGATCGCGCTTGGTCTGCTGCTCGACCTCCTCCGTCTTCATCTCCGCGACTCTCACGGCCTTCTTGCGGATCTCCGTCACGCGGAAGCGCTTCCGCTTGCTCAGGGGACGGCACTCCGTGATCACCACCTCATCACCGGTCCCGATGTCATGCCCGTTCGTGTCCGCCAGGAACTTCTTGCTCACGCGGAAGCGCTTCCCGTACAGGGGATGCATCACGGAGCGGTGAACGGTGACGACCACCGTCTTCTGCATTTTGGCCGATGTGATAACGCCGGTTTTCGTCCGCATTTGAAGGAGAAAAAGAGGATGAAGAAGATTAAGAAGACAAAGAGGATTTCCGGCTCTTGGTTGAGACTGATTTGGCGGCTGCACCTTGAGAGCCTGCACCTTTTACAGCATTCCCGGTTGCCTGTGAAGCCACAATCCCCTTTGTCTTCCCACTCTTCCTGTTCCTCTCGAGTTCCCTTAGCACCGTCAATAGCCGCGCGATTTCCCTGCGTTTGTTCCGGTAGAGCGCGTGGTTTTTCTCGCCCTGTGCCTTGAGGCCGATGCGCATCTTGGCGCATTCGGCTTTGCGGAGGATCACCTCCTTGCGGAGTTCGTCCGGAGACATGCGCCTGAGCTCGGCGGTGGAAATATCAATACTCATACGGCGTGCTTGTGAATGCTTGCGATGAACTTCGTCGCGACCGGCAGCTTATGGGCGGCGAGGCGGAATGCCTCCTTCGCGAGCGCTTCCGGCAGACCGTCCATCTCGAAGAGGATCGTCCCGCGTTTCACCACGGCCGAATAGAACTCGACGGAGCCTTTGCCGGCTCCCATCGGGACTTCGGGGGACTTCCGGGTGATCGGCTTGTGAGGGAAGATGCGGATCCAGATCTTGCCGCCGCGCTGCGCGGCGTGCGTTATCGCTCGGCGGGCCGCCTCGATCTGTCTCGCGGTGATCTCCCCTCCCGTCTGCGCCTTTAGGCCGTAGCTGCCGAATGCGAGCATCGCCCCGCGGCTGGCCTTGCCCTTGAACTGGCCGCGGCCACGGTGTTGCTTCCGGTACTTCGTTTTTAAGGGTTGTAGCATGATGATGAACAGTTGAAAATAATCTGATGTGCATTGTTACATTGCTGCATTGTTTCATTGTTTGCCCGTCCGACCGGACAGTCGTCCGGGCGGGCACGCAATAACCGAACGCTTCGCTTGCGAACAATGGAGCAATGAAACAATGAAACAATGTGAATCATGTGGCTTGGGAAAGAGAGGTTAATGCTGCGGACTTCGCCTCCTGGATCTTCTTGAACACCATGCCCTTGTAGACCCACACCTGGACCCCGATGGTGCCGTAGGTCGTCACGGCGTGGCGCGTCGCGAACTGGATGTTGGCCCGCAGCGTCTGGAGCGGGACATTGCCATCCCTGAAGGTGTCTATCCGCGCGATTTCCGCGCCGTTTAAGCGCCCGGAGACGCCGATTTTGATCCCGATGGCCCCCGACTGCTTCGCCCTCTCGATGGCCATCTTGCACGCGCGACGGTACGGCATCCGCCGCTCGATCTGCCCCTGGATGTTCTCCGCGATGCACGCGGCATCGGCATCGGGGTTGCGGATCTCGTGGACGTTGATCTCGAACGAACCGCCGAACTTCCTCTCCAGCTCCTTGCGCAGGTCTTCGATCTGCGCGCCCTGTTTGCCGATGATCACACCTGGCTTGCTCGTATTGATGAGGACGGACGTTTTCTTCCCCCGATCGATTTCGATGGAGCTGACGCCGGAATCCTTGAATTTCTTCGCAATGTGACGGCGGATCCGCACGTCGGCGAGAAACAGAGTGCGGTACTTGCTCTTCGTCGCAAACCAGGTGCTCGGCCACGAGTGCGTGATGCCGATCCGAAAGCCGTTGGGGTTCACTTTTTGTCCCATAGTTTGGTGGAAGTTCTCAGAGTACTTTTGAGGCGGGCCGGATCATCCGGGCGGGTTCTTGATTCTTGATTCTTCTTCGCTTCGGGAAATCCCAAAGTAATACTTATATGTGATAAAAACTTGCGGATCGGGCGGACGCGCCCGCGAGCCATCGGGATCCCCCGCCGGTATGCCGTTCCCTGGTTCACAATCACGGTCTTCAGCACGAGCATCTGCGGATCCTGCTTGAAGGTATGCTCGGCATTCGCCATTGCGGAGCGAAGGACACCTTCGAACAGGCGGGCGCTTTTCTTGCTGGTTTTGCGGAGTAACTCGACCGCATCGGGCACAGAAAGCCCACGGACCATTTTGGCCATCAGATTGGCCTTCTTGGGTGCGAGCCGTGCGGAGGAGAGATGTGCGTGCATGGGGATTATTTCTTCTCAGGAGTGGCAGGAGCGGCGGCTGGCTTTGGCGCGGAGGCTGCAGCTGCTTCCGCTTTGCTCATCTTGCCGCCGTGGACTCTGAATTTCGTGGTGAAGGAGAACTCGCCCAGCTTGTGGCCCACCATCTGCTCCGTGATGTACACGGGCAGGAACTCCTTGCCGTTGTGGACGGCGAACGTGAATCCGACGAATTCGGGCGGGATATCGCAGTCACGCGCCCAGGTTTTGACGATCTTCTTCTCCTGTTTCTCGATCATTCGCATGACCTTCTTCAGGAGTTTCTGATCAACGTAGGGGCCTTTCTTGAGAGAGCGGGTCATAGGAAAGAGGAATTAAAACGCAGTGGTCGTGAGGATGAATGCGATGGCGATGAGGGGAATGACGATCTTGTACATATGGAGTGGGGGTGAGGTGGAGAAAGGAAACAACCGGGAGATTCTACACTACTTGCGCTTCTTCTTCGCGCGTCGGCGGATGATGAGTGATTCGCTCCTCCGATGCGGTCGGCGGGTCTTCACGCCGAGGGCATGCTTGCCCCACGGCGTCTTCGGGTACTTGAGACCGATGGGGGAGTGTCCTTCGCCTCCGCCGTGCGGGTGGTCGACCGGGTTCATGGATTTCCCGAGGACCTGCGGCCGCCGCCCCATCCAGCGCATACGACCAGCCTTGCCGATGGAAATGAGGTGATGGTCGGGATTACTGACCGCTCCAATGGATGCGAAGCATTCCTGACGGACTTTGCGGACCTCGCCGCTCGGAAGCTCAATGATCGCAAACGGACTGTCGAAGCCGACAAGAATGGCACTGGCACCGGCGGACCGGACGATCTGGCCGCCGCGCCCGAGCTGGATCTCGATGTTGTAAATCCGGTACCCCACGGGGACATGTTCGAGTCGCATGCGGTTCCCCGGCTTCACCTTCGTGCGCTCCGCACAGACGACTTCATCGCCAACGCTCAAATGCCCGGGGGCGAGAATGTAGCGCTTGTCGCCGTCGACGTAGTGGATGAGCGCGATGTACGCCGAGCGGTTGGGGTCATACTCGATGGCTGCGACTTTCCCGACGATTCCGCGCTTGTCGACCTGCTTGAAATCAATCATGCGGAGCAGCCGCTTATGGCCGCCGCCACGGTGACGCACCGTCACCCGGCCGAGATTGTTACGTCCCGAGATACGCTGTTTCCCGCGGCTCAGGCGCTTCTCCGGACGCTTCTTCGTGAGCGCAGAGAAATCCGCGATCGTCATCTGACGTCGTGCGTTGCTCGTTGGTTTCTGCTGGATGACAGGCATGGGATTACGAGGTTTGGAAGTTCATGAGATCAAGCGCTTTGCTCTTCTTCGTGAGACGGATGATCATCCGCTTGCTGCGGTGCCGCTTCTCGATCGTCTCCCCCTTGCGTCCTGTGCGGTGCTTCGGGCGCGTGCGGAGCGCGCGGACGGAGGCCGCTTCCACATCGTAGTACTTGCGAAGCGCGTTCTTCACGTCGATCTTCGTCGCATCGGGGTGCACACGAACCACGTGAGTCCCGGACGTTTTCAGGCGTTCCGCTTTTTCCGTGACGACGGGGCCGATGATGACGGAGGAGAGATGCATGAGTTACTTTTAAGAGGTGACCGAGGGAACCGAAGGGGCCGAAGTGTCCGAGGTGGTGGAAGTTTTTTCAGATTTTTTTGCCGACACTCTCTTCGGCTTGGCGGGCTTTTTCGCAACTTTTTCAGCAGTCGATTGCTTCTCACTTGTTGGCTTGTTTTTGTTTTTCTTGACTCTTGGCTCCTTTTTCAAAGCTTCCCCGGCAGGCAAATCAGAGCCTGCACTCTTTGGTCCCATCGGTGCCTTCGGTCCCTTCAAAAAAGTTTCCTCCGCCACCTTCACCGCTTCGACGAGGAAGATGATGTTCTTCGAGCCCAGCACGTCCTCCGGGTTTAAGTAAGCCGCGAGGAGCGTCTTCACTCCCGGCAAGTTGCGTGCGGAGAGCTCGAGCCCACGGTGACGACGGGGGAGCACAATGGTAATTTTGCGACCGAGCGTCACGGGGAGTTTCTTGAGGAGTACGAGGCAAGTCTTCGTCTTCACTTCATCCGGGTAGTCCTCGAGCCCCAGGATCGCTCCTTCTTTCGCACGAAGCGACAAGCAGGAGAAGAGCGCGGCACGGCGCATCTTCTTCGGCATCTCCTTCCTGAAATTCGCCTCGTTCCTGGGTCCGAAGGCCTTGCCGCCGCCACGGAGAAGCGGGCTTCTGATGGGTCCCCGGCGCGCACGGCCAGTCCCCTTCTGCTGGAAGAGCTTCTTCGTGGAACCCGCGATTTCGCCGCGATGCTTCACATGGGCAATCGGGTGACGACGGTTGCTCTGCTGCCGCACGAGTGCCAGATGCATGAGTCCTTTCCGGATGGGGGCCTCGAACATAATCGCCGGGAGCTCCATGGAGCCCTTCTTCGCACCCGTTGCTGTGTAGACATCCATCTTCATTTCATTACTTGGTTACGGGAAGTTTCTCAACAGTGACATACACCAGGGCACCGTTCGGTCCGGGGATCGGACCCTTCACGCCCAATACTTTCTTCGCCTCGTCACAAACGACGATCGGCCGATGCTGGAGCGTGACAGTTTCATTGCCCATGCGGCCCGGCATGCGCTTGCCGGCCTGGATGCGGCCCGGCCATGTGCGCATGCCGACGGACCCCGGCTCGCGCTTGAAGTGCGAGCCGTGACTGGCCGGTCCGCCAGCGAAATGGTATCTCTTGACGACACCCTGAAACCCCTTGCCTTTGCCGACACCGGTGATCGTCACGAGGCTCTCTGCCGGAACGGAAGAAACCGTGATCTTCCCGCCGGGAGCCAGGCCATCGAGCGACTCGACTTTGAACTCTTTCTGATTCCGGTGTTTCTTCAGTTCTTTGCCTTTTCTCGTGCGGATGATTTCCTCGTCGATCCCCAGCACAATCGCTCTGTAGCCATCCTTCTCCTTCGTCTTCATCCTCACGATCGCATTGTCCTCGACTCTGAGGTATGTCACGGCAACGGCTTCTCCGGAGGGGAGAAACACGCGGGACATGCCGATTTTGCGGGCGATAAGACCTACAGCCATGGAAAATCTTGGAGGTTCCATCTCATCCGCTTATCCCTGATTAACCGGAGCGGGAATGCTTTCCCGCGGAGGCGGATCGGAACGTAAGTACTTGCTAAAAGCGCAAGCACTGTACTTATGTACATTTAACCGGTCAAGACCAAAAACTGTTTGCAATAGCATCTGTTCATGGATCGATGTTTCTGTTATAATAAATAGAAACTTACACAAAAAAACTCATGGCACCTCCGATTGAAGTATCTCAGCTTGAGAAAGCCGCGTCCGCACAGGAAGTTTCGCTCATCATACGCGGAGAAAATCTGAATAAGAATGAAATAGTCCAACGAGCAAAGGACGCTTTAAATGCTGCTGCCAAAGCATCTAAACTTGAGGACAAAAAAAAGCTGATCGAAGGCAGCCGGCTGGTACTTCAGAGTGAATTGGATGAAGTCGTTACCGAGATTCGAACAAATGCGGATACGAAACTCGTGGATTTGAAAATCGTGATACTGCAAGCCAAAGAAGAAGCGCTGAAGGAACAGCGTGAATTGGCCGGCACCGCCGAATCATTCGTAAACGAAGGCCGCGAAGTCATCAATGATGTGATGAATACGAAAACAGGAACGGATGTGGCAAAAACAGCCGGTTATATCCTGGCCGCTGGCGCCGGAGGAATAGTCGCTTACAAACTTACAGACAAAATCGTAAACGGCATCCAAATAATCTGGAACTACCCAATTGGATGGCTGATAAAGAAGGCTGCCGGCTGGATAAGCCCAAGTCTCCGGAACAGATTGGAAAAAATAGAAAACGGAATTTTCGGGACGCTGAAGGTGGGAGCGGGCGCAGTCGGAGGGGCACTTTCGGCGATTTTCCTGCGAAAAGGTCTCCGCGGTATTCCGACGCCGGGCGGCATCAGAGATTCTATTTGGGACTCGGCAAAAGAATTTTTCAATGACAATTTGATCGAAAATATTCCACTGATTCCGAAAAACGTGAAGGATAATATGAAATTTCAGGTTAAGAAAGAACCGGCGGGAGCGAATCCGACTCCGACCGGATCACCGGATCAAAACGATCAGAGGTCACCTGCTCATCCAAATCCCGCGCCTGGAAACGGGCAGCCGTCGCCGGAAAATCCTGAAGGGAAGAATTGGGGGGAAATCGCGTGGGATACGATCAAAAACGGAGGCGGATTGTTATTTGAAGGTGGGGTAGTTTCGCTTTGTACCGGAGTCAGTGTCATAGCTTTGCAGGGAAAAGCCCTCTATGAGATTGAGCAATGGCTTATGAATAAAAAAGAATTGGATGGTGAATTTTGGCTTGTCTACACGACTTCTGGAGCATCCTACTTAATAGGTCGAAGTGTCTGGAAACTTTTGATGTACGGTGAAAAGCCGCTGCCCAAAAATATTGGAGGATCATTGTGGTCAGTTGCAAAGGTTGGATTTGGCCCTCTCACCTTCGCCAAAGATGCGGCTAAGCTTTCAACTCACCTGCTTAAAGTACGCGGGGGAGCAAAATTTAAAGCTCATTTTCTTACTCAATCCATACCAGCAAGGACTTTCCGCATTGCAAGAAATTGGACTCGGCAACGTTTTCTGGAAATGGATATCAGAAACCCGGCGGGCGTAAGCAAAACAGCCCGATATTACGGAAATGTTTGTGACACGATCGAGCTCCTTGAAATGGATGGAAGTCAGACCAAAATAGATCTGCAAACACAGAAAAAAATCCCTCGTGAAGGAACCAAATTGGCCGATGCCATTAAGGAAGAAATTCACCTTAGGGACAGGCTGAGAGAAGGGCTGACAAACATGGAAGGGCGACAGATAGATGATCCGCTGGTCAGAGAAGCAATATCAAAAAGAACCGCAACAAATTTCCGTGCCGAATTTACGGAGATACGAACCAGATTGTCTCAATTACATAATGAAGCTTTGCCTCAGGCCACTAACGAACCCATCAACCCAGCCCCCGAATCCGAGCGGCGCATCGCTGAGCTCGAGGAACAGGTGAAAAGGCAATCGGCCGCGCTGGAACATTCGACCGAACATCTGAGTGGTACCAAAGATTTGGTTTTGGAAAAAAATGCGCACATACATGAATTGACGGAAAATCTGCGGGCAGCCAATGAACAGCTGCAGGCGGCACAAAAGAAAATGACTTCCGATTTGGAAGGACAATTGGTCGTGCAGGAAGGCTTGAAAAATAAAGTGTCGGAACTCCAAAACCGATTAACTGAAACGACTCAGGCAAAAGGAACCGAAACCGAAGTCGCGAAAAAGACACAGGCCGAACTCGCCGAAGCCAAGCAAACGCTGAAAGCTCAAACCGAACAAATCAAAGCTCTGCAAATCCAACTTAAAGGCGTTTCGGATGTGTACCATGAAGCGAGAGTAAGTCTCGATAAAGCCGACACAAAAATCAGGGATCTGGAAACCAGGCTTCAGGAGAAAGCGCCCGGAGTTCCCGGGGAAAAGAAAATATCAACATCTGGTCAAGCCGAAGCTACGGATAAAACAAATTCGAAGCCAGGTGCTGCCGAACGCGGACCCGGGCCAGGCCCGGCTGCAAGCGGCGGAGTGAAGCCAAATACGAGCCCGCGTACGGGACCCGGGCACGAGGGGGCGAAGGTTGAAACGACTGTCCCGCAGAGACCGCGTCCGGAAGCCCCTGGAATTTTGGGAGTCGAGAAAACTCCAGTGGATTCGGCAGTCAGGGCTCAAGGATCACTAGCCAAAACCGGGCTCAAAACTGGAGAAGAAAGAACCAGACCTTCCGAGGAACGGGAAAGAGCAAGGGAATCGGAAAAAGGGAATCCCAGACCAGAAGAACGAACCAGAGTGAGACCCCGTGAAATAAAATTTAAAGGTAGATGATTTTCTTGGGCCAATATGCAACTTGATTCGCAATCATCCGGAGAAAATGCCGGGGTGAAAGAACCTTCTTTCATCCGGCAAAGCGAGTCACTGGAAAGCATCGATACCGAGACCGAAGAAGGAATAAGACGGCTGGGTTACGCGGTCAAATACCCGCCGGATATGCCTCCGGACGGAGCATCCGATGAAATAATCCGGGCATTCAAAGAGCTGAAGAAAAAGCGCGCCGCACTGAAAGGAAACGATGATGTGTCAGGTTTGTTAACCCAAAAAAACATATCAGTAGAAAGAAAAGATTTGATCATCAGCATTTTTCAGGAATATGCAGACAAGCTGAAGGATTATGAAAATAAATGCATCAGCGCGATGTATCCCTTATTTCTAAAAAAACTGGGGATAAATTCTGCCGATCCGCCGGCTTTCGACCTTTTTCTGAAATCCCTCGACGAGCCGACACCGCCCGTGCCTCCCGCTTCGGACAAACGTTTCACGGATGAACAGCGCCGGATACTGAGCGAACAGAGAAAAAATCTGGAAGAAACGAGAACGGGAGGGAGGGGAAATGCCGGCCTCTTTTTCGCTATCCAAAGCGAACTGAGCAATCTATGGGCAAAAAAAGGGGCGCGTAATGAAAAAGACTGGCAGGACTTTGCGAATGAAATAACCAAATATCAGACCGTCAGGAAAATGTACGACGAAGCGATCCGTACCGCTGAGCTGCCGCCGTCCTGGATTGGCATCGTCGGCACGGTCTCAACCCAGGCAGCGGCGCTGAGTTTTGCCGAAAGCAAAGTCCGGTTCGGGAAACCTCTGGTTCTCAAAGGGTCTGAAATAAAATTGTTACAGGGGCTTGACGAAGGCGTGAAACAACGGATCCTGGCAGCCGATCTGAAAATTCATGAAGCTCTGAAAGCCCGCGGCATCCAACGCATACCGAACATCGCCGACGTTTTGGCGACCATGGAGAAAAATAATCCCCACGGCGGAAATTTGTTTCGGGACATGTTGAAGATCGGAAGTCCCCTGACGGTGATTTTTTATGCCTACATGCTTCATGAGGGAGATAACAAAATAAAAACGACTCTTGAATTCGCCGCTTACATGGCGGCCTGCGGCGGCTCGGAGGTAATGCTCCAAACCACGGAACTGGTGCTGACGTACGGCGCTGCGATGGCAAAGGGCACGAAAGCCGCGCGGACACTGGAAGTTCTCGCGAAAATACCTGGTAACTCCGTGGTCAAGTTCGCGGCAGCGATCGGACTCGTAATGCTGGGCGCCGAAAAAATCGATGAATTCACGACCTGGCTGGATGAAACGGTTTTGAAGAAAACGATGGGCACCGCAGTCCATGACGCAGCCGGAGTCGGGATCTCGGTCGCCTCCGGAGATGCGATTTTGTCCGCGGCGATTTACGGTCTTGAGGAAAAGGGCTTCAAGTTCGTCGATCCCGAGCACGACGCCTTCCGTTATCTTTCAGCCGAATTCCCCACGATCGAGCGCCGGACTCTGGATACCAGGATGACCAGAACCGAATACGACTGGAACGATCTGGTAGAAAGGAACATGCAAAATCCGGCTTATAATCCCCTCCGGCGCAGGCTCTGGGAACTCGAAAAAATCGATCCGCATTGGTTCCAGCGCGAGGCGGCGCGGCTTTATCAGCAAGTCGCGGGGCTCAGGAATTCGGATAAAGAGCTCGGCGCCGAGCTGAAAAAACATTCCGTCATTTCCGACCCGAGAATGCTAAATCTTTCCGAAATAGTCACGGCCGATGACGGTTATGAAAACGTCAGCCGGTCACTGAAAATGGCGCTGGAAAACCCCGGCCATTCAGCCGGACGGGCCAGACGATATTTCGAAGGTCTTCCGGATACCGATCCGAATAAACAGGCCTGGCGGCAGTATGTTGCCGAAGCGCGTACGGTCGCGAGATCGGTGACTCTTTATCGCCATCTCAAAATGGTAACTTTTAGCCGCGATCGGTGGGTCGGGAAAGGGGATGAGATGCCACCGATGGCCGAACAGGGATTCATCGAAGAACTGGTCCACACCATGCGGAGAGGTGAGGTACTGAGGCAAGTTGCCCGCGAAGGTTCGATGAGCCGCAAGGATTATGCGAAAAACCTCGCTTCGATGCTTGAGCCGAATTCGGAAAAAACCAAAATTCTGGGCTTCAGCTTCGAAAACAGCCGGCCGGGTTTTTTCAAGCGGGCTCTGACCAATGCCGCCGAGGCCGCAGCGGCTTATCTGCCGGAAAGCACGGACGCGAATATTTTGTTTCAGGATATACAGCACCAAGCGGTAAAAGGCGGGGAGATCCCGGAATCGGAAATGCTCCGTCTCAGAGATGAGCTCACCGACTCAATCCGCACGGAAGCCGACAAAAGAAACCGACATTCCCCTTCCGACGAGTCATTCCGAAAAACGGCCGGCTTTACTGACCCGGCACAAGTGCTGACGTCATTCGAGATCAGGATAAAACTGGAAAATTATGCCCAATTGCCGGATACGGAGCTTCTTGGCCAAATATTTAAAAATGCTTTCGGACAGGAAATCGAGCGAGACCAAAACGAGGGGGGCAAAATCTTTTTGTGCCAATGCATAGTCCCGGAAAGCGGCCTCGCGGTTTTGACCCTTACCAGCATCCATCCGGCAGGTCCGGACCAAAACGAATGGCGAGTAAAAACGCACCGCTACAATCTGCCGAGATGGGAACGTATGGGTTTTTTAAATCCGCATGAAATAAATCCGAACCGCGGCCCGAGTGACGAATCTTCGCTGCTTAACTGGATGTCGGACCATCCCAAGGCTGCGGAAATGATAAAGGCGAAGCTCGATGAACTGGCTCAAAAAGAACAAAAAACTTTTGCCGAAAAGGAAACTGAGATTCATGAAGCCGTTACACTCGCCGAATCCCAGGAAAATGCATTCATCCGCATCCCGCATGTGAACCAATATCGAAGAAAGTTCGGGGAAGCGTCGGCAATACTGACACGGCTTCCCAACATCCGCACGTTCAGCGGAAGCATGAATAAATCTTACGGCCCGGACCCGGTCGAAGACTTTAGCGTGCTGATACGTAAGTCCGGGCAAGCCGATCTGTCGCTTACTATCGGAGGTGTTTCCAAGCTCAATGAACAAACACCCGAGATGCAAAAGACTATAACCGAGATGCTTACGACGCCAGTCGAAGGGCATGACCGGGAATCGATCGCGGGAATCCTCAATATGTTCGAAACCAAAAAAATTCCAAGCATTCTTAATTACTTTGGCACACAATCGGAATTCGGATATCGGGCGCTTTTAAAGGAACTGCTTCCCGAATTTGAGAAAGCAAAAAATAAAAAATATTTCCTGAAGCGCCTGCTTACGGAGCTGATTCGTTTCGGAAAAATAGACAAGGAAAGCACGGAATTTTTGACGCAGTGGTTCAAGTCGAATCCCGATCTGTTTAACGCGGACGCCGCTGATCTAAAGCGCTTCGAGGCGGGTGAACGTATTCTCGGCTCACCGGAACCGGACGGCTTCTATGTCTTGAAGGACGGCAAGAAAGAACGAGGACTTTCGCTCTACTACAGCCCGGAGTATCACGAATGGCTGTGGAGCCTGGACAGGGAGAATTGGGAATCGGTGAAGCAGCGGCACACGACCATCGGACCGCGCAAATATCAGTCGCCGAGCACGGAGAACATCCAAGTCATCGAGAAGCTTGCCAAGGAGGCGGCATAACTCATGTTCATAACCATTGAGTCAAGCTTTACGCGCCTCGGAGAGGCGCTCCCGTGGATGGAGGACATTTTTCAACATAGGTATGAACACTACTTTAATTCTTGTCTGGCACCTTTAGTGACACTCTCGCTATGCTGTCGGCATGGACCCTGTCCGTTCCGAGAAAGTGAAGAAGCTCCGATCACTCGGCCGCAATCCGTACGCCGAACGATTCGCGCGCACGGCTAGCCTGAGCTCCACTTCAAAGCTCGCCGACGGCAAACCGGCGAAAATCGCCGGGCGCGTGGTTCTTTTTCGGGACATGGGCAAGCTGACATTCGCAACACTTCAGGACTCCACCGGTCGGATGCAAATCGCATTCCGCGAAGAAGTGCTCGGCGCCGATGAGTACAAACTGCTCCTGAAGCTCATTGATCTCGGAGATTTCATCGGCGTTGCCGGCGAGCGGTTCTCGACGAAGAAAGGCGAGCCCACCATCCTCGTGAAGGAGTGGAAGATGCTCTCCAAAGCTCTCAGGCAGCCGCCGGAGAAATGGCATGGAGTCGCCGACCAGGAAACCGCTTATCGGCAAAGGTATCTGGATCTGATGAGCAATCGTGAAAGCTTCGAGCGGTTCATCTTCCGCTCAAAGTTCATTCAGGCAATGAGAGAATTTTATTGGAAGAACAAATTCATCGAGGTGGAAATACCGGTTCTGGTAAATGCGGCTTCGGGTGCTTTGGCTACCCCCTTCCTGACTCATCACAACGCTCTGGACCTGGACGTATTCCTGCGTATCGCACTCGAAACCCATCAAAAAGAATGCCTGGTTGGCGGTTTCGACCGAACCTTTGCGATTGGTCCGGTTTTCAGGAATGAGGGGATGGACCCAAGCCATCTGCAGGAATTCACAATGTGCGAACATTACGCGGCTTACTGGAACTACGAGGACAACATGCGATATACCCAGGATATGTTCCATGACCTGCTGAAAGAAACGCTCGACGGCACGAAGGTCAAGATCCCCGATCGTTCCGGGAAAATCATTGAAGTGGACTTCGGCGGAGACTGGCCGGTGGTTTCGCTGCGTGAAATCATCAAACGTGACTGCGGAATCGACTATGAGGATTACCCCACCGCAGAAGCCCTGAGAAAAATCATCTTTGCCAAAAAAATCAAACTCGAGGTTGATGTAAGCCGGCTTGGGCGCGGCAATCTGATCGACCAGCTCTACAAGAAAGTCAGCCGTCCGCAGATCGTCCGCCCCACCTTCATTACCGAACACACCATCGACCTCTCGCCGCTTGCCCGCCGCAATGACACGAATCCAGCCATCACTGACCGATTCCAGCTGGTCGTCGGCGGCTGGGAAATCATCAATGCCTATAGCGAACTCGTGGATCCGGTAGATCAGGCACAGCGATTCGCAGAGCAAGCGGATGCGAGAAAGCACGGCGACCACGAAGCGCACTGCAAGGACGATGAGTTCGTGGAAGCCCTCGAATACGGTTGCCCGCCCTGTTCGGGATGGGGCATGGGGCTGGACCGGATCGTTGCCCTGCTCACGTGCCAGGAGAATCTAAGGGATGTCGTTCTGTTCCCGCTGATGAAGCCGGACAAGGTGAATAAGGGGAACCCGAAGAAGTAATTGTCCATTTTCCATTATCCATTCCACATGACCCTCCTCCTCCAGCACGCCGACTACGGCCACCTCCTTCCTGCCGCACACGGTCTCCTCAAGGAACACGCTACCCAGACGCACGCTCATCTCCTCGCGACCGGCGCGGTCATGGAAGCTTTCGCAAAGAAGTTCGGAGGTCATCCTGAAACGTGGAAGGTTGCGGGAATACTCCACGATCTCGACTGGGACAAGCTCGACAAGGATTTCGAGGCGCACTGCGGGACGACGCTCGAACAGATGCTTAAGTCCATCGAGGCGCCAGCCGAGCTCCTCGCCGACATCCGGGCGCACTACGCAGAGAAGTACGGAGAGAAGCACCCGCTCGACTCGATGCTTCGGAAATGCCTCTACTGCGTGGATGAGCTCACCGGATTCATCATCGCGGTTGCGCTCGTGCGGCCGAGCAAGAAACTCGCAGATGTAGAGGTGAGGAGTGTTACGAAGAAACTCAAAGACAAGGCGTTCGCCGCACAAGTGAATCGCCAGCAAATCCTGAAGTGCGAGGAGCTCCTCGGCCTGCCGCTGGATGAGTTCATCCAGATCACGCTGGATGCGATGAAAACCATTGCTCCGCAAATCGGGCTTTGAATGACGCCGCGGCCGGGGACGGCCGCTGCTGTTATGTTGTTTATCGCGAATAAGGGCATTAATCAGGGGTTCCCTAGCTTTACCTTGCACCAGCCTTGGGCTCTGTGCATGCTGCAACCGTGCTCCAATCAACGGAGATCGTCGGCTGCACCATCGTTTCGAGGAACTACCTCGCACAAGCGCGCGCCGCAGCAGAGAGCTTCCTGCTCCATCATCCCGGATGCCGCTTCGTAGTGTTGCTGGTGGACAGGAACGAGGGCAGCATCGATCCCTCGGGGGAGGCTTTCGAACTGCTCGAGTACAAGGATCTCCCGCTGCCTCACAGCGAGTGGATGGCTTTTCGCTACACCGTGATCGAACTCAACACCGCCGTGAAGCCGTTCTTCCTCCGGCATCTGCTGCGCACTACGTCCGCCCGGGCAGTCATCTACATTGATCCCGATACGCTTTTCTTCTCCCAAGCTTCGCTGCTCTTAGAGCTCCTCGAAGAGCATCCCCTTGTCCTCACGCCGCACATTACCTCCCCGATCAACGATGATCAGAAACCGACGGAACTCGATATCCTCCTCGCCGGAGTCCATAACTTGGGATTCGGGGCTTTCCGGCGCTCCCCGGACATCGATGCCCTGCTCGAGTGGTGGAGCAATCGACTGAAGATGCATTGCCTCAACAGACCGCAGGAGGGTCTCTTCGTCGATCAGCGGTGGATGGATTTCGCCCCCGCGTTCGTCGAAGGCACCTGTCTGCTTCGGGACCCCGGATACAACATGGCTTACTGGAACCTCCATGAGCGGACCCTCCGCAAGGAAGGGAATATGTACAGTGTGAACGACAGGCCTCTCGTCTTCTTCCACTTCAGCGGCTATCTCCCCGACCAACCCTGCGAGCTCTCCAGGCATCAGACGAGGACGCTCATAGCGCGACATCGCGCTCTCCAGGAACTCCACGACCACTACAGCGATCTCCTGCGTGCACACGGGTACGAAGCGGCACGAACACTCCCCTACGCATTCGCCAGTTTCGCTGGCGGCATCCCCGTGCCACAGGTTGCGCGGCGACTCCACCTGTCACTCGGGGAGAAAGCGGACCGATACGGAGATCCCTTCCAAACCGGGGGAGAGCGTTCGTTTTTCTCCTGGCTTCAATCCGCCGACGCGCGCTCGGCGGATCCGCGCATCACGAATCTCCTCGCTGCCGCCCGAACGTACGGCGGGGAATTCGCGTGGATCCCCGACGATGCGGACGACAACGCCGCATTCATCACCTGGCTTTTGTTCGAGCACGGGGCGCAGCACCTGGGGATCCACCGGGATTTCCTGCAGCATCTCCGAGCGACGTCTGTTCCCGCGGTGTCTCTCCCTCGTGCGCTGCGACTCTTCCTGCGACACAGACACTCCTGGAAACCATACCAGCGGTTCTGCCGTTTCATGAAACGGAAAATCGGTGAGAGGCCCTTCCAGGATCTGAAGCAGATGCTCTTCGGATGGGAACGCCGCCCTCTCATCTCCCAATCGAAACGACAACCAATGGTTGTGACAGGGCTCAACATCGTGGGATACCTCGATGCAGCAAAAGGAGTCAGCGAGGTCTGCCGGAGCATGATCCAGGCTGCCGAAACTGTCCGGATCCCCTATACGCGCACGAGCGTTGATCATCGAAATCCTCCACTCTCTGCGGAGAGTCGTCTTACGCCGTTCCCCCCGCCAGCGTGCCACAATGTGAACCTCGTCCACGTCAACGCCGATGAACTTCCTTTCGTGGCCGCCGAGCTCGGTCCATCATTTTTCGCGGAAAGAAAAACCATCGGATACTGGTGCTGGGAACTCCCCGATTTCCCCAAGCAACTCCACCAGGCTTTCGACCTCGTGAATGAAATCTGGACCCTGAGTTCCTTCAGTCAGCAATCCATCGCGGAGGTTTCACCTGTGCCTGTCATCACCATGTGGCCATCTCTCGATACCACTATCCATGGCAAGGCCAACCGAGCCCGCTTCGGCATTCCCGATGACCGATTCGTCGTCCTCTTCATTTTCGATCCCTCGAGCTTCATCGAGCGCAAGAATCCCTATGGTCTCATTGAGGCGTTTCGGCAAGCCTTTCCCAAATCGGACAAGGCGACTCTCGTGATATCCATGCCGGGAGGAAGAGACGCAGTGCCAGAGAAAGAATTGCGTTTGCGAAGAGCGCTCGACGCGGTGGGCGGCCTGATCCTCACCGAGAGACTCGAGCGAGCCGATGTGTGGAATCTGATGGCTTCCGCCGATTGCTACGCCTCCCTCCACCGCTCGGAAGGCTTCGGCCTCACGATCGCGGAAGCGATGCTCCTCGGCGTTCCCGTGATGGCAACGGACTACGGAGGAAATACCGATTTCATGTCGCCGCACGACACCTGGCGCATCGGATATCAACTCAGAGAACTCGAGCGTTCCTACGGCCCCTACCACCAGGGGAGTTTCTGGGCCGATCCCGACACGGCACATGCCGCCTGGGCTCTGCGGCACATCGCAGAGGATCTCCCTGCGGCGCGGGCAAAAGCGGCGCGGGCAAAATTGTCCGTCGCGGCTCAGCTCTCTCCGGAAGCCGTAGGTCTGCGCATGAAGAAGCGCCTCGCTCATCTGCAGTGGTAGCGCCTCTGCTACACTCAGTCCCCTGATGTACCGCTTCTGGTCGTCGATCATCGAGCCGGCTCTCTCTGCCGCCCATGCACGCTCGATCGTGGAAATCGGGACGGCCGATGGCAAGACCACCCTTCCCCTTCTCCGCTACGCAAAAAAATACGGCGGATCCGTCCACTGCATTGATCCCAAGCCACTCTTCGACAGTGCTTCCTGGGAGCAGGATTTCCCCGGAATCTTCCGCTTCCACCGGGGACTCAGTCTTGATGTCTTGCCGAACCTTCCGGCGTTCGACGCCGTGCTCATTGACGGCGACCATAACTGGTACACCGTTTTCCACGAGCTCACGATCATCGCCAACCACGCAAAGAATCGCGGGCGTTTCCCTCTCGTGCTCCTGCACGATGTCTGCTGGCCGTACGGCAGGCGTGACCTGTACCACGATCCTCTCCGCATTCCCAAGGCCTTCCGCCATCCATGGGCACGGAAAGGCATGTCCATCGGGAACGACGCTCTCGCAGACAACGGGTTTAACGATAATTGCACCAACGCGATTCACGAAGGCGGTCCCCGGAACGGCGTCCTCACCGCAATCGAGGACTTCCTCGCGGAACATGGAGAAACCCTCCGCTTCGTCATCGTTCCGGGAAGCTTCGGCCTCGGGATTCTCGCCGACTGCCGCTCATTTGAGGAGCATCCGCCTCTCCAGAAGTTCTGGCGCTCCCTCACTCTCGCCGCACCCATCCGAAACCATATCGAATCTCTCGAACGCGCGTTCATCACCGCGGAAACCTGCGACCAGAGATGCCTCCATGATTTCCAGCGGCTCGAACAGACAACGACTGCTCTCCGCACCGAACTGGCACAGACTCAAAAGCAGTTGACTCAGCATCATGCACAAGCGGCTGCTGTTATCTCCCGGATGAAGCAGACGAAGAGCTGGCGCTACACCGCTCTGTTTCGGCATATC
>JBBAAJ010000010.1:0-20958 GCA_041658365.1 Candidatus Peribacteraceae bacterium | reverse complement strand
CAGGAGCCCGATGGATCCGAAGAACTGCATCGGCCGGGTGAGCGACCGGAGGAAGAACATCAGGAGGAAGAGGTCGAGGATCACGCGCCACACCCGCCCGAACCCGTACTTGGACTTCCCGTGCGTTCTTAGACGATGGTGGACCACCACCTCGGCGACGCGGGCGCCGTGGATGGCCGCGTACGCGGCGAGGAACCGGTGCATGTCGCCGTAGAGACCGATGTGCTCCACCGTGGACCGCCGGTAGGCCTTCATGGTGCATCCGTAGTCGTGGATGGACTGGCCGGAAGCCCATCGGATGAAGGTATTCGCGACCCGCGAAAGCAGCGATCGCAGGAACGCGTCTCTCCGGTTCCGCCGCCACCCGGAGACGATGTCGTACCCCTCCTCAATCTTCCGGAGAAACAACGGGATATCCCTGGGATCATTCTGGAGATCGGCGTCCATGGGGAGGAGGACGTCCCCAAGGGCTGCGTCCATCCCGGCCGCGATGGCCGCCGTTTGCCCATAGTTGCGCGCGAGCGCCACCACCGTGAGCATCCGATGATGTTCCGTGAGAGCGCGGAGCTCTTTGAGGCTCCCATCCGTGGACCCGTCATCGACGGCGATGATCTGCGCACCTGGATACTGCGAAAGTACTGCGGTCAGCTCTCCGAGGAGCTCTCTTAGATTCTCGCGCTCGTTGTAGACAGGCAGGATCACGGAGAGCCGCATACCGACACTATAGCCCAGCAGCAGCAATATGGCCTAGTCGCGGGGCCACCTCAACTGGTGCTACTTTAACGGGACACTACTGACGTGCGGTTTGGCAATATGGCCAATATGGCAAACCTGTAACAAATATTGTATATTCGTCAACCAAGCTCACTTTGTGCGAGTTTGGTTGATCCTTCAAAACACCGGCTTCTTGTCAGTAATTTGAAGGAAAGTAAGAAACACACATACTCACAGTCCTAACATTGGAGATCAGATCATGATTCGCGTGACGATTGTTATTCCAGTTTTCAACCAGGAATGCTTCGTTGTCAGCGCTATAGAAAGTGCTCTGCGACAAACGTACCGGCATTGCTCGGTGCTGATCGTGGATGACGGCAGCAACGATGGAACGTCTGAGATACTCCATCGATACGCTGATCGTGCCACGATCATCCGCCAGGAGAACGCGGGCACTTCCGTCGCTTGGAATACGGCGATCAACGGCGTTAACGACGAGTTGTTGGTTGGCTTGGATTCAGATGATGAATTCCTTCCGGAAACGGTGACCGAGGCGGTGGAGGCCTGGGAGGCACATCCCGACGCGGACATCGTGTATTCGGACTATGAATTCATCGATGCTGCGGGAAACAGGACAAAGATTGTCCGCAATCCCGACCCCCTCGATCCCGTGAGGCAATTGGTCTCTCTGCATGATCGTCTTGGCCAAAAGGACAATTTCCTTCCGTTCGGTCATGTCAGGTTGTACCGAAGGACAAAGCTTCTCGAGATAGGAGGCTACGATCCTCAGTACCTTCATGCGGAAGATTACGACCTCGCTCTGCGTCTCGCAGAGAGAGGAGCGAAGTTTGTGCATGTGCCGAAAGTGCTCTACCGCTACAGATGGCATCAATCCAATAAGGGCGTAACTGCCCGCAAAGGACAGATTCTTGATGTGCGGCAGAGTCTGGTTCATTTCCTCGAAAGAAATCCACAATACGAAAGGCGAACAACGTGATCAGTACTGGAACAAACGTATGCTTTCTCACGCCCCCGTCACCCGGCAAAACAGTCATTCGAGACTACGCCGGGGGCCTGGGGTTTGAAGCGGATTCGGGATACATCCTTCCGCCGTTGGACAATCTGCAACTGGCCGCGTGCATTCAGAACACGTTTTCAGTGTCTCTCATTGATGCACAGGCCGAAGATCTCTCAAGCGAGCGGCTCAATGCGAAACTCGCTGAGATGCTCGTGGATCTTGTTATCTGCGAGTTATCCATCCCGACGCTCAGCAATGATATTTTGTGTGCGACGCAAATCGCTCAACAGGACATCATTGTTGTCGGGAAAGTGCATACTCAAGAGCCTTCCATCCTCAAGAAGATTCTTGCTGATACACCAATCAGCAGTTGTCTGACAGGAGAATGCGAAGACAACTTGAGCGGCATCTTGCTCGGCCGCGATTTCCGGGGAACTGCCCGTATCAAGGATGGAGAACTGATGCTCGTACCCAAACCGTTCATCGACGATTTGGATGCACTGCCATTTCCCCGTCGTGATCTGTGTATCGGGTACCACTATTCTTACCCGAAGCTCGGAGAGTGTACTACTCTGCAATCCAGCAGAGGGTGTCCCTATCCGTGCCGCTACTATTGTCCGTACCCTCTCACTCAGGGCAGAACGTGGCGCCACCGCAGCAGCGGCAGCATTCTGAAAGAACTCATGGGGATCCGAGACTTGGGGATCAAGCGAGTTCTCTTCCGGGACCCGGTGTTCTCGTTCGATTCAGGAAGAGTCGAAGAAATCTGCGCCGCCATCCTCGAACACGGACTTGATATCGAGTGGTGGTGCGAAACCAGAGCCGACTTGCTGCCCAACAGCTTGCTGGGCCTCATGGCTTCGGCCGGTTGCAAGGGTATCAACGTCGGTGTCGAATCGGGCGATCCCGCTTTGCGCTTCGCAAGATTGAAACGCGGTGTTTCCGATAATGTGTTGTTTAGGGTATCCGCTAAGACGAAGGAGGTCGGCATCAAGCTGTCTTTCCTTCTCATGATCGGTTTCCCCGGAGAAACACGTAAGAGCGTTCTAGGCACCGCGTCACTGCTGCGACGATGCAGACCGGATAGCATCGGGGTTGGATTCCCCGTGCATCACCCCGGCACCCAATTGGAGAAAGATGCGATCGCGAATGATTGGATCATTCGGTCCGATTATCAGCAAACCGACGGAAGCGTCCCGGTCCTCGCTGGACCCTCGCTTTCCCCCGCAGAAATGATCGTGGGACGCGATTTGTTGATGCGGTTGTTCGAAGCCATCCAATCAGCTTGTGCTGACGCGGAAAGGCAGGTGTTCCAAGAACTGACAATCTGGTCACAAGGAGACTGACCGTGAAAATCCTATCGTTTCTCAATGTGAGCAACATTTCGAATCTTGAGGCCGACAGCGGCTACGTTTTCGCGCGATTGGTTCTTCATGAACTGATCAAATGCGGACATGAAGTCATCTTCGTCGGTCCGCAAGGTATGCCGAATCTTGCATCGGAAATCAAAGTCATCGAAATCGATTTCCCCCATAGCAAGTACGGCGTGAGGTTCGGTTTTCCCTGGGTTGATTTGTGGTCCAGGCTGTCCGCCGTAATTGCGGGCACGGACATCGTCATCGTCAATCAGAGCGAACTAACTGTTCCTTTGGCGATGATGGTGTTCGAAATGCTGGGCAAGAGGATTCCCTGCGTCACGTACTACCACTATCTTGCCGTGCAGGATGTGAAGGACGGAGCGGTCATCTTCGATCCTAGTTTGGACGACTATTCGGTTGCCAATTTCGTCTGGCGGCGCCAGGTGGAATCGGCCGAATTCTCGGACTGCAACATCATCGGGAGTGAATTCGGCAAAGGACTTTTTCTTCGGGCAGCCGGAAACAACAACGGTCTCTCGAACAAGTTCACAGTCATTCCCCCGCCCGTTCCCGAGTGCTCGAAGCACTGCAAAAAGGTTCCGGGCGGCGTTACGACCATTCTGTACAACCATCGCCTATATGAACATTATGGCACGAGGCAGATCTTTAACGTTCTCAAAGATCTGTCGGCATGTCATGAGTTCACGGTAATGGTGACAGATCCCACTCACAAGCGCTCGGTAATCCGAGAGAAGCTGGATGGAAGCGTTACCGATCTCAAGCGATGGATCGGCACATTTCCCTTCGCTCGGTTTCAACACCCTGAAACACAAACGGATTATGCAAATGCCATCGCCTCCGCTGATATTGCTCTGGCTCCGATGCGAATCGGGGCTCTCTGGAGCATGGCGATGGCAGATGCGATGTCCGTCGGCGTTCCGGTCGTTGCGCCGGATGAAGGAGCCTATCCGGAAGTGGTCGGCGATAGGGAATTGCTGTTCTCCTCGCCGGGAGAACTGCATCGGATTCTCGACAGGCTCCTTTCGGATCCTGCGCTTCGCAGGTCGAAAGGCGCTGCCGCCAAGAAACGCACCGAAGCGATCTCGGCGGAATTGATCGGCGAGAGGTTCGAGTCGACATTCATGTCAACGATCGAAAGGAAGAAAAGGTGAACATGCAAGACTACCCCCTATGGCTGGGATACACGGACATGCCCCGTTTTTTGCAGGATCCCATAACGATGGTGAATGCGAACGGGGTCGTCCTGACCGACAGCCGGGGCAAAGAGTACATCGATCTTGAATCGGGCATCCGGAATGTCCTACTCGGATATTCGCAGCCCGAGATTGTGGAAGCCGTGCGGATGCAGCTTCAAACGCTTCCCTACGTGCGTGGCGCCCACTTCGGTAATGTCGCAGCCTTGGGCCTCGCACGCAAGTTGGCGGCTTTGTCGCCCGTGAATCGGCCGAGGATACTGCTTCACAACAGCGGATCTGAGGCCGTGGAAGCGGCGGTAAAAATCGTCCGGCAGTTGGCTTTCATGAGACGTGACGGACGCACATCCATCATCACTCTCAAGAAGGGCTATCACGGACAGACCGTTACTGCTCTTTCCGCTTCCGGAGAGAGCTATAGCAAAGAGCCGTTCGAGCCGCTGACCGACGGATTCGTTTTCGTGGATGTCCCGACAGATGTCCATGATACCGACAAAATCCTTTCGGTTCTGCGGGGAGATTCCAGCATCGGCGCGGTCATGATCGAGCCGATCCTGGGGAACGGTGGCGTCATTCCGATTCCCGAGGAGTATCTATTGCAGATGAGGAAGATATGCGACGAGCATCGCCTTCTCCTGATCTGTGACGAAGTTACGACGGGATTCGGCAGATGCGGCAGGTGGTTCTTGTCGGAGAACTATCCTCCGGACATCCTGATTGTCGGCAAGGCAATCACCAACGGCTATCTTCCGCTCTCAGCGACGATAGTCGCGGAACCGATTTGGCAGACGTTTGACCGGCAGGGGTACTTCCGCCACGGCCAAACCAACCTGAATCACCCGGCCTGCTGCGCAGCAGGGTTGGCAACACTCGAGATCCTTTCAAGGATGAATGCTCCCGAAGCCTGTCAAAGAAAGGGGCAGGAAATCCGGGAGGCATTTCAAGCTCTCACGATGAGCGGAAAAGTTCTGGAACTTAGAGGCTGCGGCTTGCTCTGGGCGATTGTCTTCGATGGAGAAATCCATCGGAGGCACAGCCCGAGCAAGTGGCTGCAGCTTCTTCTGCTCGAGAAGGGATTCATTGTCGGACAGATTGAAAACACCATTTTTCTTTCGCCGGCAGTCATCACCGAATCGAGCCATGTCCAGCGTTTCATTGAATGCCTGCAAAAGGCATTAACGTAACCGTTTTCCCTTGTTGCTCATGACGTATGGGCGGGGAAGCGGATCATCGGGGGGAGGAAGAGATTTCGATCTCCACTCCCCCCGCTTATGGAGATTCACATGGATATCAGCATCATCATCCCCACCCATAATCGTTGCTCGATGCTCAAGAAGGCGTTGCAGTCTCTTCAGAGCCAAGAGTACGAGGGTTGCAGAGAAATAATCGTCGTCGTCGATGGATGTACCGACGACACGGCCGGAATGCTCCATTCGGACTTTCCGGAAATCAGAACCGTACAGTTCGAAAAGAACGTGGGGGCGGCAGTCGGCCTCAATGCCGGCGCCAACGCCGCTCAGGGAAAAGTACTGCTCTTTCTGGACGACGACATGGAATATTGTCCGGGACTAGTGCGCGCCCACCAGCGAATGTACGAAGAAGGCAGATATGACGTGATCATCGGCCACTTCCCTTTGGGGAATTTGCCGACACCGTCATTCTTCCGCAGCGCTATTCACGAATGGACTGAGGATTGGCAGAGGAATTTCACGGATGATGTTTCCTTCTTCGATGCGCTGTGCTCAGGCCACTTTTCTCTGAAGAGAAACCTGTATCAGGCAGTTGGAGGATTCGATGAGAATTTCTCCGTTTGGGGCAGGAAGGATTCCGAACTCGGCCATCGCCTTCTGCTGTACGGAGCAACATTCGGATTTTGCAGGGCGGCCCAGGCTGTCCAGAACTATGAGAAACCGCCGAATCGATTCTTGGCGGACTTCGAACTGTTGGGCAAAGCCGATGTCGATCTGTGCGCGAAGCACCCCCAAGTCAGAGATTCCCTTTTGCTCAGCGCCTATTACCAAGCACCGTGGATTGTTCTGGTCCTCCGCAAGTTGTTCTTCAAAAATCCTGCATTGGCTTCACTGCTCGCGCAGGTCATGGAGGATTATTTCGACCGGCTGCACGCAGCCGGCGCGGAAGGATCACTGTACGAAGGACTCCTGTGGATGGCTGCTGACGTTCGGTATTGGCTGGGCATCAGGAAGAAATGGGGTCATGCCAGGTTCATGCAAGAACTGGGGCATCCCGTTTCCATCCTGATGTATCATCGTATTTCTGAGGAGGCATCTGGTTTTTCCGTCTCGCGTGAGACGTTCAGAGCCCAGATGCAGTACCTCAAGGAAAACGGATACACCGTCCATCCATTATCCGAGGTCGTAGACGCGTTTTCTCGGAAGATTGTCCTACCCCCGAAAAGCATCGTGATCACTTTCGATGACGGGTATGTCGACTTCCTAGATGCATGGACAGTGTTACAGGCATTCAAGTTTCCTGTGACGTTGTTTGTCCCGACTGCATATGTCGGGAGGACAAATGCTTGGGAAACGCAATGCATGCCGAACGACATTCCCATGCTTTCCAGCACGCAGATTCTGGAACTCGTCCTGGAAGGAGTCGATATCCAGGCACATAGCCATCGGCATAGCTCCTTCACGAAAATCAGCCCTCAGGAAATCCGGCAAGAGATCGTGGATAATCTGAGTGCGCTTCGTCAACTCGGGGTCCAAGCGAAATATTTCGCTTACCCCAGCGGAGAATGTACGCCTATGGCGCGTTCGTTGCTCCGCGAAGCTGGTTTCAAAGCAGCTCTCACGTGCGTCAGCACATTGGCCAGCCACGATTCGGATCTCATAGCATTGCCTCGTATTACCGTTGAGAACGGCGACATGGAGGACTTTGAAATGAGACTGAAGTACGGCATCGGTATTCGCTTCGCGCACGCTGAGCTGTTGGATCAAGTACGGATGTTCCGTCCCGCCAAGTACTGGCACACGGCTCCGGATTTTGATCCAAGCAGAATCTATTGTTACCAAACCAAACGGCCAAGGGAGGTGCCATCACCATGAGTACGTGGCAGATGGTGTTGTCTTACTTCTCCGGCAAAGGATTGCCGGAGAATTTCATCCGCCATGTTTGTATCACGGAAGAAGACGCGGAACTGATTCTCGAAAGGATCCGATGCAGGCACCCCCGAAATATTCTGGAAGTGGGAACCTTCATCGGTCTGAGTACGGGCATCATCGCATCTGCGGCTTCGGAGGATGCGAGATTGATTTGCGTCGATCCGAACCTGCCCGTCTCCCTGCATCGATTCATTGGTTCCGGCTCCCGTCATTGTGATGATGGAACCAGAACTCTGGATCATGTCAGGAACATGTTGAACGTCTTCAGGCCTCTCATGGATGTCATTCTCATTCCCGGGACGTTTTCTACGTCATTCTCGGATGAGGTGGCGGAGAGGCTGCGGAAACATAGATGGAACCTCGGGGACATTCCCATAGTCGGGAAGGATATCGGTAGATACGGCCCGTTCGATATGGTCTTCATTGACGGAGATCATTCCCCCGAAGCAGTCGAGAGCGACTTGTGTCTTGCTTCCGGTTGTCTTTCCTTGGATGGGGAGATGCTTCTGCATGACATCAGCGACGACTGGGGCCATGACGTGAATGTAGGTATCGAAAAATTTCTGAGCCGGGCCGCAGATTTTCAGTTGGCCAGGCTTGGAAGCAACCTCGGAATGATTACCAGAAAGGAAAAGTGATGATCATTCTTGGAATAAACGGCTCACCGTACGGTGGACATGATGCTTCGGCGTGTATTGTTCAGGATGGACGTATACGCGTGGTGGCCGAGGAAGAAAGATTCACTCGGCAGAAGCACGCCTTCGATGCATTTCCGCACGCCGCAATGCAGTACTGCCTTGCGTTTCTCGGGATCACGCTCGATCAGGTCGACCATGTCGCCTACAGCTGGGACATGTCCCGCCTGCTGGAATCGATATGGGCCGACAAGAAGAGCGCTTTTCTGGAGGGAATGTTCCCTCGAAATCTCTTCCCTTGTCGGCGTATTCCCGATTGCACATTCGTCGCACACCACCTGGCTCATGCGGCCAGCACATTCTGGTGTTCGGGATTCCCGACGTCATCCATTCTGATCACGGATGGCCAGGGAGAGAAAGCGTCGGGAGTGATGGCCTACGGAGATCGAAAAGAAGGCATAAAGATCGTTCAGGAATACCCCGTGGAATTCTCATTGGGGTATCTCTACAAGGCTGCTTCCGGCTACGCCGGTCTCGGCCGCGAAAATCCGGGAAAGTTGATGGGGCTGTCTTCCTACGGACGTCCTTCGCATTCATTCCCCTTGCTTCGGCTGGGGGATGGATCCTACGACTTCAGTGGAATGCAGGTTTCCACCGACATCCCGGTCGGACAGTACGACAATGCGGAGGCAATTGTGCGATGGTGGTTGGACTACTTCTCCGATCACTTCGATATCCCCGCAGCTTCCGTAACCAAGAAATGGAATTTCTTGAGGAATGAGTGGCAGTACGACCTCAACCGGGACATTCGGGACTACGCCGATTTCGCGGCTTCCGTCCAGAATATCGTGGAATCGATTGGTTGCCACTTGGTTTCCGGCTTGGTGCGACGGACAGGATGTCCCCGCCTCTCTCTGGCGGGCGGAGTGGCATTGAACTGCAGTTTGAACGGAAAGATTGCCCAAATGCCCGAAGTCGAAGATCTATTCATCTTCCCCGCATCTCACGATTCGGGAACTTCGGTCGGAGCGGCCTTGCAGCTCAGCTTCGAATTGGGAATCACCCCGACGGAACAGCGGCTCACCTCGTGCTATCTCGGTCCTGAGTACGGCAACGAAGAGATTCGCAGGACACTCGATGCTTTCAACATTGCATACAGGGAACTGCCCGATGATGCATTGCATCAAGAGGTGGCAAAACTGCTCTGCAAGAAAGCTATCGTCGCCGTCTTCTCCGGAAGGAGCGAAATCGGGCCACGCGCATTGGGCAATCGCAGCATCCTTGCTGCACCCGATTCAACGGAGTTGAGAGATAGGGTGAACCGTACGAAAGGAAGGGAACTTTGGCGTCCTCTGTGTCCAAGTGTTTTGAGGGGATGCGCACATGCATTCTTTCACAATACCGAGAAGGGATCGCCATTCATGCTCAGGTTTCTCGATGTCAGAGAAGATAGGAAGAATCTGATCCCGGGCGTCGTGCATGTCGATGGCACCGCCAGGGTTCAACTCGTGGAGCCCGAAAGCAATTTTGGCAGAATGATCGAGGCCTATCGCGGACAATCCGGTCTGCCAATGGTCTTGAACACCTCTTTCAATCTTGCCGGAGAGCCGATCGTCGGCAGCCCCATCGATGCCTTGCGTTCGTTCTTCGCATCCTCGATAGATGCCCTTGTTCTGGGCAACTGTCTGATCCGAAAGTAAAACCCAGTGCCCGGGCGTTCTGCCCGGGCACGCATTCCAATCAGGGAGTAAAACGTGTTTTCGATAAACACATGGGCATTCCCGCCCGATATGCCGTTTGCGCCGCGGGTGTCCGCTGCGCGACGAGCGGGATTTGGAGCCTTGGAAGTCAACTTCGAAGAAGCTCCGGAACCGTATCCGCTTCTCTCGTGGCATACGTCTCAGGTGGCATTACGCGCAATGCAGACAGTCCTTCAAGACCACGGCTGCCTCGCATCGGGCATATGCACTGAACTTTTCTGGAAATACTCCCTAGCTTCGTCCGAAGCAGGGGAGAGCGGCAAAGCTCGAGACCTTGCCTTGAGAATGATTGAATGCGCAGCGGCGCTCAAAGCGCCTTCAATCGTCGTCATCCCGGGCATTCTCTGTACTCCGCCAGAACTCGGCCGTATCGACCGTCAACAATCCAGCATGGATGTGTGGTCGAGGGCGGTGGAAGCACTTCAAATGCTCGGGGAGCATGCGCAGGAGATGAACGTGGTCTTGGGAGTTGAAAACGTTCATTTCAACTCCTTCCTGATGTCGCCGCTCGAGACCAGATCATTCATTACGTCGGTCGGTCATCCATTTGTGAAAGCACATCTGGATATCGGCAATGCCAATATCACCGGCCTTGCCCACGACTGGATCGACATATTGGGTGACCAGATCTGCGCCATCCATCTGAAGGAATCGATTCGATGGCAATCCCACATGGGAACCTTCCGGCCATTAGGTTTCGGAAGCCTCAAGTGGAACGCGATCAGCGATTCCTTGAAGAGGATAGGGTACGAGCACTTTCTCATCGTTGAGCAGAGTTACAACCGGCAGGTGCCGCAAGATGCGTTTCTACGGTTGTTACTTGAAACAGCGACCAGCCTCCTTGGAGGAGCACATGATGATTGTTAAGAAGTACGCCACGACATTCGGAGGATCCGAATTCGGGAGGGATTCTCCCGAGTATCAGGAGGGAATCAAGCTTGGCATGTTTCTTGCGGGGCAGGGGTATACCGTCAAATGCGGGGGATACTTCGGTCTCATGGAAGCAGTGGCAAGCGGCGTCCGGACGGTCAACGGCGATTGCATAGGCATCACCAATGCAGCTTTTGACCCGAAAGCCGCAAATCGTTTCATCTCGGATGAACGCAAGGCTTGTGATTTGTTCGAGAGGTTGCGGTGGCTCATTCAGGATTCCGAGCTGTTCGTCATTCAGAACGGCAGTCTCGGGACCTTGGTGGAGTTGATGCTCGTCTGGTGCCTGAAATACACCATGACATTTCCAAACGTCAGCATTTGCCTCGTCGGTGAATGCTGGGATCCCGCAATCGAAGGATTGCGGCACCTGGCAATCAAAGAAGAGTTCTTCTCCTACATTTCGGTCTACCAATCGGTGGACCACTTCATTGAGGAGAGGAGCACATAAGTCTTCTTGCCAGAAAAATCCGGCAGTGTTTTTGTTTCCCCCTTCAAGGAGGGACAAGAACCGCATCTCGATAACCTTCACCCCCATCGGAGTGAAGGTTTTTTTAGAGTGCAAGTTTATAAGATATTCCTTCCCATTCCCTATTTTCAAATTTTTGAAAACCTCTATTTTCATATAGCTTCTGAGCAGGAACATTATCGTTTTCTGTCTGCACAATCAGTCCAGCCAAGCCTTCTTTTTTTGCAAATTCAATGGCGTGCGACAAGAGTATTTTCCCTACCCCTTTTCCCTGATATTCGGGGGAAACAAAGACTTCGATTATTGTTAAGTGATTACTCCACAAAGTCTCTGCTGATGCCAGATAGCCAACGAAGTTGCCATCATCTTCAAGAATAATTTGATAGGAATGCTTATTTCCCAGCAAGCTCTTTAGTTGGTTGAGATATTTTTCTGAGAATGAAAAGTCTAGATGGTCATAACTAGCTTTTTGACCGGCTAGAATATCTAGTTGAGCCGGATGTTTTACAAATACAACCTTCATGTTCATTATTTAATTGTCATGCGGAATGGTAGATCTTGATCATCAATATACTTTTCGCCCTGTGAGCGGAGCAGAGCCGCGTGGATATGGGCGAGGATGCCCAGAGCGAAGACGAGGAACGATCCGATGAGGAAGAGGACGCCGAGGAAGAGCAGGAACGGCTCCGGAGTGACGAAGAACCAGGTGAAGGAGATGACGAAGAGGATGCCGAGAATCCCACTGAGGAGCACGAAGAGCTTGAGCGGATTGTAGGTCGCGATGACCTCGGTGATGTACTGGAGCGTCCGCAGGGAATCCCGGACAAAACGGACCTTGGACGAGCCGATCCGCGCGCGGTAGTCGATGGGCTGATAGAGAACGAACTTCCCGGTGAGGTGGTAGATGAGCGTGATGGTCGTCGTGAAACTGAAGCCATTGCAGAGATCGCCGAAGAAACGCTGACACTGCGACCTGCGGAAGACGCGGAGGCCAGAATTGACATCGGGGATGCGGCGGCCGGTGGTGAACTCCACGAGCCACTTGAAGGCAAGACGAGCCGGCATCTTCAAGAACGACCCGCGGTAGTGCTTCCCCTGTCTCGCTCCCACCACCATGTCGTACCCGGTACCGAGTGCCTGGACGAACTCCGGAAGGCGCTCGACGGGATACGTCCCGTCCGCATCGGTGATGGCGATGATGTCGTGCAGAGCCGCCTGTATCCCGTCCTTCAGGCTCCGGCCGTAGCCGCCGGGCACGGGGTGCGAGAGCACCTTCACCCCCTTCGATGAGGCGATTTCCCTCGTCCGGTCGATGGACCCGTCGTCCACGACGATGATCTCCGGCCGGGGATCGAGCGAGAGGAGACGGTCCAGAATCGCCGCGATCCCCTCCTCTTCGTTCAGTGCCGGCACGATGACGGTGAACAGGGTACTCATGGTCGGCGGGGTGACAGCGCCGCATCATACCCGATCGCGGCGAACAGCGCGTAGCAGAAGAGCACGGGGACCAGGTACCGGGGAGTGGCGTCGGTGAGTACGAACACGCCCGTGTTGTAGAGGATGAGGAGGAGGAAGAGGAGCGTCCCGCGACGCAGGAGCCGCCTGAGCCCGAGGAGGAATCCGGCGTACAGCACGAACGCCGTGAGAGCGGCGTAGACATTGAAAGCGGTGCTCCATCCGCCGCCGACGTACGGGAAGTGGAGCTCGAGGACTTCGAACACGGAGAACCAGAGATACGAGAGGAAGTGCGATCTGATCTTCGCCTGGCCGGTCCGGATGACATCTCCAGAGTCCGTCTGTGTCTCGGATCCTTCCGGCCAGCGCTGATGCATCAGGGCATTGTAACTGCACGCCGGAGAGCGGCCGGTCCAGTTTCGTGAGATGTACTCCGACCAGAGGCACTTGAGCGGCTCGAGCCCGCGAATGTTCTCCGCCTGCTCACCGCGGACGTACCACATGACGGCCGTCCGCCGGTCGGCGATCACGCGGAACCTGCCGTCGTAGGAGAAATTGCGAAGCCCCCACGCGGCGATGAGGGCATAGCAGAGAAGAACAGTGGCAAAGACAGGCTTAAGCGGCCGCCTGGAGGGCGAGCCTCGCTGTGCGGGCCGCCGCTCGATGAGCGCCAGAAGGATGAGTGCGAGCGGGAAGAGGACAAAGGAGTAGTACGTGAGGATCACTCCCGCGAGGAGAACACCCATGCCCGCGGTCTTCCACCATGACGGACAGCGGGAAGCGGAAAGGAAGAGTGTGGTGAAGAGGAGGAGGAGCGAGAGAGCGAGAGATTCGCGGTACGCGGAAAAGACCGCGTGGAGGACGGAGCCGGACGTGAGCAGGAGGACGAAGAAAATCCCGCTCGCGCGCCGCGAGGTGAGCGGTGCGATCTCCCGGCAGAATACGGCTGCGGCGGCAAGCAGCAGAAGTCCCTGCGAGAGATAGAGCCCGACCGGATTCTCGACGCCGAAGAGCGCGTAGACGAGTGCGAGGAACACGCTCTGCCCCGGCTCGCGGTCGAGGAATGGATGGACGCCGTCGAGGGTCAGAAACCCCCGCTTCAGGAGGTTGATCGCTGTCCTGCTGTACCCGACGGCATCGCTCCCGAACGTGAGATCAACGGGAATATGCAGAACAAACGGAAAGAGCACGGCTGCGACGAGCACGTACAGAGCGACCCCGGCGAGGAACCACTTTCTGCCCATCGCGTGGAAGTATATACGTTGTCGCCCTGGTAGAACGACCTCACAACCACTCTCCTTTGACCTCACCCCTAACCCCTCTCCACTGAGGTGGAGAGGGGAACTGTTTGTGTTGAAAAAACAAAAACAACTCCCTTCTCCATCGCGATGGAGAAGGGCTAGGGATGAGGACGGTACTGAAATCCGACGCAACGTCAGTGAGCAGTTACTCAGACAGGCATTGCAAAAAACGCCTAATTTTGCTAAAATGGTAAGAAAATATGAAAAAACCAACAGCTCCAAAAGTCCTGTCTGGCAAAGAAGTCTATAACCTGCTCATGAGTAAGATCGAGCCGGATCTTACAACTGAACAATTCCAAAAACTAAAACAGAAATATCCTGAGGAGACTAATGAGGAAAAGCAGATGAGATTAAAGAGATATAAGAAAGCACTCGAAGAATATGATCGCGCTTTTGCTGAGTATGTGACCGGACTGTATGAGTCCGTACATAACTATAGAAAAAGTGCCCGAAAGTATGTCGAAGATATGGCTCATGATTCGGAAGAGAAAACACTCCTCCAAGTAGAAAAACAAATTCTTCGTTTTAATTAATTTCTTTTCTATGTATGGAAAAACATATTCTTGGCACAATCAATTCTCTGAGGCTGAACAAAGGCTTATTCACATTGAGCAACCAAAAGAAAAGCCTAAGGTTTCTGAGCAGAATGTGGAACAGCAGGAGATAAGCGAACAAGGAATCAAGAAAGGTGTTGAGGAGCGAACCAAAGGGGCAGAATCGGCTTCCGGTAAAGCTGCTAAGGAAGTGGATGCTGCGGCAAAAGCTATTGATCAAGCCGATAATGAAAACAAGGCAGGCAAAAAAAGTGCAGAAACATCAGAAAATGCCCAACTTGCATTAAAGATTGAAAGTGCAATAGGAAAAGCAAAGGCAAAATTTACAGAAAGTGGGAAGAAATTTCTTGAACTTTCTGGCGATTCACCAGAGTTTCAAGAGTTATTCAAAGGAGCTCTTGAAGAAAATCTGAAGAATGTGACTGTTACTAAAGGTACATCCTTCAGGGATAGCACCGAATTTTCACTAAAGACAAATAAAGAAGAAATAGTAGCTACTATCATGATTCGTCATGATGGCACAATCAAATCAGTCACACTTCCTGATACCAAGGGAGAGAAGACGGTCGCTAAAGAAGCAAAAAATTTAGCTTCAAATGTCCGGCAGCCAACCGGGGAAAGATTGAAGATGTTTCAGGAATGGCTGAAGGATTATCCAGACGTGAAAGTCGGCCCAATACAAAAGACGTGGGATGACAATGATAATTGGGCTAGACCGATGACGGGCAATGAAAATGTTGGGATTTATTTTAAAGGAGAATATCTTGGATTTTTGAATCCAAATCCCGGTCAGACAGAATATTCTCAGGGCTCAAAGAAGAGTTTTTTCAACAATTTAGAATCCAAATTCTATCAGCTTCAGAATTTGAAACCGCAACAGCTTGGGCAAGATACTGATAGAGTCAATGATAAAAGTAAGAAATCTGATGTAGATATTGCGGAAGTAAAAACAGAAAATAGCGTGGAACAAGTGCCATCCGATCAGATCGATTGGTCTAAGCATGTCGACAACCGATTGCAGCCGGGGTGGGTCGTTACGAAGGAAGGAGGCGGGTATTACCAGAAATTCGGGGATGTTTACGCAGGGTACAGAAAAGAGTATCCGTCACTGAAAGCTTTGAAGGACGCCGTAGCCGCCCAAGGTGGCATTCATGTCGTGACAGCTGATGATATGCAGAGGATCGAGGAGACAAAAAGGAAACAAGGCGAGCAGCCTGGCAGTACTAAAGTTGAGAAGTCTCAGGAAGCTGCTACCAGAAAAGAGGAGAGGGAGACTGCGGAAGGAAAGAAAATCACGATTGACGGTTCGCCAGTCACTCTCATTGATACTACAGGGGAAAATGTCAGTTTCTCGTCGCGTGGATTCCTTACGATTAACGGCAAAAAAATGTACTGGGATTCGTCCAGAGCCCCCGGTCAGGCGAGGTTCAACGCAGCCACTGAAACGGTTCGAGCTTTTCCAGGAGATCGAGGAAACAGGTATCTCGTCATCGAATCGCAGGATAAAGGTACGACAGAGAAGGAGCGGTACTATGTTGATAGATCGAAGCCACAGATTCTAATGATTGGTGTTCCTCCTGCCAAAAATGAGGAGCAGCCGAATAAGGGTACTATTGATGCCTCAAAACAGTTTCCAGTGGATGATGCTCAGGATCTGCGGATCTGGAGCAGTCTGACCGATGAACGAATTGACCAGATAAAAGCGACAGTGAAAGAACGCTTGAAACTTCCACAGGAGTTCAAGGATCGGCAGATTCAGTTGAAGGTACGGCGAACCGTTAATGGGGTAAATGTGGATGTCATCGATAAGGAAACGGGGAAGACTGTGGGGGAAGTGAGCATCAAGGCTGATGGTGAAATCTCAGAATCACTGCGAAATAACAGTAGTGTCCCGTTAAAATTCTGAAAACCACGCAAATCCGACATGTTTTTCTTCAAAATGTTTACGGGACAGTATTATTTTGCCTCTTGAAGGTGCTATTTTCGGGCATAAGGTCGCTTTGCTTACCATTTCCTCCCAAGACCCAAGCTCGGCATGGCGATACGAGATTTGGCTTTTACGGGACAGTAACGCTCGAACATTAAAAAATGGCTTTGGTAAGCCATCGTGATTTTCCAATTCACCACTGTGAAAAAGTTAACGGGACACTACTGGCGAAATAAGGAGGAAATTGCCAATATTATCCATGATGCGGGGAAGAGGTAACAGTTGTGGCTTGCGGCCTAACGCCATTGTTACATTATTAATAATATGGTATAATATTTTTGTGAAACAAAAAAATAAGACAACCAATGAAAGTTTCTCCGAGGAAGAGAAGGCAGTCATTCTTCGGTCCATTTACAAACGTACTCAGCATCACATCGAAGATTTTGGAAAACAAAAGGATATAGCTGGCGCTGAGGAAAAATTGAACATATTCACATACACATAGAGATATGGGACTTGCTGAACTGCCAGAAATAAAACCACCTCCGGAAAAAATAGATGTGAAGGATACTGTGAGTTCCACAGCAGAAAAAAAGTCCAGCAAAATGGAAAAGCAGAGTCTGCAATTGCAGGAGATCCTGCAAGGATACGATTTGCTGAAAAAAGAGGCTTTGCAACACTCTATCCAGGAGGAAGTGGCCACACATAATGCTGCACATACAGAGAAACCGCTCACGATTATTGATGTGTATACATGGATTCTGGGTAATGCAGAGAGAGCGAAGGAAGAAATTCGGAAAGCGCAGAATAGGGGGGAGATACAAAAGAGGGAGGGAGAAGAAGGGAACTTCTACTACAAACGTGAAGCTGCGCCTGAAGTGAATTTGGAAACGGTGGCTATTCGTGAACTTTCTACGAAATTCATTGAGGCGACCAATCAGTCGGATCCGGGCACAATAAATAAAGAAAAAATGCGTGCCTTTCTCGATTCAGTGGAAAAGGCAGCGCAGCAATCTACAGAAGGATCAATGATGCTGAAGCGTACATTGATTGATCGTACGAGGGAGCTTCAGCAGCAGCCGCAGCACAGCGTGCGTATCACGTTGTCACTCATCTCTTCGGTGAAAGCAGCCTCTTATCGATATCCAGAACTGGGAAAATTCCAATTCGATGAACAGAGGACCAAGGAAGAAATCCTGCCGGCGTACAAGAAAGAGCAACGGGAAAAAACGCCTGAGCAGAAGCAACTGATGTCCAATGTTGATGGGCGCATTGCCGGTGTGACCTTCTCTCTTGCGTCAAATGCTCCGATGGAGGATTTCTATCATACCATTACGCGGGTCATGGCAGCGAAGAAACAGGAGCCAGACTTCCGTCTTAAATGCGTCTATGCAAATGAAGCAGAAAAAAGAAATTTCACTACATTTCTAGAAAACAACAGAATCCAATATCCCCCGCCCGAAGTAATCTTTGTCCTTGCGGGAGCAGTTGATTCAAAGAATGACAGTTATAATTTTTGGGTGCGTGATGGCGCAGTGAGAAGAGCTGACGGCACCATCGTGAAACCGAAAGATTTCTATACGCGTGGTCTGAGCGATACATATCCGAATCTTGTTCCTGTGGAAGGAACTGATATTCAGCAGTCAGCACTACATTTCCAGGGAGGGAATATGCGTTCGACGGATAAGTTTCTCTTCATAGGATCTGATGACATCGCTGATAGCTTCAACGAAGGGAAACGAGATCGGCGGGACGGCAGAGTGGAATGGCCAGATATGACTGATATCCAGATGCAAGAGACAGCTACGACTTTTGAGCGTGAATTCGGCAAGAAAGTGATTGTGGTCGGGGATAAGAAAGAAAGAAAACAGGGCATATTTCACATCGACATGTGTATCACGCCTTTGGATGACCATACTGTTCTTGTCGCGCAGTCTCTCGATGGAGGGGACAAAAAATTCCTCGATGCGGCGAGCAGACAGTTGACGGAGAAAGGCTTCTCCGTGGTTCGCGTTCCTTACCTGCGTGATGGTAGAACGTTTATCACGTACAATAATGCCCTCATCGAGCGGTACAAAAACCCCGATGGGACTGAGACGAAGAAAATTTATCTCCCTCAGTATTACGCAGGCTCAAGGGAGAACCCCGTCTATAGCTTCCGGGGCAAAATAGACCTCCAGGCACTCAACCGACGTGCAGTCGAGGTCTATAAATCACAGGGGTTCGATGTAATTCCAATTGATGTTTCGGTACGTATCATTGGCTTGAAAGGTTCACTTAATTGTCTTACATTTGAGGATCGAAAATCGTCGTCTCCCAAGAAACCACAGTAAAGTATCGAGAAAGAGCAGGCCAATCGTATGCCCGATGCGGATTTCATCGCTTTCAAGTTCGATGTGGAATCAACTCATCACGTACTGTCTCATCCACTCATCCAGCCACAGGAGCGCCCACACGTGGTCGCTGAAATCAACGTGCGAAGCGTGATACTCGCGGAGGAACTGTTCGAGTGCCGAGCGGGCGAGGATGGAGTGGAGCGGCGACGAATGCGCGAGGAGCCTGTCTAAGACAAAGGACTTGAGCTCCGTGCGAAACCACCGATCGAGCGGGAGGCGGAAGCCGGTCTTGCGCTTGCGCAGTGTCTCGGGCGGGAGGAGACCTGAGAGCATCTTCCGGAAAATCCACTTCGTGGCGAGGCCATGAAGCTTCAGGCGCGGAGGGATGCGGGACGTGAGCTCGAGGAGCCGGTGATCGAGGAGCGGAGAGCGCGCCTCGAGCCCGAAAGCCGCAGACCCGAGGTCAACTTTCGGGAGCAGGTCGTCGGCGAGGTAGGTACCGATGTCCATTCCCGCCGCCTGCTGCAACGGGTCGCGCGCGCGGCCCGGGCGGACGCCGTGAGCTCTGCAAACCACGCGTCGGTGCGCGGGAACGCGGCTGCGAACTCCGGCTGGTAGAGACGGCGCTTCTCCTCCTCGGTGAAGAAGCTCAGGTACTGCAGATACCGCTGCGGCCAGGGCATCGGCATGGACTGCTGGAAGCGCAGGGAACGGTAGCTCAAGGTCGTCTGCGCGAAACGATGGTAGAGACGCGCGAGCGACAGCGCGACAGAGTGCACACCCAAAGGGAACCGCTCCCAGAAGAGGGAGAACCGGAGGATGGGATACCGGAGGTACCCCAGGAAATTCTCGTCCCCGCCGTCGCCATTGAGCACGACCGTGACTTCTTTCCTCGCCTCGCGCGCGATCAGGTACGTGGGGATGGCGGAGGGGTCCGCGTAGGGTTCCTCATACGTGGCGACAAGGAGCGGAAGGAGATGCACGATGTCCGGCTGTACCACGATGGGATGGTGGTCGGTGCCCAGACGGTCGGCCATGAGCCTGGCGTATGGCAGCTCATTGTGCGTCTGCGCGGGAGTGCCGATGGAGAACGTCTTCACGGGATGCGGGGAGTGCCGTGCCATGAACGCGACGACCGCCGCGGAATCGATGCCGCCGGAGAGGAAGGCGCCGACGGGGACGTCGGCGATCATCCGGAGCCGCACGCTCTCCTCGAGCGTCCCGAGAACCCGCTCTTTCCATATTTCAAGCGGCACGCCCTCTTCCGGCTCATAGCGCAGAGCCCAGTAACGTCGCTCTGCGCCGATGCTGCCGTGACGCACATCCACCGTGAGGACGGACGCAGGCCCGAGCTTGCGGATACCCGAGAAACCCGTATGCGGAGAGGGTACGTACATCGCCGTGAGGTAGTGGTGCACGGCTTCAGCATCCATCTCGCGGGGACACTCTGTGAGCACGCGCAGCGCCTTCAGCTCGGAAGCGAACGCGAAGACCCGCCCGCTCACGAAGTACTTGAGCGGTTTCTTCCCTACCCTGTCACGCGCGAGGAGCAGCTTCCCCGACCTTCGATCGTGAATCGCGAAAGCGAACATCCCCCGGAGCCGCTCGATGCATCGCTCCCCTTCCTCGCAGTAGAGCCGGAGAAGCACCTCGGTGTCGCCGGTCGACAGGAAGCGGTGCCCCCGCTCCATGAGGAATCGCCTGATCTCCTGGAAATTGTAGATCTCCCCGTTGAAGGTGAGGGCGACTTCGCCGTCTTCACTCACCATGGGCTGCGCCGCCGCATCCGTCAGATCCAGGATCTTCAGCCGCCGGTGACCGAGACCGACGTTCCCGCGGACACACGTCCCTCTCCCGTCCGGGCCGCGGTGCGTGAGCGCATCCGTCAGACGATCGAGGAGTGCCGTCTCTATCGGAGAGCCGTCGAGATGGACGATACCCGCGATTCCACACATGGAGCGAGTATAACGGACGAACAAAAAGCCCGTTACTCGTTACGGGTTCCGCGTTGCGGGTTGAAGAACGTACAACGAGTAACGGATCATAGCCAAATTGTGTGGAGAAAATAATTTTGTCCAAAAGATTCTTACATCCACCAGAGCGGGTATCTACCCGCGGTTGAACGATAATGGCTTATTCTTGCCGACCGCAGGTAGATACCTGCT
>JBBAAJ010000009.1:0-21058 GCA_041658365.1 Candidatus Peribacteraceae bacterium | reverse complement strand
GAGGCGAGAGTATCGAAGATTGCGAGCGTCGCACGTGGCCGTTCTTTCGGCAGTACGTCCTCCCCCTGCTTGCCGCGGGCAAGAATGTGCTCATCATCGCGCATGGGAACAGTATGCGGCCGATCATCAAGAATCTTGACGGCATGTCTCCGGATGATGCCGCGACGATGGAGATAAACTGCTCGATTCCTTACGTATATGTTTTCGAGGGGGAAAAAGTCGTAGATAAGAAAATAAGGGATGTACCGGGGATGATTGCCAAAGGGACAGCGAAGATCAATTAACCCGGATCATAGCCAAATTGTGTGGAGAAAATAATTTTGCCCAAAAGTGATTCTTACATCCACATCATTTATACTCCAAGAACGACTTCGGTTATTTTCAGCTGATCACTGTGAGGCGGCAGAAATTATGTTGTATTGCAAGGAAAGATAATGTACCGTTGTAACGATACAACGGTATAACTTATGCTCAGATTCTTTGAAGTCAAAATCGACCGGCCAGGCAAAAAAAAGCCTCTCAAGACCAGTTTGCAGATACCGGGAGTGGATAATCGGGGCGTGCGAGATATCCTGACTTCGGAGGTGGTTGCTGTTGCCCAGGCAGCCGGGCTTCGGCAGCAGGAGACATTCGACGGAATCAGAACACTGGTCGGTTCCTGCCGGGCGATCAACGGTAAGCCTTTGCGGATCGAAATTGATCCGAACAACATCATATCTATTTTTGCGAAGAGTGTATCGGGCATTGACGACCTGCCTGGTTATGATCTGGATGATGACCAAAGCCAAAGAGGTTTCGGGCTGGGATGATGTTTAGTGTTCCAGGAAGATTTGCTTTACAATCGGCTTGGAATGGAGCAGATCACGTTTCGTCGGCCGGATTTTCTCGATGAGGCGCTTAAGCTGCCGGGTGACACCGTGCACCTGATCCTCATCGCCACGAAACCGGACATCATCAAACAGATTCCGCTCTACAGGGAACTCCAGGCGCGAGGGCATGCGGTCTTCCTCGGGCATACCGGGCAGCATTACGACGAGAACCTGAGTGGAGGGATGCTCCGCGAGTTCGGAGCGGTGCCTGATTTCAACCTCAACGTGCGTGGAACGATGTGCGAGGTCGTGAGCCAGATCATCGGGCGGCTTGGGTACGTGATCGGCGAGCTCAAAGCGCGTGGGAAAACCGTCATTCCCTACGTCCATGGCGACACCACGACGGCGATGGCTGCAAGCAATGCCGGCTACTGCCATGCGTTTGCATCGGTGCATGTGGAGGCGGGGATACGGACGCTCACGCCGGATTATGGCAGTTGGCAATTGGCAGTTGGCAATTGGCAGCCAAAAGCTAAAAGCCAATTGCTTCAAGCTGGCGATTGGGATATCGCTGCATGGCACCAATTCCTCCAGGATCGAAAAAATTGGAAAAATGGCAGCCTGGAGCCGTATCCCGAGCAGTTCAACACGCGCTGCAGCGAAGCGGCGACCGGAGTCCATCTCGCTCCCGTCGAGCTTGATCGTGAGTTCCTGCTCGGCGAAGGGTTCCCGGACGACCGCATCGCGGTGGTGGGAAATTCCGTCGTCGATGCGACGCAGGAGGCGCTCTCCAATGGGGAGAAAGCAACGGTGTTCGATCGCTACCCGGTGCTCGAAGACGGCGATTTCGTCCGTTTCTGCATCCATCGGCGTGAGAACTGCATCTCCCCGAAGCGTTTCCTCGCTATCTATGAAGCGCTCAAAGCCTTCGTGGTTGAGGGGAGGAAGGTGCTCCTCATCTCCATGTACCAGACGGAGGCGGCCTTCGATCGCTTCGGCCTGCGTGAGGAAGTGCAGCGTCTCGCGAAAGAGCATCCCACGTTCGTCTATTCGCCGGTATGGCCGGAGTACCGCGATGTCGTCGCCGCCATGAGCCGTGCGGCTGTGTGCGCCACGGACTCCGGATCCATGCAGGAGGAGATGAATGCCCTCGGCGTTCCGTGCGTGACGCTCCGTTTCGGGTCCGACCGCAGCGAGTCCGCCATCGCCGGAGGCAATCTCATCGCGCCGCCTGTAGGGGGGGAGGTGATTCGCAGGATCATCGAATTTGCGTGGAACAATGACGACATGCGCCGCGCGCCGAAGCTCTACGGTGAGGATGTGAGCAAGAAGAGCATCGATTTCGTCGAAGAAGTTCTGAAGAAGGGACGAGTATTCAGGACGGACGAGGAAAGGCTCGGAAAAATGTAGAATGTAGAATGTACAATACGGTTACGGATCATTCAGTAATTTTCGTATTCATTGTACATTGTACATTTTACATTGTTCATTCCTTCTATGCTCCAGCGCCTTCGTGAGTGGCTGACCCTCCTTCTCCTCTGTGTGTTGCCATTCCACGCGTTCCTCGTCACGGTGGGAACGAAATTGCTCGCAGGGCCGAATCATGCACCCCTTCCCGCGCTCGCTCTCTGGAAAGAGGGTCTCCTTGCGGTGATCGTTCTCCTTGCTCTCCTCGAGATCTTCACGCGCGACTGGACGGACGGATGGAAGTCCCCCTGGACGTTCTCTGCCCTCGATTGGTTGATCCTCTCAGGGCTTATCCTCGCATCTCTCGTTTCCATGGATCCTGCGACCGTCGCCGGTGGCGGGGGACTCCAGGGAATCTTTCGTCTTCAGACCGCGGAGAACAAACGTTTCCTCCTCGGGCTGAAGTATGACTTCCTCCCGCTCGTCGTTTTCTTCTTCCTCCGGAGGGTTCCGTGGTCGGAGAATTTCTTCCGCCGCGCACTCCTCTCCCTTGCCGTTGTCGGCGTTCTCGCCGCGGGATACGGCGTCGTGTCGAGTGTTCTTCCTCTCTCGTTCTTCACCTCTCTCGGGTACTCAGCCGCGCACTCTCTCTACGATCCCCGCGGTGCTCTCGCGGCTTTCCAGCAGGTTGAGGGACTCGATGTCCGCCGCATCCAGAGCGTCATGAGCGGCCCCAATCAGCTGGGGCTCTGGCTTCTCCTGCCGCTCACCATCCTTCTCTGGATGATGGTCAGTGCTCTGAGAGCGCATCTCCGCGGCGAAAGGCCGCTCACTATTCTCCCTCTCCTCCTCTGGTTGTTTTCTTCCGCAACCATCCTTGCGGCGCTGATGCTCACCGTGTCACGCGCGGCGTGGGTCGCCGCCTGCGCCGTCGTCACGGTTTTTCTCCTGCTTGCGCTCCGCCGCGCAGAGTCCCGTGTTCGTTTCCGTGTTCTCCTCCTAGTCCTCCTCCTCTCCTTCGTTGGCGGAAGCGTGGTGATCGGGACGCTGGCCGTCCGGCTGAGGCCAGATCTCGTCGTCCGCGCACAATCGTTTCAGGGACACATCGAGAAACCCCTGCAGGCTCTTTCGCGCATCCGCCAGCATCCTCTCGGCATGGGGCTCGGCGCAGCGGGGCCCGCGAGCAATGCGCTGAGCGACGTCTGCGTCTTCCTCCCGCTCGGCGCCGATTACTCCTGGGCCGATGGGCGGGCAGACCTCTGCGTCTTCGTCGGCGGGACGCGCCGGTTGCCTGCGGGGAAAGTCTGCGATTGTCCGCTCCTCACCGAGAATTGGTACCTGCAGTGGGGCGTGGAGCTCGGCGTACTGGGGCTCATTCTCTCCCTTGCGCTCACTCTCTTCGTTCTCCGCTACCTCCTCTCGTCCCCGCTTACAAGTTTCCGGATGCCGGTGCTGCTCGCGTTCCTCGGCGTGAGCGTCGCCGGGCTCTTCCTCCACGCTTTCGAGGATAGCGCGGTGGCGTACTCGCTGTGGCTCCTGCTTGCGGCGAGTTTGCCGCAGATGAGCGTGCGGGGGCATGGAGGCCTGCGCTCCTTTGTCGCTCGCAGTCCATGACGGTACAGTGTGCACATGAGCCGGAAGCGCATCATCATCCTCGACCCGGCTTCGTCCGGCTACGCTTCGCTTCGCCGAGACTACGCCGCGGTCTTGAAGTTGTATTTCTTTTCCTAATATGGTTCACAAGAGTTCAATCGTCGTTCTGGACTTCGGCGGACAGTACGCGCATCTCATCGCGAGCCGCGTGAGGAGGTTTGGGTATTACTCGGAGATCCTGCCAGCTGATACGAAGGCTTCGGAGCTGAAGGGGGTTGCCGGGATCATTCTCTCCGGCGGGCCGCAGAGCGTGTATGAAAAAGGGAGTCCGCAGGCCGATCGGAAAATCTTCGATCTCGGCGTGCCTATCCTCGGTCTCTGCTACGGCCACCAGTGGATCGCGCACGTGCTTGGCGGAGAGGTGAAGCCGGGTGCAGTGAAGGAATACGGTCGGATGAAGATCGAGGTGCTCAAAGAGAGCGCGATTTTCAAGAGTATTCCTCACGAGTCTGTTGTCTGGATGTCCCATGGCGATACGGTCAGTAAACTTCCCTCGAGGGAATTCGGGAACTTCGTGCAAATAGCACGGACGCCGACGTGCGCTTTTGCGGGGTTTTCTGACGAGGCCAGAAAGATCTTCGGACTGCAGTTCCACATAGAAGTGGCGCATACGGAATATGGGATGCAGATCCTCAGAAATTTTGTGGAGTTGTGCAAACCAGCGTCGTGGTCTATCAAGAGTTACGCGCAGCACATCGGCGATCAAATTCTTCGGGAAGTGGGGGACAGGAAAGTATTTATGCTCGTCTCCGGCGGCGTAGATTCCACGGTCGCGTTCACGCTCCTCAATAAAGTGCTTGGTAAAGACCGTGTGCAAGGACTTTTGGTCGATACGGGGCTGATGCGGAAAAATGAAGTGAAGGAGGTTATTGCGGCATTCCAGAAGCTCAAGATCGACAATCTGAAAGTGGTTGACGCGTCTGAAGAATTCTTTAGAAATTTGGAAGGTGTATACGACCCTGAGGAGAAGCGGAGAATCATTGGAAACACTTTTATTACTGTTCAGCAAAGAATTTTTAAGGAAATGGGACTGGAGCCAAAAGCCCATTCGACAAGCTCAGGACAAGCCAATGGCCAAAAGCCAATGGCCAAAAGCTGGCTTCTCGGCCAGGGGACTATTTATCCGGATACCATCGAAACCGGTGGCACCAAGCACGCGGACAGGATCAAGACACACCATAATCGTGTGCAGGTCATTCAGGAGATGATCGAGAAAGGGCTCGTAGTCGAGCCACTAAAGGAGCTTTATAAGGATGAAGTGCGCGAACTCGGCGAGGAGCTTGGTCTACCGCACGAATTGGTTTGGCGGCATCCGTTCCCCGGTCCGGGGCTCGGTGTGCGTATTTTGTGTGCGAAGGAACCGGATGAGGATTTAGGACTTAGGACAGAGGACATAGGAATCCCTTATTGTGTGTTGCCGGTTCGGTCCGTAGGAGTTCAGGGTGATGGGCGGACATATCGCCACGCACTCGCGCTCTTCCATGCGGAACCCTGCTCTGTCACCGAGAGAGACGGCGAACTTGCCACGTCTGTTCCGAACAGTATTCCCGCCTTCAACCGCGTGCTCCTCTGCACGTCACAGGAGGTTCCCGCCGATTTTACATTCACACCGTCTTCCATCATGAAGGAACGCGCTGATCTCCTTCGCGAGGCGGATGCGATTGTCGACGAAGAAATGCGCGAAGCCGATCTGTATGAGAAAATCTGGCAGTTTCCGGTGGTGCTTCTGCCCTGCGGCTTCGTCGAAGGTGGCCAGTCGGTCGTTCTCCGCCCCATCGAATCGCTGGATGCGATGACGGCGAATACCGTTCAGTTGCCCGCCGAGGTTTTGAAGCGGATGACGAAGCGCATTCTCAAGCTCAAGGGTATCGATGCGGTTTTTTTGGATTTGACGAATAAGCCTCCTGCCACCATTGAGTGGGAATAAAAAGTGGGTTAGCTACGCTATACTACGACCCCATGTCCAGCTCCCAGCTCTCACCGGAGGAACTCTCTGCCCTCGTTGCGAAGGCGCAGGATGGCGACAGCGAAGCATTCGGGAAGATCTACGATGCCTACCTGACTCCCGTGTACCGGTACGTCGTCTTCCGTTTCCCGCAGGAACTTGCGGAGGATTTGGTTGCCGATATCTTCGTGAAATCGTGGGAGAAGCTTTCGAGTTACCGGCCGCGAACGGGTATTCCCTTCACGGCCTGGCTCTTCCGCATCGCGCGCTACACAGTTATCGATGCCTACCGGAACACGCGCGGGTTTGATGACCTCGACGAAGAGACGGTGGACGAAGACAGGGAGAGCGACCCGCAGCGGCGCATGGAGCGCAAGCTCACGGTTGCGATGGTCAGAAAAGCGCTCCTGAAGCTTCCTAAGGACTACCGCGATGTTCTCCTGCTTCACTACGTCGCCGGACTCGGGCATAGCGAGGTCGCCCGTTCTCTCAGCATGACCGAAGGCTACGTCCGGCAGCTGAAGTTCAGGGGACTCAAGAAACTGGAAACGCTCCTTCCCGGGCAGCACAGCGAAGGCCGAAATCCTTGTAACGACATCCCCGTCTTTCCGTTTTAGTAAGCGCAGACTGGCTTTTCTATGCTCGATGAACAGATTCTCAGGCGGCTCACCGAAAGCGTCGTTCCAGGCGAAAAGCTGCGGGAACGTGTGGGGTCCAAAATTCATGCGCGTATTCAGCCGGCAGCTTTCCTCGATGCCGTCCGGCACACGGTTCCGGACCCGTCCGTACGATTTCGGCTGAAGGATCGCATTCTCCGCGCCATTTGGTCGCCGCTTGCATCGGATCTCCGGGATCTGGCGGAAGTCACTTCCGTGCCTCGGGAGGGTTTTGCCGCTCTTCGGCAGGCGGCGCTCTCGCGTCTCCAGCCTATCGCCGCGGCCCCCAGAGTGCATAGCGCGCTGCGTTGGGCGGCCGCGTTCGCGGTGTTCATTCTCCTGCTCCGTGCCATGCCGCTCGTGTTCCTGGCTCCCACGACACGTGCGGACGTCGGTGTGCAGCTCATCCCTGGTGCCGGTGAAGATGTCACGATCTATGTGGGAGGAATGTGGCGCGTGGTTGATCATCCGGAGATTCTCCGCGGTCCGGTGATGGTGCGTACGACCGGCGCGGAAGCGACCATTATCTTCAACGATGACGGGGTGCTCCGTTTGGGGATGAATACGACGCTCAAGCTCCATGAAGTTTCCGACCAGGCACAGGGTGCGGCACTCAGTCCCACGGCGACGCTCGTGCGCGGGAAGATCTGGGCGCTCGGGCTTCTTTCGCCGGTGTTGGACAGCCTCTCCATTGATACGATCCATGGCACGCTCGCCCTGAATTCCGGCAGCGCCTCCCTCGAGGAGGACGGCCATCGCGCGGTGGCATCCGTCTACGATCGCGGCGCGACGTTCCAGCATGGGAAACAGGTCGCGTTCCTCGTGGCGGGGGAAGAAGTGCGAGCCCGGGGGTCCTCTGCGTTCAACATCATCAACTTGCCGGCGAGCGCTTTCTCGAAATCGTGGGCGTCGAAGAACCTGGGACAGGACGCGGTGCATCGGACGGAGCTATCGAAGCTTCTGGAGGAACGGCGGGCAAAGATGGCGAACATTCTCCCCACGTCTTTCTTCTACCCGGCGAAGCGTATTGCGGAGGAGGTGGACGTCCTCTTCACACTCACGCATGACGGCCGCACGGAGAAGCGCATCCAGCAGGCCGATACGCGCCTGAGCGAGGCGATAGCCCTCATCCGGGAGGGGCAGGATGCGGAGGCCGCTGTCCCGCTCACGGAGTACCGCGATTCGCTCATCGCGATGGCGAGCGGAACGGGGGACAACCTGGTCAAGTTCCTCGTGAAGAAGCAGATCGCCGAGGCGAGTTCCTCGCTCGGCACTCCGCAGGCCGAGACCGGAGCCAATGTGAAACTTGTCCGCGATGCGGTCCTGGGGGTCAGTGCGGCCATCCCGGACACGACACTCAGAGCGCGTGACATCGAAGGCTACGTGCTCGTGGATACACTGGCCGAGATCAACCGTACGCTCACCCAGCGCAACTACACCGGCGGACTCCTCGCCTACGCGGAGGTCCGGCCGTATCTCCAGGGGCTCCTCGGCGAACAGGGCGCTCACCCGCTTCTCCAGAAAGAAGCCCGTTCGCTCCTCGCCACGACGTCGAGGCTCATCAAGACAGCGCCCCGGGACAAACTCATCGCTGCGGCTGTGAGTGATATCGCGCAGTATCTCCCGCCCGAACAAACACTCGTCTCCGATGAGGAGCTCAATAGGAGGGTGAAGGAAATGATGAATCGTATCTTCCTCTTCCGCCATCCGCTGAGCCGCTATAACCAACTGCTTCTCGAGATGGAGAAGCTCAGAGGGGATCCGAGCCGCGGCACGCTCCTGCGGCGTCTCAAGAATGCCCTTCCCGAGGGTAGCGGCGAGTATGTGAATACCGAGATCAAGAACCTGCGGGATGAGTTGGAAGGGAAGTAGGGATTGGGACTTAGGACTAAAAGTCCTCAGAGTCTTTTCCGATCCAAGAATGAGCATGAAGCTTACTGAATCAGGGACGGAGCCGGGGCATCGTGCCCCGGAACACAGGCACGATGCCCGTGCTGCGTGGCAAAGAGAGTCTCTAAGTTGACTTCCATATCGCTCTTCAAGTAGTTTTTCGCAGCTATGTATACGATAACCGAGCTCAAACCCGGTCGTGCCATTACCCTTGATGGCGAGCCGTTCCTCATCCTTGCCTCGCAGTTCGGTCGCAAGAGCCAGAGCAAGGCCAACATGCAGTGCAAGCTCAAGAATCTCAAGACCGGCGCGATCGTCGCCCGAAACTTCCAGGGCAGCGAAAAAGTCGAGGAAGCATCGGTCGGGTACCGCCATGTCCAGTACCTGTATGCCGGTCAGGGCAGCCGGGCGTTCATGGACATGGAAACCTACGACCAGTTCGAGCTTCCGGATGAAACCATCGGCGAAGGCGTGATGTTTCTGGTCGACGGACTGGAGGTGGATGCCTTGATGTACGAGGAGCATCCGATAGGAATCAAACTGCCGGTTTCAGTTACGCTTGAGGTTACTGAGACCTCGCCCGGTCTGAGAGGCGACACGGCGACCGGCGGGAGCAAAACCGCGAAATTGAACAGCGGGGCGACGGTCAACGTTCCGTTGTTCATCAATGAGGGTGACAAGATCAAGGTGAATACGGAGAGAGGGGAGTATGTGGAGAGGGCGAATTAGAAGAGGAGTCCGAGGAGTCGGTTTCCTCTTGTCATGTCAGTTTCTCTATCAATAGATCATTCACCTTCACCGCATCCGCCTGCCCCTTCGTCTGCTTCATTACCCAGCCGACGACGGCGCCGAGGGCGGCGGTTTTGCCGGCTTTGTAGGATTCGATCGCTTTCGGGTTCTGCTTGATCGCCTCCTCGACGAGTTTCTGGAGTAACGCAGGGTCCGACACTCGGCCCATCCCTTCTTCCTTGATTATTTCCGATGGCGTTTTCCCGGAAATCACCATCTTCTCCAGTACTTCTTTTCCGGCGTTCGTGTTGATTCTTCCCGAGTGGATCGCTTCGGCCAGAGCGACCATCTCCTGCACGGAGGGCGCCTCTTCCATCGTTTTTTCGTGTGCATTCAGGAAACCGACGAGTTGGGTCAGCACGAGTGATGATGCCCGCTTGGCATCGCCGATCTTGGCTTTGATCGCATCGAACCGTTCCTTGAGCGCCGGCTGATCCACGAGCATCGTAGCTTCGGCTTCGGTGAGTCCCATTGCCGTGTATGCGGTTTTGATCTCGGAGGGAAGCTTTTCCATTCCGGAAATTATCGAAGCGACGAACGCTTCGTCCAAATCCAGCGGCGGGATGTCCGGTTCCGGGAAGTAGCGGTAGTCCGCCGCGGATTCCTTGTCCCGGAGCATTTGCGTTCGTTCTTCCTCATCAATCCAACCGACGGTGGTTTCCCCGTCGGGCGGCTTGCCTTCCTCCCACAGCTTCCTCAAAACCTTCTCCTGGTATCCGAGGGCTTTCTCAAGCGCTTTGAACGAATTGAGGTTTTTGATTTCCACCCGGGGGTAGAGCCTAAAGTCCCCTTTGGGGCGCAGGGAAATGCTGGCATCGAACCGCATCATGCCTTTGTACATGTCGGCCTCACTCGTCCCCGCGGCGATCAGGATGCGGCGCAATTCTTCGGCGAAGCAGCTGGCGGCTTTCGGTGAGCGGAGATCCGGCTCCGTCACGATTTCCATGAGCGGCGTTCCCGCGCGGTTGTAGTCGCAGAGCGAATGATTCCCGCGGTGCGTAAGCTTGCCGGCGTCGTTCTCGATGTGCAGCCGCAGGATGCGGCATTCGGCTGGTTCGCTCTTGAGAGTCTTCGGATCTGTGACGGAGAACTTCATGGCGCCGGAGGAGGCGAGCGGGAACTTGTACTGTGAGATCTGGAAACCGGCCGGAAGATCGGGGTAGAAGTAGTTCTTCCGGTCAAAGTGGTTCCGGCGATTCACGGTGCATTTCAGTGCCTTTGCGGCGCGGATCGCCTTCTCGATCACGGCGCGATTCGGGACGGGGAGCGTCCCCGGGTGTCCCATACAGACCGGGCAGACCACGGTATTCGGCTCCTTGCCCCACGCATCATTGTCGCAGGCGCAGAACATCTTCGCCTTCGTGTTCATCTGCGCGTGCACCTCGAGGCCGATGATGGTTTCGAATTCCATTCGCGCGGTATTGTACTTGAATTCACAGGACTTTTCGGTTTCTTCACAGTGGCTCTGTCGTGTGTGCGGCAGATGATGGAGGTGCAGTGGACACGTGATCCACGATCAGCACGCCGTCCAGGTGATCGATCTCGTGTTGGACGGTCCGCGCGCTACAACCCTGGAGCTTGAGCTCGCGCTGTTTCCCATTCGCTGCCATGAAGCGGATGATGACTTCCGTCGGCCGGGTGATCTGTAGCCAGACGTCCGGCAGGCTCAGGCATCCTTCTTCAGCTGTTTCCATCATAGAACCCCTCCAGGTGATCTCCGGATTGATGAGCGGGGTGAGTTTGTGCCGGATCATAGCCACGCAGACACGTTCCGGGCGATTCACCTGCGGCGCGGCGAGCCCCGCGCCTTTCGAGGCGATGGTCGTTTCCTCCAGATCTTTCACAAGTTTCAGGATTTCCCGGGTCACGCGCGTGATCTTCTTCGTCTTCGTTCGAAGGATGGATTGCCCCCGACCGGTGATGATGGGCAGTACTGCCATTGGCGATATTGTAGCGGTTTTTGCGTTTGGGTCTGTGTTGGAGTGTCAGGCAGGGATCTTCAAGCTCGAGAGATTCCTGAGTTCCTCGAAGGAGCCGATGTTCTTCATCTCCAGCATCTTGAGCAGCGCCTCCAGAGTGAGCTGAACGTCCGGGAGCGCGCGATGGCGCTGAGAGGGAATCGGGATCTTCAGCCGGCGAGCGACTGCTTCGAGGCTGTGGCCGAATTCCCGGGGAAAGAGCGCCTGGCTTAACCGCATCGTGCAGAGGCATTCCGGAAGATCGATATATCCCCAGCAAAGCTCCTTTTCGTGTTCGAGGAAACTCATGTCGAACGCCGCGTTATGTGCGGCGAGGACCGATCCCTCTGCGTATGCGAGGAATTTCGGCAGGACTTCTTCGATCCCCGGCGCGTTGTGAACGATGTCATCGGTGATCTTGTGAATCTGTTTGGTTTCCCAGGGGATGAGGCGCTCCGGATTCACGAAGGAGATGAATGCCTTCGAGGGATCTGCGACTCCGTTCTCCATTCGCAGGCCGGCAATCTCGATGATCCGGTGCCCCTTTCTCGGATCCAGGCCGGTGGTTTCGATGTCGAAAACGGTGATTGGAGGAAAAGCTGGCATGGAGTCGAAGAGTACCCCTCGAATGTAGAATGTAGAATGTAGAATGTAGAATTTGGGTTGCACACCGCGGGGTTTTTCATATTTCATTCTACATTTCACACGTTTTTATGAAAAAGGTGACGATTGATCTCGTGCTCTCTGAACTTCATCGGCTCTACCCCGATGCAGGTTGCACGCTGCGTTGGCGGACGCCTCTCGAGCTTCTCGTCGCTACCATTCTCTCTGCGCAATGCACGGATGCTCTCGTGAACCGGGTCATTCCGGGGCTCTTTCGGAAGTATCATCGTCCTGAGGATTATCTCAGCGTTCCCGTCCGTGTCCTGGAGCGGGATATTCGGTCGTGCGGCACGTTCCGGGTGAAGGCACGGTCGATCCGGGAGAGTTGCCGCATGGTCCATGGCCGCTTCGGCGGGAGGGTGCCGCGTACGATGGAGGAGCTTCTCCTGCTCCGCGGGGTCGGGCGCAAGACCGCCGCGGTGGTCCTTTCCACGGCTTTCGGCATTCACGAGGGGATTGCCGTAGATACGCATGTGCACAGAGTTTCGAGGCGTCTTCAGCTCACGCGGAAGAATACACAGAACGCTATCGAGACTGACTTGATGCGCAAGACGTCGCGGGAGGACTGGGGTCATATCTCCCACCTGCTCATCGCCCTCGGCAGGGATGTCTGCGTTGCCCGCAAACCCCGTTGTCCCGAGTGCGTTTTCAAATTCGTTTGTCCGTCGTCTACGGTTAGCAGTAAACAATGAACAAGTTCACATCGATCATTGGTGTATATTCCATACGTATGCGGATGCCACGATTCATTTCATTTCTCGGCCTGATTCTTCTGGCCGGTTGCAGCCGACCCCAATCTATAGCGACTGCGCCGCAGGCTCCTGCCAGTCAGTCGGGGATGGTTTCAAGTATTGCTGCCACAGCTACTGCGAGACAGCCGGTCTATACCCTCTTTAGCCCCCGTCTTGTTGGGAAAGGGGAGAGCGTTCTCCTCTTCTTCGCGCAAGCTGCAGACCCTTTCTCGTCGCAGAGCGACCGGACGCTGCAGACCGTCTACGCTTCCGGATCCGCCCTCCTCTCGACGTATCGCTTGGACTACGGCTCGTCCACGGGCGCGCGCTTCACCTATGGCGTGATCGTCCCCGATACCTTTGTCCTCCTCAGCCCGGACGGCGCGCGGAAGACGAACGTCATCCATCCTTCGGAGACGGAACTGCGGACGCTCCTTGGGCCTTCGCGGCAATGATGAACGGATGTTCGGATATCCCCCTAGCCGTTTCCGAGTGCGGGTTTCCGATGCATTTGGTAGTGTTCATATCTTTTACAACAAAGAACATCATGTATCCTCCTCTATAGATGGCAAAAGACATCGTTCATATTCTCGAGGCCGTTGGTCTCGACGGAAAACAATCACAGCTCTACCTCGCGGGGCTCCAGCTCGGGACCGCGCCAGCGTCCGAGTATGCGAAGGTGACAGGGGTCAACCGCATCACATCGTACAACCTGCTCGAGGAGCTGGTCCAGCGGGGGTACTTCACGGTGGAACGCAAGATGCGCGCGAAGTGGTACGCGCCCGTCGCGCCCGAATTCGTCGCGCTGGAGGCCAGGAAGAATGCCGATGCTCTCGAGCGTGTGCTTCCGGAGCTCCGCTCCCTCCAGGGGGCGAAGTACCGCAAACCCCGCGTCCGGTACTTCGAGGGCTGGGAAGGCATGCGGCATGTGTATGGCGACACACTCACCGCGCAGGGGAAGCTCCTTAACTTCGCGAACTCGGCCGTCGTGAGAAAATTTTGGCCGAATTATGACGAAGAGTATGTACAGGAGCGGGTGAAGCGCGGGATACACCTCCGTGGCATCGCTCCCAACGATGAGGCGGGCCGGCGCGTCCATGGCGAGGACCGGCAGCGTCTGAGGGAGATCCGGCTCGTGCCGGCTTCCGATTTCGATTTCACGAACGAGATCAACATCTACGATCACAAGGTGGCTATCTGCTCGTTTGACTCCGGCATCCGCGGCGACCGTGACATGTTTGGCGTGATCATCGAGAGCAAGGAAGTCGCAGAGACCCAGCGCCAGATCTTTGAAATGGCCTGGAGGTATGCGGCGTCGGCGACGCCGAAGCATTTGCCGGGAAAGACGGAGCCGTTCAAGCGTCGATACATCGCATAAGTCCGAGGTAACTGCTCACTGACTCTGTGTTTGAAAACCAAACTTCCTCATCGTAAACGGGTATGAATTGATTGGGAGCGGGTATCTACCCGCGGTCGACGAGTCCCTTCTGTGATCAACAAACGCAGGTAGCAGCCTTCGCCAAGGCTTCGGCCGCCGAGGATACCTGCTCTCGTGAATGGAAGTGATTCGTAAGACCGAAGGAAACAAAACTGCAGGGTCAGTAAGCAGTTACCAGTCCGAGTGTTGTTTGATAAAAAGTATAAATATGTTATAATATAACAATAAGACCAACTCTCTATTATGTCATCTCAGGAGAAAGCCATTTCCTCTCTCTCTGTCCGTACGTACCGGGCAATTGCCGAGCTCCTCCCGAGTGTGGTGTTTGTCGGACTCCCGGAATCAGGCCGGATTTCCGGTAAGAATCGGCAGCCGGAGCATATCTTCGCGGAAGAGGCACGCACTGATGCTGTGCCGGTGCGGATACCGCGTTTTCCACTCACCACCTTGTCGGCCGCGCTCACGTTGGCCGTCTTCTTCGTTGTTGTGTGGTGGACGAGGCCCGCTCCCTTCCCTGCGTTTCTCCTCTCCTCGGTACCCCCTCAGGATCGTTCGACGGACATGGTGGTACAACCCGCTCCTCCGTCCCTCGATACCGGTGCCGTACCTTCTCATATGGCAGCCCCCGTTTCCCCGGGCAATTTCGCGGCGCCAATTGCGCCATCTTCCACGCCGATTTTTTCCTCTCCGTCTGAAACGGGCGCTATCCTGCAAGACGGCCCTCCTGAGGCGCCCGGATCTCCGCGATTTGACAATCAGGTGGGGGTCTATCTCACGGCCTCGAGCGTCGCGCGCAATCCTTTTTTCTCCGGGACGGTGGAGAGCCTCCTCCGTGCCGGAGGAACCGCGCTGATATTCGACGTGAAAGGCGCTTCGGTGCTCTTCCGTTCCAGCGCGCCGATGGCCAGGGAGTTTGGTCTCGTCCGTCCGTTCTACGAGCTCCCGGACATCCTTCGTCTTGCGCGCGAACGCGGGCTCTATACCATCGGCCGCTTCGTCGCGATCAAGGATGCAGGGCTCACGTCCAAGAAATCCGAGACGCGCGTGCGGCACCCGAAAACGGGGAGAGTCTTGAGCAAGGATTGGATCGATCCGAGCCATGAGACCGCCATCTCCTACAACATGGAGGTGATCTGCGAGCTCGCGGCGGCGGGCATTGATGAGATCAATCTCGATTACATCCGGTTTTCCACGGCGGAATTCGGGGCGCTCAGCGTGTATTCCGGCGAAGAAAAAGCCGACAAGGTGGAGACCTTCCTCCGTGCCACGCGTGACACCATCAACCGCTGCGGCCCGAAGACGAAACTCGGCATCAGCACGTATGCCATTCTCGGCTGGGACTACCAGAAGAACCTCGAAACCCTCGGGCAGGATGTCGTCCGCTTCGCGCCGCTTGTCGATGTGATCTCGCCCATGGCGTATCCCGCGACATTCGCCCCCAATCACTACTACCGTCCCGGGAAAGATCCGGGCAGCCGCAACTACTTCCTCGTCTATCGGACGCTCATGGGGTACCGGGAGCTTTTGGGTCAGGAGGAATCGAAGAAACTCCGGCCGTGGATTCAGGGTTATGGAGTTTCGACCCAAGATGTAACCGACGAGATTAAAGCAGTCTACGATGCCGGATTATGCGGTTTCACGGTTTGGAACGCGAGCAATGCGTACAGTGTCGCATACGAGGCGATCAAGGGTGACAATATGAGGCCGGAACGGTGTAAACTTTAATCATGCGCCAGTACCTGAGTCTCCTCCAGCATGTCCTCGACCACGGAGCGAAGAAAGATGATCGCACCGGAACCGGAACACTCTCGATCTTCGGCTATCAGATGCGCTTCGATCTGCAGAAAGGGTTTCCGCTTTTGACCACGAAGAAGCTGCATACGCGATCCATCTTCTATGAGCTGCTTTGGTTCCTGAAAGGCGAGACGAACATCCAGTACCTGCAGGACCATCAGGTGACGATCTGGGATGAGTGGGCGGACAGGGAGGGGAACTTGGGGCCTGTGTACGGCAAGCAGTGGAGGGCGTGGTCCGGGCCCACCGGGACTTACGATCAGATCAGTACTGTCATCGAGCAGATCAAAAAAAATCCTACCTCGAGGCGGCTCATCGTTAGCGCCTGGAACGTGGCCGACATCGGGAAAATGGCTTTGGCACCGTGTCACTGCCTATTCCAGTTTTATGTCGTGGACGGGAAACTGAGCTCTCAGCTCTACCAGCGCAGCGCGGATATTTTCCTCGGCGTTCCCTTCAACATCGCTTCCTACGCGCTTCTGACCCACATGGTCGCGCAGGTGTGCGACCTGAAAGCCGGGGACTTCGTGCATACCTTCGGCGACGCGCACCTGTACCTGAATCATCTGGAGCAGGCGAAGCTTCAACTGGAGCGTGAGCCAAAGCAGCCTCCGATCCTCAAGCTCAACCGGCGGAAGTCCATCTTCGATTATGTTTTCGAGGATATCGTGATCGAGGGGTACGATCCGCATCCGGGGATAAGAGCTCCTATCGCCGTTTAGTTTGTTCTTTTTTCGACGTGCTATCTTGGATATTGGATATGGATTTCCCGGATGCATCATGTCGTTGTGCTATAGTTTTCCCGCCTTGTCAGTCCGTCATATCCCTCATACCGCGCCTTGGATTACCGATCGCGAAATCGATGCGGTAAAAGCGTTCCTGAAAGGAGGAAACATAGGGAGCAACAAAGACAGTCTGCAGGCAGCCGAGGAAGCTCTGCGCGAATTGACGGACGGGCGCCGGGCGCTGCTCACGACATCCTGCACCCTGGCGATGGAATTGGCTTTGCGCTGCATAGACATCGGACCGGGGGATGAGGTGATCGTTCCGAGTTTCACCTTCGTGTCCACTGCCAACGCGGTGCTGCAGTGCGGCGGCACGCCCGTGCTCGTGGATATAGATGACCGGACGCTTTGCATGGACATTGCGGATATGAAAGCAGCATGCGCCAGGCAGACACGCGCGGTCATGCCGGTCCATTACGGCGGCATTTCCTGTGACATGGATGTGCTTTCCGAAATCGCCGGAAGCAGAGGAATGCACGTCATCGAAGATGCCGCTCATGCACTCGGAGCCCGATATAAGGGAAGGCCTTTGGGAACGCTCGGCACGTTCGGTTGCTTCAGCTTCCATGACACAAAAAACTGCGTCTCGGGAGAGGGCGGCGCCCTCGTCATCAACGATCCAAAGTTCACCGGGCAGGCGGAGATTATCTACGAAAAAGGAACGAACCGCAGCCAATTTCTCCGCGGTGAAATCGACAAGTATACCTGGGTCTGCCAAGGGAGCAGTTACACGATGTCCGCTATTTTGGCAGCGCTTCTCTCCGTGCAGCTGTCCCGCTACGAGGAGATCCTGCGCGGCCGCCGGCGCGTGGTGCATCGTTACCGGGAAGAGCTGTCTTCACTGGTAGATGAAGGGCACATCAGGTTTACGGAAATTCCGGAATACGCCACTCCCAATGAGCATTTGGCGTTTTTCCTGGTGCGGGACACGGGGCGCCGTGACAAGTTACTGGAGTATTTGCAGGCACGCGGTATCCAGGCGTACTTCCACTACATCCCGCTCCACCTCTCCCCCTACGGACACAAACGTCTGGGTACGCGGCCCGGTCAATTCCCGGTAACAGAACGGATCTCTCTGTCCATCGTCCGGCTGCCGCTGTTTCCGCAGATGACGGATGACGAATGCACATATATCATCGAAAGCGTGCAACAGTTTTTTCACCCCGAACGCGGAGTGACTTCATGCGTGAACGGACAAAAATCTTCAACCGGGCCGGGAATCGAAGCGCTTGATTTGAGCCTCGTCATTCCCTGTTACCAGGAAGTCGGTCATCTCACGGAGAACCTCGATGAAATACTGAAGACCCTCGATGACATGTCGCTTCGATATGAAGTCATCCTGGTTGACGACGCAAGCACGGATGGCACTGCGAAGTTCATCCGCCAGTATGTTGCGGTTCATCCTCGTCATCGCATGCGCGCGATATTCCATGAGAAGAATCTCGGGAGAGGTGCGGCGGTGCGGGACGGATTTGAGGCGGCTTCGGGTCGTTTCGTCGGATTCATCGATGTCGATCTGGAAATTCATGCCCGTTATCTTCCGGCAGCGCTCGCGAGCCTTGTCTCCGGAGACGCGGATATGGTGATCGCAAATCGTCGCTATACCTTGCGGTTCCTGAATTTCTCGCGCTACATAACGACGGAGGGTTACCGGTTTCTCGTGCGGTTCCTGCTGGGAATGCCGTCGTTCGACACCGAGTCCGGGTTCAAATTTTTCCGTCGTGAACGGATTGTTCCACTGCTGAAAGAGGTAAAAGATCAACGCTGGTTCTGGGATACGGAGGTCACTGTACGAAGCTATGATGCTGGATTGAAAATCAGCGCCGTACCTGTCGTATTTATTCGCAATCCGGAGAAGAAGTCCACCGTCCGGCTTCTCCGTGACAGCATGCGTTCGTTCGTCTGTCTTGTGCGGTTTATGAGAGAGCGTGCGAAGAGAAAATGACACATCCCGCGGGGTCAGTGAGTGACGATCTGGCGGCGCCCATCACTCCTTCAAGGCCTTCACCATCCACATCGCCGTCCAAAGCGGGCGGACAGCCTGAAGCTTGAGGCCGGAATGATCAAACAGCGTCTGCAGGGATTTGCGGGTCTGCACATTGCCGACGGGTGGCAGGTTGAAAAGCCACCGTTTCACCAGGTTTCCGGCAGGCGACCTGAGCGGAGAGAAGAGAGAAGGGCTTTTTGGAACAGTGACGATTATCTGCCCGCCGGGACTCAGGACGCGCGTGAATTCAGCGATGGCATCGGACACACTGGAAACGTAATCCAGGAGCCCCATACCGATTACGACATCGAAACTTTTGTCAGGGAAAGGAAGACTCGCGGCATCCGCGCATTTCAGCTCCCAATTGTCCCGCCCGTTTTTTATCAGAGCATTGCGGGCAAGGGCGATCATCGCCTTGGAGTAATCCACGCCCGCGACGTGCGCGAAACGGTCGAGAAAACGGATCATATGTACGCCCGAACCGCAGCCGACATCGAGGAGCCGGCCGGCTTCATGACAATCGATGAACGTTTCCAGAGCGGCGGTTCTGTCATCCAGGAAACGGGAAACGACGCCGGCAGGACTGAAAAGAGACGGTCGCCGGTAAAATTTGGCGAAGCTTTCCGGACGTTGTTTCCAATGGGCGTCCTGCTTTGCCTGGCAAGCCTTGTCCGGACACTGCATGTGGGGATCTCGCATTTGAGAAGTAAAAATTATGAAAACCACGGAGTTCGCTTCGGGAACAGGAGAAGAACAGCCGAATCTTTCAGCATATCGAACATTGAAAATGTGGCTGCGACGTCGTGTTTTCCTGCGGAGACAGATACGGCGATAAGGACGCCGTCGGCGATGGCCGCCCGGGCCGGGGCTCCGTCCACAGTTACCCGCCACCCGGGAAGCAGCCCCCTGCGGATGACGATCCACTGCTCTGCGGTCGTCTCCACCCGGGCGCGGGTAAGTACCGGAGTGCGTTCGAGGAGAGTGAGCCTGGTCTCGCCTTTTTCACCGGTGACGCCGCAATCCCGGCATTCGATAACCGTCACCTCGCCTTTCACGTCGTTCAGTACGCGGTTTCGCGCCTCTTCCCCATCCGGCAGAATCGTTACAACAGACGCGGGCGCGGAGAGATGGCGCCGGGTATCCGGCACTTCATAAACGTAGGCCCGCGTAGGCTTCTGATACCCGATAATAGATCCGTTGTCGTCGTACAAATAGGCCTCCGGAAGAAGGAAAATACTCGTGACTTCCCTGCGATCGGTCAGCGGGAGAGGAGTGATGACATGCGAAATGCCGAGACGTTTGAGTATATGCCACCGTTGAATGAGCTGCCGTTGCAGCTGATCGACGCCGGGAGGAGTTTCATTTTTGCTCCTGACAATATGGCTTGATTCCGAGCCGATGGCGGCAAGCAGTGCATCGAGACGCTCCGGTTGGATGTGATCGAACATCGTAATGTTGCGTATTCCACGCAGAAGATTGGTATTGGGAATATGGAGGGTTTGAGCAGCGAGAGATTTGAGGTCCGAGCCGAAGTGTTGATATAGAGGCGACGCCCCCAGGCCCTGGTATGCCAGGAATGGGAAAACCGTAGCGTCATCATAAGACAGAATGGTTGCGGGCGGAACAAATTCCAATGCCCGCGGGAGACTCGAGGCGTATGTCCCGCGGTACCCCTGTAGAAAGAGGAGAAAGGCGAAGGCTGCGAGAATCGCATGGTCAAAATCGCCGCTGAAACTTCTTTGCTGAAAAATATGCAGCAGAATGCCGGTGAGAAGGCCTCCGAACATGAGCCAGGCAAAATCGGGATTACTCAGTGCCAGCCAATATTTGGGATCTTTGGGTGACATCCAACTTACGACAAAGAGCAGAGAACCAACTGCGATGGTGCAGATCGAACAGATCCTGACGATTCGTCGGGCTTGCGGCAAGCGAAGAGCCTGAAGCCCTTCCACCGCGAACGCGATCAAAATAAGTTGAGGGATGATGAGATAGCGTGTGGGGTCGCCGAGTTGTTCCACGAAAGGAATCAGTCTAAGCGCGCGGTACGTAATTGAAGCAGAGAACGCCAGCGAGAAAACAAACGCGCATATCGCGAGATACCCGTACATGAGAGGTTTCTTCCTGCCGATGAGGACGCCGAAAACCGCCAATACCAGTACGCCCGCGCCGAGAAACGGAATGTTGGCGAAGGAGCCTTCGGGGAGCGGGAGCGGAGATGACGGGAAAAGATAACGGAGGAAATATCCGCTGCCGATTCCTACGCTCTGTAAGTATGAATCGAGGAATGCGCCCTGGCGGGTAGAGAGAGCGGCGTAGGCGGCCAGTGGCAGCAGGCGAAATGCCGCGATGCCTGAAGCGGCGGCAATGCCGACGACAAAATGGATGTCGGCGCGAACGATCCACCGCATCGAGGGGAAGCAAACGCGCCGGGCGATCCAGAGCAGACAAACCGCAGTAAGTAACAGGACGGCGAGATGTGCCTGTAGGGAAAGGAAGCCGAGAGCAACGACTGCGGCGCAGGACCAAGCCGACATGACCGGCCGTTTATCCAAC
>JBBAAJ010000008.1:0-21172 GCA_041658365.1 Candidatus Peribacteraceae bacterium | reverse complement strand
TGCTCCCGCTCGGCTCTCCCATGAACACGACGGGCGAGATGCTCGCACTCCTGAAGGAACATGCGCGCGCAGAGGGGTACGGGAGAATCTCCCTCCTCCGGCTTCCGCCCGTGAGCCTGCACCGTGAGTGGTCCGAGGACCAGCAGTACTGGCTCTACCAGCAGGGGTGGCGGATGACGCGATGTGAAATGGACGGGGCAGTGGATCTTCGTTGTCTCAGGGAGGAGCAGGTTCCTGCGTCACTCACCGGGAAATGCCGGAACATGGTGCGGCAGGCGGAGCGCGGAGGCGTCGTCGTCGGTTTGAGCGACGATTTCCCCGCATTCTGGGTGCTCCTCGGCGAAGTTCTCTCGAAGCGTCACGGCGCCAAGCCGACCCACACGCAGGGGGAGATCCAGTCGCTCAAGTCCCTGCTCTCGGGGCAGGTGCGACTGCTGGCGGCCAAGCGCGGGGGAGCACTCGTGGGTGGCATCATCCTGGTGACGATACACGAGCGGGCGCTCTACACGCTCTACATGGCGCAGGACTACGCTTCACAGCAGTACCATCCGATGCATCTCCTCCTCAAGGAGGCTCTCTGCCTCGCCATCCGGGAGAAGCGCAGCGTCCTGCATCTCGGCGTCTCTACGGAAGACGGCGGGACGAAAATCAACGAAGGACTCTTCTTTTTCAAGGAGAGCTTCGGATGTCGGCCAGTGAGGAGGGAGAGCTGGGAGATCGATTTTGCTGCATGAAGTTGCTTGATATACGCAAATGTTAAATTGTTATATTGTTAAATTGTTAGCAAGCAAGAACACCAGTGAATGCATGCAAACAATTTAACAATTTAGCAATATAGCAATACTTTCTATCAATGCTTCCACCAAAGTCCATTCCCTGCTCCGTCCTGATCCTCACCCGCAACAGTGCTCGGACCATCGAACGGTGCCTCAAGAACCTCTCTCCCTTCGGTGAAGTGCTGGTGCATGATGCGAACAGCGAAGACGACACCGTCGTCATCGCCAAACGGTACGGGGCCAGGGTTCTCCGGCAGTACGACACGGAGGAGAAGAGCGTCCGGGTGAAGGATTTTACGGAGATGCGCTTGCGGCAGCGCGATGCGGCGGCGTACGACTGGGTACTCTACCTCGATTCCGACGAGGAATTGAGTAGTGGCGCCGTGGCCGAGATCGGTGAGATCCTCAAGACCGTCGGTCCCAAGACCATTATCAAGATCCGCCGGGTGCCCGTTATCGCTGATGTACCGCGCATCCGCGGCGACGTCTTCCAGGAAGTGATGCCGCGCGTCCACCACCGTCGCAGCGGCGCCACCCTGCGCCAGGGCAAGACCGTCCACGAGAAGTACGAGTACGACGCCACGTTCCTCGAGATTGCGCTTCGACATCCGCTCTACGTGCCGCTCCCCTCCGTCCAGTCGCTCCGCGCGAAAGATGACCGTTACATCCTCCTCGAGATCGAGCGGCTCCGGGCGAGCGGTTACACGTGGGGGCTCTACCTCCGGTGGGTGATGTTCCGTGAACCGCTCATCATGCTCAGCATCCTCGGTCGCATACTCCTGAAACTCCCGGAACATTTCCGCCGGGATTCCGTTCCTCTTGCGCACCATCTTCGGTACGTCCGCTACCATTGGCGGCTGTTTCGCGCCATAACGGGATTCATGTTCGAACGAACATTCAGTCTGCGGTGATTTTGACCGGACGGTTCTTCTTCAGCGATTCGTCCGCGGCGGTGAGGATTTTGATCACCTCGAGGCCGTCCTCTCCGGACACGAGAGGTTTCTCTTCCCCACGGATGCACTGGAGGAAGTGCTGGGCTTCGGTTGCAAGCGCTTCGGTGAGCGGCATGGCCGGAATCAGGATGTTCCCGCTGCGGTATTTGGGGAAGAAGGGGTCCGGCCGCTCGTGGTCCCGGTCCACTCCGCGGTCGTAGATGCGGATTTTCTCGCTCGGCTGTGTGTCGTTGTACAGCACCATGGCACGCCGCCCCGCGAGGATGGTCTGGCGGATCTTCACCGGCGAGAGCCAGCTCACGTGGATGTGTGCGGCGAGGCCACCCTGGAACGTGAGGTGCAGGTGGCCGTCCTCGATTTGCTTCGTGAAGTGCCTGCTCCCCACCGCGTACACTTCCGTCACCTTCGTGAGATCCGCGACGGCCGCCAGGATCGTGAGATCATGGATCGCGAGATCCCAGAAGACGTTACAGTCCGGCTGGATGAGCCCGAGATTGATACGCGTCGAATCGAAGTACAGGAGGCCGCCGAGTGCGCCGCTACCGGCGAGCTCCGCCATCTTCCGTACCGACGGCGTGTACGCGAAAGTGTGGTCAACAAGAAGTTTGCGTCTCATCTTCTTCGCGAGCGCGACGAGCCGGGCCGCCTCCGCGGGGGAGGAAGTCATCGGCTTCTCGATGAGGACGTGTTTACCGGCTTTCAGCGCGCGTTTCGCAAGGTCGAAGTGCGTGGAGGTGGGGGAGGCAATGACGATGGCGTCAAGCGACCGGTCGTTCAGTAGATCCTGGACCCGCTGCGTGAATTTCGTCGCCGGGTACAGGCGCGCGAATTTCAAAGTCCGTTCCTTCCTGAGATCACAGCCGTAGGCGAGCGTACAGTCCTCGAGGGCGGAGAAATTCCGGAGCCAATTGGGTCCCCAGTACCCGAGACCGATGATGCCAACGGAGAGACGTTTCATGGGGTGATGATAGCAGGGTAGAACGATGAGCGGATAGCGGTCTGCTTCGTTCTTTTCTTTGTCCGAGCCACAAAGAAAAGAACCAAAAGAAAATGCGTGTGCGCCAACGTCCGCCCTCATGCCCCCGCCGTGGCGCACGCCACCCATTTGGTGCCGAGTTATTAACGCCAACGAAGATTGCTACCCGCTGATTGCTACCCGCTAAGCCTTCCTCCCCGTGATGATCGCCGTCATCCCGACGGAGCGGCAGATGGCTTCTTTCATCGGTGCGGGGAGGAGTTTCCCGAGCGGCAGGAGCGGGTGTGGCAGCTGACTCACCATGCCGTGGTTGTCGTGGACTTCGACCTTCACGTCTTCGAACGCGGAGAAGAGCCCCCGGAATTCCCTGCGCGAGTAGAACCTGGCGAGCATGTTGCCTCCTACCCTCGCGCCGTCCGTGTACCGGTTGATGAGTGACTGGTTGTCGTACCGGAGGTACTTAAGCCGCAGGATGCCACGGCCAAGCTGGATGCAGTACCGGAGATGCACGGAGTTTGCGTGGTACATCATGGCGATGAACGAACCGCCGGGTTTCAGGACGCGATGAATTTCCGCGATTGCCTTCGGCGTATCCGGCATGTGCATCAGACAGCCCCACGCGCAGACGAAATCGAACGATCCATCCGGGAAGGGGAGTCTCTGTGCGTCGGCTTCCAGGACGTTCGCGGCGAGGTGGTAGAGGGCGAGGCGCTTCTTCGTGAGTTCCACGGCTTTGGGCGTGATGTCGATCGCCGTCGCGTCCGCCCCCATGCGCACGAATTGCTCCGTGAGGACGCCGGTACCGCAGGCGATGTCCAGCAGCCGCTTTCCCCGGAGCCCCGCCATGTCGACGTACCGGGTGAGAAAGGGGTAGCCGCCTTCCTGCATGAAGGGAATCCACTTCAGGAACTTTCGGTCGATGTTCCGGAAGAAAGCCCACGAGCCCTCCTCGTCTCCGACGAAGTAGTTGAAGGGATGAGAGTGCCACCAATCCCGGACACGTTGGTTGAGCCCTGCGTCAGTGGCGAAGCGCTTTCGCATCGGCGACATCGTAGGGATCGCTGGTGAGGGGGGCAAGTATGCGGGTTTCAGCCCCAGTGGCGCGGCCCTCCGGGGAACCTCGCACCAGTCGCTGCGCTCGAATTTTGTTCGGCAATTACAGCCATTCTGCTTCGCAAGCTTCGCAGAATTGGCTAGTATTTGGTGTATGTACAGCGCCTATGGGGTTTCACAGGATGAATTCGCAAGAAAAGCAGATGTTCCTTATACAACACTGACGAAGATCGAGACGGGAGTAATCAAGAAGCCGTCGGTGTTTGTGGTGGCGAAGGTTGCGAAGACGCTTGGTATTTCTGTGGAGGATGTACTTTCCCGTTAGTCTATGGCCGATGCACTCACTCAAAATCCGATTCTGAACTCGCCCTACAGTGAGCCATGCAAACATTTTGATTCTAATGAGAGAGGCCTAACAGACGAAGTATTGGATAGTCGCCGCCCGAGCAGTTTTTACATTCCTGTCCCGAGGGCAAAAACAAAGCAGAAGCAACTCGACTTGAATCTTGCCGATGGTGCCTTTGGCAGCGAGCTGCAAAAAAAGAATGAATTTATTAACAAGGTCAGAGCCAAAATTAAAGAGTGGCGTGAATCCAGCAATTACTCTGGTCTTACCAAGACCTCACGCGACCTCCTTGCTTATTGGAAGGATGAAACGAGAGAAAATAAGTTGTTCTTCTGCCAAATCGAAGCATTGGAAACGTTGATGTATATCAACGAAGTCGCGGAAAAGTCAGGGGAAAATTGGATAATCAACGAGCTCAAAAAGGCAAACATGGAGGCCAACCCGGGCCTGTATCGGCTTGCACTGAAAATGGCCACCGGATCCGGGAAGACGGTCGTGATGGCGATGATCATTGCTTATCACACTCTGAATAAAATCCGCTACCCACAGGACACACGGTTTACGGATGCGTTTGTGATTATAACTCCTGGCATCACTATTCGTGATCGTCTCAATGTTCTCCTTCCAAACGATCCGCATAATTATTACCGGCAACGCGATGTCGTTTCCTATCAGGATCTCGAACTACTGCAACAGGCAACGGTTCTCATTACCAACTATCACCAATTGGAATTGCGGCAAAATCCGCGCTTTCAGGTTGGAGCAGTGATGAAGGCAGCCGGTATCCTCAAAGAGGAGGCGATGAAAGAAACGCCAAACGCCATGGTGAATCGCGCATTCAAAAGTGTTCTCAATAAGCCGCGCGTTTTGGTCATCAATGATGAAGCTCATCACTGCTACCGCGAGAAACCGAGTGTAGAGAAACTCTCCGGAGAAGAGAGAAAAGAAGCCGATGAAAACAACAAAGCGGCGCGGGTATGGATCAGTGGTTTGGAAGCACTGTCGAAAAAGATTGCCGTGAATGCCGTCGTCGACCTTTCAGCCACGCCGTATTTTCTAAGCGGCTCCGGCTATCCGGAAGGCACGCTCTTTCCATGGACGACGTTCGATTTTTCGCTTCTGGATGCTCTCGAATGCGGAGTTGTGAAAATACCGCGGCTTCCCATCGAATCCGATACCGTCTCCAAGGATGACGAGCCGGAATTTCGCAACCTCTGGCTTTACGTACGCGACGGCCTCCCCAAGAAAGGAAGGAAAACTGGAGATTATGATTTATCGAATTTCAATTTACCTACAAAGCTCGAGTTAGCCTTGCAATCTCTCTACGGAAACTACGAGAAGTACCATCGGGAATACGAAAAGCAGAGAAAGGAAAATCCCGCAGTGATGCCGCCGGTGATGATTATTGTGTGCAATAACACGACCGTCTCCGAACTGGTCTATCGCTGGATTGCGGGGTTTGAACGGGAAACTGCGAGCGGTCAGATCCAAATCGAAAAGGGCAACTTGGAAATTTTCCGCAACGAGGACGGCGTGCGCTTCCTCGATCGTCCGAATACGCTTATTATTGACAGCGCACAGATTGATAGCGGGGAAAAAATCAGCGATGAATTCAAAAGAATCTTCGCCAAAGAGATTGAAGATTTTCACAAAGACTATCGCCAGCGTTTCCGAGGACGGGATGATCCGACAGACGAACAACTCCTGCGTGAAGTGATGAATACTGTCGGAAAGCCGGACAGGCTCGGGGAAAATATAAAATGCGTCGTTTCGGTCTCGATGCTCACCGAGGGATGGGATGTGAACACCGTCACTCACATTCTCGGCATTCGCGCATTCTCGACACAGCTCCTCTGCGAACAAGTTGTGGGTCGCGCTCTCCGGCGTGTTGATTACGGAGTAGACGATGCCACAGGACTTCTCTCTCCCGAGTATGCCGAAGTCTATGGAGTGCCATTCAGTTTCCTGAAAGTAACTGGGGTCACTCCGCCGCAACCGCCGAAAGTAATCCATAGGGTCCGTTCTCTTCCTGATCGGGAGGGGCAATATGAAATAACTTTCCCACGCGTTGAGGGATATCGTTACGAACTCAATGAAACAAAGCTTTCCGCACGCTTCACGGAAGAATCGAAAACGATCATCGAGAATGAACCGACGGAGGTCACGAGCGGCGGTATCATAGGAGAGGAGACAACGGAGACACTTGAGAAAATTAAGGAGCGTCGTGAAGGGGAAGTAATCACACGACTGGCAGAGAGTTTGTTAAAACGCTACTACAAAGATGCTGATGGGGATGTGAAGTACTGGCTGTTTCCAAATTTACAAAAAATCGCAGAAGAGTATGTAAAAAAGTATATCGTCCTCAAAGACCGCATGGTGATTGGTTACCTCACCGTTGGTTCCTACTTTTCCGGTGCATTGACGAAGATTCAGCAGGCGATCGTCACGGAAAATATCAAAAGCCAGAAGGACAAAAAGTTGCTGCCTATCTTAGCCCCGTATGACACCATAGGATCAACACGCTACGTGGACTTTTTGACAACGAAAGAGGTGCGACCAACAGTGAAGAGCCACATCAACTATGTCGTGGCCGATACGGAGGAATGGGAGCAGGGAGTGGCGAAGAAGCTCGAGCAGATGCCGGAAGTACTCGCCTATGTGAAAAACCAAAATCTTGGCTTCACCATCCCTTATGAACATCAGGGCGCAGCGCACCACTACACTCCCGATTTTATCGCCGTGCTGCAAATGCCGGACGGGAAGAAATTCAATCTGCTGATTGAAGTGACAGGCAGGAAAGATGATAAGAAAGCGACGAAAGTCAAAACTGCACGCGAGCTGTGGATTCCAGCTGTCAATAACACCGGCAAATTCGGCATGTGGGCAATACTGGAAATACAGGACATTCATGAAACGCAGAATCTCATTCGTGCCGGAATAGCCAATGGCTTTATTTTTGATACCATCGGATAATTATGGAAGATAAAGACATTGTTCGGCTCTTTTTGGACACCGAGGAGTGGTCCACGTTTGAATGCAAGAGAGCTGCCATTGAACCGGCAAGACTGCTGGAGACCGTAGTCGCCTTTACAAATACCGAAGGCGGCTACATTGTTATCGGTCTGGAGGATCCGACTAAATCGGAGGGGGCGATGCGCCTGATTGGTATCAGTGAAAAACCGGATAATGTCTCTGAGTTTTTGAAACTCATTGAAAAGGAGATCGTGCCGCCGCTTATGCACTGGACATCATTTGAAGTCGGGATAGAGAACACAGTCGGCCGGCAGGATAAGCTCGTCGTTGTGAAAGTGGAAAAGAGCAACGACGTGCACTCATTGAAGAGGGGCGATACTTTTGTGAGGAAAGGAAGACAGAACGTCAAAATAGGTTCTACGGAGATCATGCGGCTCAAATACGAGAAAGGTGCCATCGAGTTTGAGAGAGAGAAATCGGGCATTGCGTCACTCGAGGATTTGGACATGTCATTACTGCGTCAGTACAAGAAGGATACCGAAGGCGAAGGACTGGATGACTGGCAATTCCTCAAGGACAACGGCCTTGCAGTCGGACAGTCTGGCAATTTTGAACTCACAAAAGCTGGCATTCTGCTATTCGGGAAGAACCCCTCCGTGACACTCAAGAGCAAATGCGGAATTAAAATTTCTCATTACTATGGCACGAAACCCAGCCATACCGGGAAACCGAATTTTGTAACCCGTCCCTTCACGGTTGAAGGACCCTTGTTGCGTCAGATTGAGCAAACTATTGAGTATTTCGGGAATATTGTGAAAACTTCACCGCCCAAATTGAGCGGCGCATCTTTCCATCCGACTTTTCTGGTTCCGGAATGGGCATTTCAAGAAGCTATTACCAACGCGGTGATCCATAGAAACTATTTTGTCCAGGATGATATACAGGTGAGGTTTTTTGACGATCGCGTCGAGATCGAAAGTCCTGGAACATATCCTGGCCATATCACGGTTGAAAACATCCGCACCGAGCGATTCGCACGGAATCCTCTGATTCCGCGAACACTCAATCGGTTCCAAACTCCTCCGAATCTGGATATTGGCGAGGGCGTGGATCGTATGTTCGAAGTAATGAGAGAGCAGAATCTCTATGAACCATTGTATTTGCCTCCTGCACTACGACCGAACACAGTCTTACTGATACTTCTAAACCTCCAGAAGATCGAATACTGGGATACGGTCAGCAAGTATCTCGATGAGCACTACCGCATTACGAATGCCGCAGCACGGGAAATTACGGGTGTGCATGATGTCCTGAAAATGTCCCGACTGCTGCGCACGTGGGTTGAGAAAGGGTTATTGGAGAAGATTGGCAAGGTGAAGAAAAATGTTTATTACAGAAAACCCGGTCAGGAAGTACCTAAAGGTTTATTATCAAGGGGGGGTGATAATGAAAACAGGAAGATGGTATTTTCCGCTTAGGATAGCCATATATCTCACATCTGTATTATCACGTCCCATTCCGTACCATCAAAATGACAAAGCAGAAGAAAACCCCACAGCCAACGACCGCCGCGCCGGTCGCATCGTACAAACACGATGCCAAACGTGCGCGGATTCCCACGCAGGAAGAGTCCGTAAAACTCTCGGCTCGGGAAAAGCAGCCGGTAAAAACTCGTTATGCCTACGATCCATCGTTTGATCCGCAACTACAATGGGTTGGCAAATATAACTCCTTATCCGCACCGGCCCCAGCGCTGAATTGGGCAGGAAAACAGGAACAAGGTGTGGAGTTCGCAGTGCCAACCGTGCCGATTTACGTGCAGGAGAAGATCGCGCCCGAGGCGATCATAGCCCGTCTCAAAGCCGGAACGAGCGAGAACGCCCAGATGCTCCTCTTCGGCGAAACCGCAGAGACACAGGTGAGCAAAGCGGTGGAGTTCTACAAGCACGAGGACAATTGGCAAAACCGGATGATTCTGGGCGATTCGCTGCTCGTGATGAATTCACTCCTCGAAAAAGAGGGCATGCGCGGCCGTATCCAGAGCATTTACATCGATCCTCCCTACGGCATCAAATTCGGCTCCAACTGGCAGGTATCCACCCGCAAGCGGAATGTGAAAGACAACAAGCTCGAGGATTTCGTCCGCCAGCCGGAGCAGGTAAAAGCATTTCGTGATACATGGGAACTCGGCATCCATTCCTATCTTTCTTACCTTCGAGATAGACTCATTACTGCGCGTGAACTCCTTACTGAAAGCGGGTCATGTTTTGTGCAGATAAATGATGAGAATGTGCATTTGGTGCGATCAATTATGGATGAAGTATTCGGAAGCGAGAATTTTGCAAGCCTGATCCAGTTTCGTACTTCCAGCACAAAACCAACGAAATATTTATCAGGCGTATGTGATTTTATTATTTGGTATGCCAGAGATTGTTCCAAATTTAAGTTCAGAGAACTATTTACTGAAAAAATAGACATTCCAGATTATGAAAAATATCAACATAATGAAACCATTATTTCAGTAGGAGCTGCTCGGAAACAAGGATTGGAGATTAATCCTGATAACGTATCCTCTCTTTTTCACATGCCAGCCAGCACACTTCAAACGAAATATGAATTTGTTTTTGAAGGGAAGAAACTTAATCCCGTTAATGGTTGGAGGGTAAGCGAAAATTCTCTAAAGACATTAGCGAAGAAAGGGAGGTTAATATTATCAGGTAGTTCATTAAAATTTATTAAGAAGCTTTCTGATTTTCCGTATGAGAGAATTAATGCAACTTGGGTTGATTTATGGGCTGAGCAAAACAAGGATTATGTAGTCCAAACATCTGCCGATGTAATTAAGCGTTGTATTTTGATGACCACCGACCCCGGCGACATCGTCCTCGATCCAACCTGTGGCTCCGGCACTACTGCATATGTTGCCGAACAATGGGGTAGGCGTTGGATTACGATTGATACTTCTCGCGTCGCACTTGCACTTGCTCGTACTCGCCTGATGACTGCCAAATTCCTGTATTACAAACTCAAAGATGAAGACAGCATCAACGCAGGATTTGAGTACAAGACCGTCCCGCATGTGACGCTCAAATCTCTTGCCAACGATGAAGAGCCAGGGCAGGAAGTGCTCTACGATCAGCCGATTGAGAACAAGAAAATCGTCCGCGTCACCGGCCCATTCACCGTGGAATCGCTTTCACCGCACCGCGTTTCCGATGCGCAGGAGATGCTTTCGAGCGAACGATTTGCGGAGACGATTGTGTCGAATCTTCTGAAAGCAGGAGTGCAAACCGGCAGGAAGGGTGCGCGGGTGGAGTTTGTGAATCTGGATATTTTGCCAAGCGGACCGGAAGTGCAGGCAATCGGAGAGTACAAAACGAATGACGGCCTCAAAAAGGTCGCTGTTTCCATCGGCCCGGAATTTGGCAGCGTTGACGATGATTTCGTTCGGGACGCAGCCAAAGTGGCGAAGAGATTCGCAGGTTTGCTCGTGGTGGCTGCGACATCATTTGAAGCATCGGCATTTGCGGAGTCATCCCAGACGGACGGCTTGCAGGTGATGAAAGTGAAGATCAACCCCGATTTGTCCATGGGAGACCTGCTCAAGAAGACCGGCTCAGGAAATCTCTTCCTTGCCTTCGGTGAACCGGAAGTGAAGGTGAAAGAAACCAAAGCAGGATTGGTGGTGGAAATTCTGGGAGTGGATGTCTACGATCCGGTAAAGAGCGAAATACGCTCCAGCGGTTCCGGGGACCCCGAGCATGACATTGCGGCATGGTTCATAGATACCAACTACAGCGGAGATGCCTTCTTCGTTCATCACGCGTACTTCCTCGGTGCCGATAAGCCGTACGAGAAATTGAAGAAGGCGCTCAAAGCCGATATCGCAGAAGATGCCTGGGAAGAACTGTACTCGACAGTTTCTCGTCCATTCCCGAAGCCGAAAACCGGCAAGATTGCTATCAAAGTCATCAACCACTATGGGGATGAGGTGATGAAAGTTTATAAGGTTGAATCTTTCTGAACTGAATTATGAGAGGTCTTCCAAGAGCTGCAAAATCGGCACTCGAAAAGGCGAGAGATTCTGCTCTTTCTGCAGTTGAAATCTACAACAAGCCCGCTATTCGATTTCGCTCTGGTAGTTATATCGTGTTAATGATCATTGCATGGACAAGTCTGCTTCATGCCGTGTTTTTTAAAAGGAAAGTGAAGCCTTTTGTAAAGAAGAGCAATGGGAGATTTGAGCGTATTGATGGTGATTACAAGTACTGGCAGCTTACCGAATGTCTTCAGCAGTACTATCAGGGCGATAGCGGAAATCCCGTACGTAAGAATCTTGAATTTTTTATTCCATTAAGGGACCGCATTGAGCATCGTTCAATGCCGGAACTAGATGCCGATATTTTCGGTGAATGCCAAGCAATGTTACTAAATTTCGATGAGTTAATTGAAAAAGAGTTTGGTCTGAAATACTGCATAAGAGAGTCTCTCTCTTTCTCACTTCAGTTATTTCCAGTGCAATACAACCTTGATCATGCATTTCGCAAGAATGCTTCGCTCAAATCAGCAATCGAGTTCATAAGAAATTATCGTTCGACCATTTCTCCAGAGATATCAACTAGCGGGAAATATGCTTTCAAGGCATTTCTTATCCAGGTGAAGAATCATCAAAGTGCAGATGCACTGCCGATTCAATTTTTTCATTATGACCAGCTCTCCGATGAAGAAAAGAAAAGACTGAGCAAGTTTGCTGTCTTCATGAAAACAAAGCACGTGTTGGTTTCAAATATGGATCGCATGAAACCAGGTGATGTTGTAAGAAAAGTCCAGGAAGCATTGGGCAATCCGAAGAAACAGCAAAAGAGAAATCGGGAATGGATTGAAGTTGATCAATTTAATTCTGATACGCATGTACGTTGCTGGAAAAAATACAAAGTAAGACCAACAACTAACAGTAGGAACCCCCGTGACACAAATCAGCGTTATTGTATTTACGATGACGCACACCACGATTATGTCTATACCCAAGAATGGATGGATTTCTTAGTATCTGAATTCAGAAGAGACAAAAACCTATTTATTTCTCTATACGAGTGATTCTCTGAGAGAGACTCTATCGTGAAATGATTCGGCGTAGAGAATTTTCTGCCAGACTGCGCTTTGCGCAGCGCGGCCTCGTAGCCGCGAGAACAATTGGAAATCGTCCCGAAACGGCCAGCCGCCGCGCCGCACGGGAATGCAAGACGCTTTCGGCATAAATTAAGGGAATGCTTTTGCAGATGGGCAAGAAAAGGGGTTCCTCCTACACGCTTTCGGGAAAGTTATGACCCAGTTATGACCCAGTTATGACCCAGTTATGACCCAGTTATGACCCATTCTTGAACGCGTACCACGGAACGCGTAACGCGTAACAAGTCGTTCACAGTGCAATCCCCATCAGCTTGCAGTCGGCTGTCAGCATGATCTCCGCGAGATCCGCGAGTGTCGTTTTTGCCTCCCAGCCGAGGAGCCGTTTCGCTTTCGAGGCGTCACCGAGGAGTGAGTCGACCTCCGCGGGACGGTAGTAGCGCCTGTCGATGGCGACGATGATTTTTCCCGTCCGCGTGTCTTTGTACGTCTCATCCTCTTCCTTTCCGTGTCGTGTCCAGGAGATCCCCGCCCGCTTGAGGCAAAGCTCGAGGAACTCGCGCACGGAGGCGCTCTTCCCCGTTGCGAGAACGTAATCCTCCGGTCCGGGCTGCTGCAGCATGCGCCACATGCCGTCCACGAACTCCTTCGCGTACCCCCAGTCGCGTTTCGCTTCCATGTTTCCGAGGAAGAGGCACTCTTGCTGCTTTCCCAGAATTTTCGCGATGCTCAGGGTGATCTTTCGCGTCACGAAATTCTCCCCGCGACGCGGGGATTCGTGGTTGAAGAGTATCCCGTTCACAGCGAAGAAGCCGTAGCTCTCGCGGTAATTCCGGGTGAGGTAGAAGGAGTAGGCCTTCGCGCAGGCGTAGGGGCTGCGTGGATAGAACGGCGTCGTTTCGTTCTGCGGGGTGGCGATTGCTTTCCCATACAGCTCGCTCGAGCTTGCCTGGTAGAACCGCGCGGGGATACTGCTGGACCGCAATGCTTCGAGGAGGCGCGTGGTTCCGAGACCGGTGATGTCACCGGTGTTCTCCGGTGTGTCGAAGCTCACGCCCACGTGGCTCTGCGCGCCGAGGTTATAGACTTCGTCCGGCCGTACCGCGAGGAGGATCCGGAGGAGGGAATTGCTGTCGCTCAAATCGCCGTAGTGCAGGACGAGCGGGAGCTTCGTGCGGTGAGGGTCGCTCAGGAGGAGGTGCTCGATGCGACCGCGATTGAATGTGGAGGCACGCCGGACGAGTCCGTGGACTTCGTACCCTTTCTCGAGGAGGAGTTCGGCGAGGTAGGAGCCGTCCTGTCCCGTGATGCCGGTAATGAATGCGCGTTTAGGAGCCATGGTGCCTGTCGTTCGAGACCCTGAGGGGTCCTCAGACCCTGAACGGGAAGAAGTCCGAGAAGACGGAGCCGACAGTGGCGATATCCGCATCCGTGATGCCCTGGTGGCAGCCAATGTAAAACCCCGAGCGGTTCACCCAGTCGGCGACGGGATAGTCCTCCTCCCGGAGGGCCATGGAAGCGTACACCGGTTGGTTGATGATGGGGAGCATGTCGCGGGTTTCGATCCTGTTCTTCTCGAGGTGCTGCACGAGTGCATTCTTCTCCACTGATACCTCTTTCCGGAGGACGAGGGGGAACATCATGAACGCATGTTCCTGCACCGAGGAGTCGAACCAGGGGAGCTGCAGCCACCGCTCGAAGGGCTGAAGAGCAGCAGCGAGTTTCCGGGCGTTTCCCTGTCGCTTTCGGAGTACCTCCGTAAGCTGCTGCAATTGTGCGACGCCGAGAGCCGCTTCCAGTTCCGTTGCCCGGAAACTATAGCCGCGCCGGACAAAGCGGAAGCGGCGCCGGATAATCTCCTCGAATGCGGCGCCGTCCACGTCGCGGTCATCGTCGATGGAGAGGTAGATGTTGTCCCGCCCATGGTTCGCCAGGCTCCTCAGGATCTCGGCGTACCCGGGGTCCTTCGTGACGGCGAGCCCTCCGACGCCGGTGACGACGAGGTGGGCGACGTACGTGGAGAAACAGGAGATGTCCCCGAAGGAGCCTGTCTTCCGGCCGCGGTACGAAACCCCCATTGTCTCGCAGCTGTCCTCGAGGAGCCGGAGATTGTGCTTCTTCACGATCTCCATGATCGGATCCATGTCCGCCATGAGGCCGAAGAGGTGCACGACGATGATTCCCTTCGTCCTCGGCGTGATCTTCTCCTCGATTTTCTTGGGGTCTACGTTATAGGTCCTCGGATCGCAGTCAACGAAGACCGGTCGCAGGTTGTGCTCGAGTACCACGTTCGCCGTCGCCACGAAGGTAAGCGCCGGGACGAGGATCTCGTCCCCGTCCCGCCATCCACATGCTTCCTTGAGGCAGGCGACGGCGATCGAGAGAGCACTCGTGCCGCTGTTCACGAAGACGGCGTACAGAGAGTCGTGTGCTTTTGCGAACTCCTGCTCGAATCTCCTGCTCCACGGTCCGTAGGAAAGCCGGTTGCTCTCCAGGACGCTCATGATGTTCCGCCGCTCCGGTTCGGTGAATTCGAACGTGCCGACGCTGATGGTGCGCGGGATCTTTTCCATCGGAGCCAGTGTAGAGGAAGCAGCGAACCTGTACACTTTCTCCGTGAGAATCGCCTACTGCACCAACGTTCGTCTCCCCAGTGAGCGCGCGCACGGTCACCAGATCGCGAAAGTGACGCAGGCGCTCCGTGCCTCGGGGCATGACGTGGAAATTTTCGCGCCGTACCGCAAGAACATCATCGACCAGAGTTTCGCGGCTTACTACGGCCTCTCCTCCTCAGTTCGGCTTCACCAGTTGGGTGCGATAGACGGCATCGCCGCGTGGTGGGCGCCGGGGGTGATGGGTCTCAAGCTCACCACCTTCCTCTTCTCCCGGATTCTCAAACGCATTCTCTCCCGCCGATGCTGTGAGTTCGACCTCCTCTACACGCGGACGCCGGAACTCCTTTCGATGCTCTCTACCCTCTCCATTCCCCTCATCCTCGAGCTTCACAGGATCCCGCGGCTCGGGCGGCGGCGCTTCCTGAAGCATGTGCGTTCCTGCAAGCTCATCGTGGCGCTCACGAGCCCCATGCGCCAGGCACTCATCGATCTCGGGATCTCCGATATTCCGGTGATCGCCGAGGGGGATGGCGTCGATCTTCATGATTTCGATGCGCTTCCGGACCCGGCGGATACGCGTGTGTCACTCGGCGTGCCGGCGGGCGTACCACTCGTCGTGTATGCGGGGCAGCTCCAGTCCATGGGGCTCTCCAAGGGGATTCCGGAGCTCCTCGGGGCTTTCGACGTTCTTCAGAAACGCGGGCTGGAATTCCGGGCAGTCATCGCCGGCGGGCCCGATGACGTGAAGCAGCGGTTCAAAGAGGAGCTTCCTGCTTCCCTCCATGCGAGCGTCCAGTTCCCGGGGCACCTGCCGCACCTCAAGATCCCCACTCTCCTCGCCGCCGCGGACGTTCTCGTGTATCCCGCTCCGAAGTCTCTGCATCCTTTCTACGTCCGCGATACGTCGCCGCTCAAGATGTTCGAGTACATGGCTGCGTGCAAGCCGATCGTCTCCGCGGATCTCCCGCCGATCCGGGATATCCTGGATGAGAGCATGGCGGCGTTCTGTCCTCCCGGCAACAGCGAGGCGCTCGCCGATGCGATTCGCGCCGTTCTCGAGGATCCCGATGGAAGCATGAAGAAAGCGCGGCTCGCGCGGGTGCGCGTGGAGCAATTCACGTGGGAGAAACGGATGGAACGTATCTTGGGGGCTGCTAGACTGCCTCTGTCATGCTGACGGTTTTGAGCAGTGTTTCGGCGCGGCCGAACTTCGTGAAGCTGGCTTCGGTGCACCATGCTCTGGCTCAGCGGAGCGGTGAATTCAAACACGTTATTGTTCATACTGGCCAGCACTACGATCCGCTTTTGTCGGGTGTTTTTTTCAAGCAGCTCGGTATTCCGGAACCGGATTTTAATCTAGGCGTGAAAGGCGGGAACGATCGGGAAGCGGTGATACAGGCGACAGCGACAGCAATGATGCCGGTAATGGAAAAAGTGAAACCGGACGTCGTTCTTGTATACGGAGATGTGAATGGCGCCGTGGGTGCCGCGCGTGCAGCCAAGGAGCTTGGTATAAAGATTGGACACGTGGAAGCAGGACTCCGTTCGGGGGATCTCGAAATGCCTGAAGAAAACAATCGTATCGAAATAGATCAATTGGCGGACCTTTTGTTCGTAACGGAGAAATCAGGCGAAGATCATTTAAAAGAGGAGGAAGTGAAGGGAAAAATTTTCTTCGTCGGGAATACGATGATCGATACATTGATGCGGATGATGCCAATTGTTGAAAAGATGCCACTGCCTTTTACGGCAATGCAGCAGCCGTTTGCCATTGCAACCATTCATCGTCCCAGCAATGTCGACGATCCTGATCAACTAGAAAAAGTCATGGGGTGCCTCAATAAAATTCCGAAGCAGAATATTTCGCTCGTTTTACCAGCACATCCACGACTTCGTCAGAGCATCGGGGCTTATTCCAGATCAAAAGGACTTGTACTTGTTGGGTTTGGAATATTTATGATTGATCCGCTTGGTTACCTCGAATTCGTTCGGATGATGAAAGATGCGGCATTTATCGTGACCGATTCCGGCGGGATTCAGGAAGAAGCCGTATTTTTAGGGAAGCGCTGCTTCACGCTGCGTAGGAATACCGAGCGGCCGAGTACCGTGGACAGCGGAAGCAATGTCCTCATCGATCCCGAGAAAGCATCGGACAGGAAACTGGTGCTGGAGTTCGCGGAGCATCCGGTGAAGATTGTTGTGAGCATTCCCCCCAAATGGGACGGCAAAACAGGCGAGAGGATTGCGGAAGCTCTGCAGCTTTACTCCGGCGGCGCCCGTTGATAGGGTGATCTTGCTATGTGGTTCTTCCGCAGAAAAACGCCTCCGTCCCCCTCCTCTCTGTACGTTTGGCTGATGGCGGGCGCAGTCTTCCTCGTGAAGTCACTCTACATTCTGCTCACGTCCATGCGCGGGCTCGCCAGCCTCACGTGGCTCATCGACGACAGCTTCATCGAGATGCGTATCGCGAGGAACATCGCGCTCGGCAGCGGGTTCTCTCTGGACGGCCTGCACCCCACCACCGGTGCGCCCTTCTTCTGGATTTATCTCACCTCCTTCAATCACCTCCTTCTGGGGAAAGAGTCCGCCATCAGGGTGACCCTCATGGAGTCGGCACTTTTCGGTGCGCTCGCGACGGTTGTCGTCTTCTTCATCGCGCTCAAGCTCACGGAGGACCGCCGCGTTGCATGGACGTCTTTCCTGCTCTCCACATTCACGGCCAACGCGTTCTTCAATGCCATGAACGGCATGGATACGGCGTTCTTCACCCTCTTCGTGCTCTTAAGTTTAGGCGCGTTTCTCGGCGTCGGAAAGCCCGCCAGGTGGTCGCCGCTTGCGTGGGGATGCGTGACCGGTCTGATGGTGGGCATCACCATGATGACGCGCGGAGACGGTCTCTTCCTCCTGATCGGTCTCGGAGCGTACAAGCTCTACGTCTGGTGGGCCGCCCCTCCGCACGAACGCAGGGAACATGGGCGCTTCCTGCTGGGGATGCTCCTGGTTTCCGGCATCTGCTTCTCCATCTTCATGGGATGGCAACTGATGCAAACCGGTTCTCCTTTCCCGGGGAACCAGGTCGGCCGCAGGGAACTGGCGCTCGCTCTCCATGGTTTCTCCTTCGATCGTTTTTCGCTGCTTCCGTATCTCAAGATCGTCGTCTGGAACATCTTCCAGCTCGAAGATTTGCTGACCATTGCCACCGGCGGCTCCCTCCTCGGGCTGGTCGCTTTCCTGAGCGGCTCCCTCCAGAGGCGTCTCCGACCGCTCGGCGTCATCAGCGGCATCTATCTGGGGATTTTCTTTCTACTCCTCGTCGGATACCAGTGGTATTTTGCCAATTTTCACGGGCTACGGTACATCAATCCCGCGGCGCATATCCTCTTCATTTTCATCGCCCAGTTTCTCTGGCAGCTTCCTCTCGAATTCTGGAAGAGGGGGACGGTGGTGTTCTTGGGTCTCTGCATCGCCGGTTTCGCGACCTATAAGCATTACCAGATGAGTTCCCGCCTCCCGTGGGCGCCCTACGTGAGCTACATCGGACGTGCTGATCCGGAGAAGAACAGAATCTTCTGGAGCACGCTCGATTGGATGAGAGACAACCTTCCCCCGGACACGGTCGTGGGTATTCGTGATTACGGCAGGGCGTCCATGTTCACCGATGTCCGGATCCAGGATCTTGCGGGCAATGTCGATCCGGAGGTCGCCTTCGCGCTCGACCGCGGCACACTGAAGGACTATCTCAAACAGCGCAACGTGCAGTATCTGCTCATCCCCAGCCTGGAACAACGGAAGGACAAGCTGTACCAGTACCTCCACAGTCAGTTGCGTCTCGAACCGGTTGCGGGCGCTCCCAAGCCGCCCCTCCTGCCGAGTCTCTACAAAATTGTCTGGGAGTAGTCTCCACATCAGCAGCGGCCCTCCGTGGCCGCGGCGCAGGATTTTTTATGTGAACACTACCTAGTACCTGACAGCTATAGCCTAACACCTGACTACGCTGATTTGCCTATGACACTCGTGATATCGATAACCGGTTGTTTGAAGTTGATGGTGCGGTAGCAGTCATGCGGCGTGCCGATGATGATGAGATCGGCTTTCTGGAGCACTTCATCCTGAGGCACGAGTTCCGAATCCGGCACATAGGGGTCGGCGCAGAGCACTTCTTTCGCTTCGAGCAGGAGCACTTTGCGGAGCTTGTACGACAGGGAACTGCGCATATCGTCGCTGTTGGGCTTGAACGCCATCCCGAGTACGCCGACGGTCATGGTGCTGATAGGGAAGGACTGCTTTATCCGCTGTACCAGGAGGTACGGGAGACCCTCGTTGATCATCATGGCTGCCTGGCCGAGGATGAAGGAACCGTGATTGAAGGCTCCCAGTTGCATCGTGTCCTTCAGGAGGCACGGACCGGCGGCAAACCCCGCTCGGGCGAAGGACTTCATCCGCGGATAGTCCTGACGGAGCGCCGAGTGGATTTTCTGAAAGTCTGCTCCAAATTCATGCGCGATGACCCAGAACTGGTTGCTGATGGCGAAGTTGATGTAGCGCCAGGCGTTGGCATAGAGCTTCGCGAGTTCCGCTTCGATGGGTTTTAAGAAGATGACCGACGGGGAGAGGTGCCGGAAGAGGGCGGCGGCGCGCTCGGCGGCATGCTCGGTATATCCTCCGATGAGCTGCGGCAGCGCCGCCAGTTCCTGGAGCGACTGGCCCTGCACGATCCGTTCCGGACAGTACGCGAGATCGGCGTCTGTGTATCCCAAGGACTTCAGCTGGCGGCCGAGACGGTCGGTGACGCCGGGGAATACCGTGCTCCTGAGTACCAGGAGCTGTCCGGGCCGTATGTGCCCGATGAATCGGTGCAGCGACTCGTCGAAAGAGCTCACGGAGGGATCGAGGTACTCGTCCACGGGCGTCCCGATGGTCACGATGACGACGTCGGCTTCTCTGAGGATGGCGGGATCCGTCGTCGCTTTCAGGAGACCCGAAGCAAGAACTTCTTTCAGGAGATTGTCCGCCCCCTCCTCGACGAATGGCATCTTGCCGCCGTTCACCATGGCCACGCTCTCCGCATTGATATCCATCAAATGCACGAGGAATCCCTTGTCCGCGAAAGCCATGCCTAGGGGAAGCCCCACATGACCGCAGCCGCCCACGATGGCGATGGAATCCTGACCGGGGGATATCTCGGAGGTGTGTGGCATGAGGAAAGGAGAAGAAAACCCGCCCAGCGGCTGGTTGCATTCTACGCATAACGCCTTGAGCCATCAAAGTCGACAGGCTTGCTCTGAGCTTATTGCCGCTTCCTCCCGGGGAGCCACGCGCGCCACAGCGCCAGCAGGTACCAGCGCAGGTACTCCGGAAGCCACGCCCACAGATGGAAGCGCGAGATCCCCACCCTCCGGTCGTGCCAGGTTGTGGGCACCTCTCGTATGGTCCAGCCGTTCCAATGGGTCTTGACCGCGAGTTCGATACCCAGGGCGAAGCTGGCTTTCGACTCGATGGGCAGGTTCATCACGCGCCGGCTATAGGCCCGGAAATTGTTGGTCGCGTCATGCGTCGGCAGGCCGGCGAGATAGTGGAGCGAAAGTCCGGCGAAGCGGGAGAGCATCTGCTTGAAGAACGGTCCTCCCACCTGTCTGCCTCCGCGCATGTAGCGCGAGCCAGCGGCGATGTCCGCTCCGCCGCGCACCAGGTTCACCAATGCCGGGATATCCTTCGGTTCGTCCGCGCGGTCTCCCGCCACGGGGACGATCACGTCCCCCTTGCATGCGGCGAACCCAGCCTTGTATGCGTTCAATACCCCCCGCCCCAGCGTGTTGTGGATGAGTCGCACGTTCGCGGGGGCGGGCTGCATCGCCGCGATGGCGGGCAGCGTATTGTCCTCCGGAAAATCGTAGACGATCAGCGTCTCGTGCGGTTCACGAACATGCGTCTCGATGTCGCCGAGGAGCGGCCCGATGTTCTCCGCCTCGTTATAGACCGGCACGACGATGGAAATGAGAGGAGCAGAAGGCATCTCGATTGGATATAGGGTATAGATGAAATTCTTGTTACGCTATCTCCGTCAGAATTCTCCGTTCCCTTGCCTAAGACTTCTCTCGGCATCGGCATCATCGGCGCCGGTTTCGGGGCGTCGGTACAGTTACCCGGTTTCTTAGGTCTTCCGGAAGCTCGTGTAATCGGCATCGCATCGAAGGATGGGAAAAAAACCGAAGAACTATCAAAGAAATTCAATCTTCCGAAAAAGTTTTCTTCACCAGATGAATTGATCGCATGCGGAGAAATTGATTTGGTAAGTGTTGCCGTGCCCCCTTTTGCGCAGCAGGAACTGATACTCAAAGCGATAAAAGCCGGAA
>JBBAAJ010000007.1:0-21209 GCA_041658365.1 Candidatus Peribacteraceae bacterium | reverse complement strand
CTTGTAGATTCAAAAGATCCCATCCGGTGTTCGTAAATGCGTACCGGACCAGAAGGGCCGTTGCCTCGGAACCCAGTCCTTTGCCCAAAAATTCAGGATTGCCGATCGTAATTCGCATTACGGCTTTTTTTTCTTTTTCATCGATATCCACGAATCCGGCATTGCCGATGAGCCTGCCGTCTGGAACCGTCACCAGCGAAAAGAATTTCCGGTCCGGTTCCTGTATCCGCCGAAACCACTTCCATTGATCCTCCATGGTCGGAATGTGGTGATCGTCGATCAGTTCCCGCAGTTTCACATTGCCGGAGAGCCAGCGCTGGAAGTGCGGCTGGTCCGTCTCTGTCATTTCCGCCAAAGCCACTCGTTCACCCTGAAGAATTATTGCCCGCTCGGACATATGTGAAGTATACAGGGGTTAGTATTCAGTATTCATGACCTATACACCTACTTTCCTGAATACTGCATACTCAATACCGTATACTCGTTTGTTTTTTCTCCTGTCAGCTGGTCAATTTTCATTTATCCTCTTCTCATGCCTGTACCTTTCTTAGACCTCAAAGCCCAATACCGCACCATCAAGCCGGAGATTGATCTGGCCGTTCAATCGGTGATTGATTCCTGCACGTTCGCGCTCGGGCCGGCGGTGGAAAAGTTTGAAAAGGCTTTCGCCGCGTACTGCGACGTAAAACACTGCATCGGGGTCGGATCGGGAACCGCAGCGCTCGAGCTCATACTGCGCGCGCTCGATATCGGGCCCGGCGATGAGGTGATCACGGTCGCAAATACATTTTTTGCCAGCGCCGAAGCCGTCTCTTTGGTCGGCGCCACTCCTATCCTGGCCGATTGCCGGGAAGAAGACGCGCTGATCGCCCCAGAGGACATCGAGCGAAGAATCACCAAGAAAACCAGGGCGATCATTCCCGTGCACTTGTACGGCCAATGCGCGGATATGGATGCTCTGGCCGCGATCGCGAAGAAACACGGCGTTTCCCTGATCGAAGACGCCTGCCAGGCCCACGGAAGCACCTACAAGGGCGCGAAGGCCGGCTCGCTCGCTTTCGCAGCGGCGTTCAGTTTCTACCCCGGGAAAAATCTCGGCGCCTTCGGCGAAGGCGGCGGCATCACGACCGATGACGACAACCTGGCCGAAAAAGCCCGGATGCTTCGCGACCACGGCATGCCGGAAAAATACAAACATTCATTGGTCGGTTACAATGAGCGAATGGACGGGATACAGGGTGCGGTGTTGGATGTGAAGCTCAAGCATCTGGACAGGTGGAATTCGGCCCGCCGCGAGCACGCGAGCCGGTACCGCAGGCTCCTTGCCGAAGAACCGCGCATCCGATTATTCACCGAGCACTCAGACCGGGAACAGAATTACCATCTCTTTGTCATCCGCGTTCCAAACCGGGACAAAGTTCAGCAAAACCTCAAAGCCAAAGGTATCGCCACCGGCATCCATTACCCGATCCCCATCCACCTGCAGAAGGCCTATGCCGGCATGGGCTGGAAAAAGGGAGATTTCCCGGTTGCGGAGAAGCTCGCCGATGAAATTCTGTCGCTTCCGATGTTCGCGGAGATGACGGAGGAGCAGGTGGAGGAAGTATGCACCGCCGTCCGACACTGCCTCTGACCCTTTACCGACCGTCGTGGATGTAGGCATCCATTTTCTCCACGAGACCGGTGAGGCTGTGCTGCTTCGCGACAATCTGATACATCTCGTCCGCCGGGATCGGCGGCTGCGCTGCAAATTTCTCAACGAATGCCGCGATCGCCTCGGGCGTGTCGGCCTCGGGAACCGCCGGAATCCCTATGGCCAGAGCATTCCCCGCAGTCGTCACGGGATAGCACCCGCAGGTCATCGCCTCGAGCATGGTTTTGTCGATAGTCTCGGACGCCATGTTGAGAATCAAAAAATGTCGCTGATAAATCTCCGGCAATTCCCGCATCGGTATCGTTCCGTGGAACGTGACTCTGGAACCGAGCCCCAGTTCCAAAACCAACGATTGAAGCTCGGCGCTGTAATCCGGCTCCGCTTCTACCCCGTAAATTTCCAATCGATATTTCTCCGGCAGCAATACCAAGGCTCGAAACACGATCTCAACCCGCTTGGACCGGCTCAGACGATGAACCATCAGCAAATTGAACGGGTCCCGGCAAGTATTCTGGCGCCTGGTCCAGAAATCCATGTCGATCCCGTGGCCGACGACGATTTTTTTCTTCGAGCCTTCGAATTGAGGAAGACTCTGTGGAGTCGCGCAGAAAAACCGTTTGCCGAACCATCCGAAGAACCGAACCCCCAGCTGCATTTGGTAGTGCGTGTACCACAGGTACGCCGGGGTCCCTCGTAGTAACCACCACCAGCATCCGAGCACGTACCAGACCGGCGACATATGCACGAAGACCCGATCGTATCTGCGGGAAACGATAAGCCGTTCGAAGGTCAAAAACGATCGCAGGCGCGAGGCCCCCCGTTCCTTCCCCAGAGAATGGACCGGAAAAGAAAATTGCTCCTTGCCACCTTCGAGACAAATCACCTCCACCTCATACCCCTGCCGCTGGAATGCCCGCACCCACAGGACTCCGAAGGCATCCTGACCGTGAAGCTTCTGGGTGATGAAGAGGAGACGCATAAGAAAATGTAAAATGTAGAATGTACAATGTAAAATTAAGAACTTTTCAAGAATTCTGCGTAATCCTTTACAAGCTGTTTCTTTTCAAATCTTCCGACAATTTCTTTCGCTTTCACGCCGATTGAACGGATTTTTTCTTCGTTAGATAGTAAACTTTCGATTTTCCGCTCAAGATCCTCCGGAGTTCCATCAAAAAATATTCCATTCATCCCGTCTTGTATCACATCCGGGAGCACTCCCGCCCGGGTTGCGATGACCGGCAATCCTAAAGCCATCGCCTCCAGCGCGATCCTGGGTCCGCCTTCACTTAAAGATGGCAGAACAAAGATTCTGGCTGACTGTAGCGCAATAACTACACTCGTTTGATCCGGCAGCCAGCCGACAAATTCGACGCGGTCTCGAAGCCCGGAATCCGAAACGGATTGTTCGCATCTTTCCCTTTCGGGGCCATCGCCGATGACGAGCAATTTTTTTTCAGGCAAGGTCTTCAAGGCTTCGATCAAAACCGGAAGTCCTTTGTTTTTTACGATTCGTCCGCAAAAAACCAAATCGTATTTTTTCGGAATCGATGAATCCGGTTTCAGTACCGAACTGTCCAGATAAAAAGACGGTACGATCCGGACATTTCCTTTTTCCACCCCGATTTCTGTCAATGTATCGGCGACGCTCTGGCTGACCGTCCGGACTCCATCGAATTTTGCCGAATGTGACTTAAGAAATAATATCGAAAACCAATATCCGATTTTTTCGCTTAATGATGCCGCCTTCGGCCAGCCGACAATGTGATGAATTTCCAAAACGCTTCGGATTTTTTTGCTTTTTAAAAGCATCCGCGCCCCGATGCCGTTGTAGAAGGGCGGATAGTCGTGGACGGTCATCACCTCATGGCCGAATCCCTTCACGAGCTTCCCCCCGCACTTCTTGATCCAAAGCGGCTGGTACCAGAGTCTGCGCGGAGAAGGATGGAAATGCACCTTTCCAAATAAACATTCTTGATTCTTGATTCTTGATTCTTGATTCCTCGGACAAATCACATCAATCCTCTCGAAGTGCTTCGAAAGCTCCTCCAGCGTGTACCAAAAAGCTCCCTTCTTCCCGGAAAGAATCGAGCGATCGCCGGAAATCATCAGAAGTCTTTTCCCTCCGCCATGAGAGCGTGTCTTCTGACCCGCGGCGGAAACAAGAAGCCGTTCAAATAACCGACTATGCTCCTCAGCCACCTTTTCCCATCCCCGTATCGCAACCGGAACGGCTGCAGAGCGCGCAACATCGTCATAGTGGGTAATCACATCCTGGAGCGCCTTCGTGATCTCGCAAGGAATACGAAGCGGACGAACAACCATTCCGCACCGGAGCGTCTCGCTGAGTCCCGTCTCCTCCGAGAGGAGAACCGGCAATCCCGCCGCACGCGCCTCCAGCGCGACATTGGGACTCAGTTCGGTGAGCGATGGAAGGATGAGGAGATCATGCCTGGCGAAGACGTGCTGCTTGTCCGCACCGGAAACCGGCGGGAGGAAAGCGATGTGATCCCGCGCAAGCCATCGGGAAGCGAGAGTGCGAAGCTTCGGCTCCATCGGCCCGCTCCCGACGAGCGTGATCTCTACATCATGCATCTCATGGAGCGCCTCGAGCAATGCGGGGAGATTCTTGAACCCGACGAACCTTCCGAGGAAAAGAAGGCGGAACGGGCTGTGCGCACGATGAGGGAAAGCTTGCCCTGTATCCGAGCGAAGCGAGTGGTACAGGGCATTCTCGATAACGGAATGTGCAGGTAGGATGAATTTGGCTTCGTAGAGCTCTTCCTGGAATCGCGTCGAGAAGACGACGTGATCGAAGAATCCGAGAATTTTCTGCGTGAGCCACCGTGACCACGTTCGCGACGCATACCAGTCCCGAAGCCTCTTCATCCCACCCCGATCCGTGTACCGCTCCCAGAAGAAATCCCCGCCGAGCCGCAGAACTTTCTTCGGCTTTTTTAACCGCAAGATCCAAAGCGGAATACCGACACTTACAGAAGAAAACGCCTCGATCACATCGGCATCTTTTGCATAATGTTTCAATGCGCGCGCATAGCGAAACCACCGGAGGATCGGCCCGCCATTTCGCGGAATAACAACCACTTGCCATCCCTCTCCCGGCATGAAACCGCTTATCGCTACCCGCCCTGCCCTCCATAGCTTTAGCGAAGGAGGATTATCGCTTATCGCTCCGTAAGTAATAACGCTCACCGCATTCCCCATTCTGAAAAGTTCCTTTGCCAGGTTACGGACATACGTCGCCGGCCCGCCGATGTCGGGGGGATAAATGCCGGTGGCAAGAATGATGCGCATAACCTAGGATTTTGACTGATAATAGTCGTAATAACCGGATTCGGGTATTTTCTTGACAAAATACAAATAATTTTTATTATCTCTTTATGTACGAGAACGAATCAGACCAACGGTACTCTCTCGAGACACTGGAAGGAGAACTGAGGAGAAAACGGGAGATTACAAAGGGTGCAATTATCTTCGAGATTTTCGAAACCATGGATAGCGTCAGGAGAATGCTTGCTGGCGACAGCCTCGACGTAATATCCACCGTAAAAGGAAAAGGTGATCCCAGAGTTTATGTAACAATCAGGAAAAAATCTGACGGTTTTTTTACTGTCTTCACCCACTACGTCGGTCCCGATAATCATGTGAGGGGACAGTGCTTGGGAGTGGGAGAAATACCTATCGGCATGGAGTTTGCGGCTTTGGGCGGTAATAGTAAACCGCCCCCAAACGGTTTCACCCGGCAAAAACGCCGACCGGTTTTCTTAAGAATAAGGACCGAGATATTGCCCATCCCCTCTTTCAAATGACATATCCTGAAGGTCTTCCCAGAAATTACGGTGTCATGCCCGGCCGGATAAACGAACCTGATGACACGGTTATCGTGCGGCTTTCAAGGAATCTTCGAAGGAGTCCGAGACTGGCGCAACTGTATGGATCAAGTTTTGAACAGATCGACCGTGGAGTTTTCAAATTGGGACAAGTAGACCTCGAACAGGGAATAGTCACTTTGACCACTCGTGTTCGGGAAAACGATGTAGTCCGGGTCGCTATCGGCGAAGGAATGGATCGGTTCAATTCAAGAAGGTCGAAAGGAGAACACCTGCAGCACCCCGCAAACCCGACCGCAACCTTAAACCCTAAAAACACAGATGCTACCCAAGCCGACGACAATACCACTCCACAGTCCGCTTAAGCCCTTCTTCGAACCCAATTTTCGGCGCCCACCCAAGCTTCCGTATCGCCGATGAATCAAGCGCGTAACGCCAGTCGTGGCCGGGCCGGTCCTTCACCGAAGTAAGGAGGCTCTTCGGCTTGCCGAGAATGTCCAGAACTTTGGTCGCAACATCGATGTTCTGCCGCTCATCATCGGCCGAAACATTGAAAATATGGCCACTCCCGATCTCAGAATCAAAAAACGCCCAGTCGGTTTCCAGGATAACCTCGATCGCATCGGTGTGATCGGTAACGAAGAGCCAGTCGCGCTTGTTCTTCCCTTCGGCATAAATCGGCACTGGCTGACTTAAGAGCGCCGTGCGAATGACCGTCGGTATGAATTTCTCGAGCGCCTGATGCGGACCGTAGTTATTGGTACACCTCGAGATAGTCGCATGAATTCCGTAGGTTCGCATAGCCGCGATAACCAGGAGATCTCCGGCCGCCTTGCTCGCTGCGTACGGCGAACTCGGCCAGAGAGCATCCGCTGTCTTCTTCGGCGGTTCTCTGTCATCGAGATCCCCATAGACCTCATCCGTCGAGATATGGAGAAGCCGCAGTGCTTTGGACTTCCGGCAAACCTCGATGAGGCTCTGTACACCGAGAACATTGGTATGCAGGAACGGGAAAGGGTCGTCGATGCTCCGATCCACATGCGTTTCGGCCGCGAAATTCACGATTGTATCGATCCGGTGCTCCTCTACAAGCTTCCCTACAAGCGCCGTGTCCGCGATATCCCCCTGAACGAACGTGATGGCCTGTGCGACAGGCTCGAGGAATTTCCGATCCGCCGCATACGTCAGTTTATCCAGAACCACCACCGCATCAGCGGGAGCGGATACGACGTGCCTGAGCACGAAGTGCGAGCCGATGAAGCCCGCGCCGCCGGTGACCAGGAGTTGATGAGACATAAAACAAACTTTTTAAGAAGCGATTCTTAACGATATATTGCATGGCTGCATGGTTACATGGTTACATGGTTCGCAAGCGAAAACCAATGTTCATGCATGCAAACCATGCAGCCATGCAGCCATGCAACATCGAAGAGTCCTTGGAATTGCGGAAATCGAGAGATCACGTAACATGACACCCTATGAAAGGCGTCCTCATTTGCGGTGGCAGCGGCAGCCGGTTGAAGCCCCTCACGGACATCACGAACAAGAGCCTCCTCCCTGTCTACGACAAGCCACTCATCCTCTACCCCCTCCAGGTCTTTCTGGACGCCGGCATCCGGCAGATCGTCGTGATCTCGGGGAGCGAGCATGTGGATCAGATGGCGAGCTTCCTCGGAAGCGGGGAACGGTTCGGCTGCGAATTCAGTTACCGGGTCCAGGACGAGCCGAAGGGGATCGCACAGGCGCTGGGACTGGCCGAGAGTTTCGTGGATGGCGACAGCGTGTGCGCCATCCTCGGAGACAACGTGTACTTCGATGATCTCTCCGTCGAAATCCGGGCATTCAAAGAGGGAGCACATCTCTTCGTGAAAGAAGTGCCGGACCCGGAGCGTTTCGGCGTAGCGACGCTCTCAGGAATGCGCGTGACGGCCATCGTGGAGAAGCCGGAGAAACCAGCCGCGAAGACTGCCGTGACAGGCTGCTACCTCTACGACAGCCGCTGCTTCGAGGTGATCCGCAGCCTGCGTCCCTCCGCGCGCGGCGAGCTGGAGATCACCGACGTCAGCAGTTGGTACGTAGAGCGGGGACTGGCGCAGGCAACGCTCCTCAAACAAGACTGGGTGGATGCCGGCACGGTAGAAAGTCTCTTCCGTGCAGCGGAACTTGTCCGCAAGCGATCACTGAAACAGTGAAAATAGAAGTCCAGATGAACAATCGAATCATTTGTATCGCGAAGACGCATCAGGAAGGCCTGTTTGCACGCTGGTCCCATCCTTTCTTGATGGGCGAGCCGTATGTCCCGTCCGGCAGCAGCTGCCTATATTCCACTTCGATCTTCGCGAACCGGAAGATCACCTCATCCTGTATGCCGTCGCCATGAGTATTCCCAACAGTCCGGAAGGACGCCACCTGCGTATCGGTGAGTGTCCACTTGAGGAAATCCTGGTTTGCCCCCTCTTTGCGTACGCTGAGCACGACGCGCGCCAGCTTGCTCCCGCCCGCAGCGAAGAGGAAGAGATCAGGCGAAGCTATGCTGGCATCCATCGTGACGCGGAAGCCGTCCATGGACGGCTTGGAGGCGCTTTGCAGTCGTTGTGCGCCCCAGGCAAAGGAATCGACAGGAATCTCTCCGCGGTGCTTCTCGTCGGTGGCTTCCCCCTGAACTGTTTCCACACGGAGGAACATCTGGTACACGGGTTCGCCGCTCGCGCCCTCTTTCGCCGCAGCCGTGAGTATCCCTATAGAAGACACTTCTGCCCGCTTCGATATCTGCTCGGCCGATCTGCTGTACACATACGAAAGGATCGCGAGGAGACCGAGCGCCAGTGCGACGCCGGTCTTTCGGAGCGTACGGGAATGTGTGCGTGAGAGATCCATGCGGTGGGAAGAGAACACTGTGATCTATCCTAACGCGAAGAACCTCCTCTCTACGAGAAGTCGCGACCTACTCTCGGAGGACTGTCAATGCACAACCGTATAACTCATGGACGCGGGTAGACACCCGCTCCCGTTTGAAGAGGAAAATTACGAAAATGGGGAGCAGGTATCTGCCTGCGGTTCACTCGTGAAACTCGCAACACGAAACGAATGACGACAAGCTGCTACCATTGGACCATGGGTCGTACTGTCGTACTGTCGGATGAAGCGGGAAACGCCATCGGCTCGATGGATCTTCTGGAAGCGCACACGGGCAGGGGCTCGCTCCACCGTGCGTTCTCGGTGTACGTGTGGAATCCGAAGCGGACGAAGCTTCTCCTCCAACGACGTAGCGAAAAGAAGATGCTCTGGCCGGACATCTGGGCGAATACCTGCTGTAGCCATCCGTTCGCTCACGAAGGAGTGAAGGAAGCCGGCGAACGGAGACTCCGCGAAGAACTGGGGCTCACGTGCGCGCTCCGCGAGGGTCCGGCATTCGTCTACCGTGCGGAGGACCATGCAGGCCGTGGAGTGGAACACGAATACGTGAGAACTCTCATCGGTGCAATCGAGGAATCTACACACCTCTCACCCAACCCCGAGGAAGTCGCGGAGTGGAAGTGGATGGATCTCTCGGCATTGCAACGGGATTTCCAGAAGCATCCTGACCTTTATGCGCCGTGGCTGAAGATCGGGCTCAGAAAAGTCCTCGGAAACTATTAAATTGCTCGATTGCTCAATTGCTTGCCCGTCCGAACGGTCATATCTTGGCCGGGCGGGCAAGCGAAACGCACGTTCTTGCTTGCTAACAATTTAACAATTTAACAATATAGCAATCGTGTCGAGTACTACTCCCGCCAACCATCGGTTGCATGTAGCCCTCATCCCCGACGGCAACCGGCGGTGGGCGAAAAACCACAAGCTTCGCCCGTGGGAAGGGCATCGCAAAGCCACCGAGAATCTCCGGGCAATTTTCGACTGGTGTAGGAAAGATCCGCGCATTTCGGTGCTGACGGTCTGGGGGTTTTCCACGGAAAACTGGCGCAGGGATCCGAAGATAGTGAAAAAGCTCATGAAGATGCTGGAGGAGTACCTCGAAAAAGAGCGCGAGTACATCCGCCGGCACTCTGTCCGTCTCGTACACTCGGGACGCGCCGACCGCTTCCCGCTTTCGCTTAAGGCCCTCCTCAGGGACATGGCGGAGGAATCGAAGGAAAGCAGTGGCCTCTGCCTCCACCTCGCGCTGGATTACGGCGGGAAAGACGAACTGCTCCGCGCGATGCGGAAAATTCCGGACACCGCTTCGGTGACGGATGAGACGTTCCGGCAGTGCCTGGACCATCCGGAACTCCCGGACATCGACTGCATCATCCGCACCGCGGGCGAAATGCGCACGAGCAATTTCTTCCTCTGGCAGAGCACCTACGCAGAATGGATCTTTAGCGGGAAACTCTTTCCGGACTTCACCGCCGGGGATTTCCAGAAAGCATTCGAGGAATTCCTGGGACGCAAAAGGCATTTCGGAGCATAGAGAACAACCGCGGGAAGAATCCCGCTCCCCTGTTTCAAGAAAACATTACTGAAAAATGGAGCACGATTCTTCGTGCGGTTATCCAGCGATTTCCCCCGCAGCCGGGACGCGGCGTCCCGGTGGTTCGCCCCGCATCCGCGGGGCGTCTGCGACGCGGCGTCGCAGCTGCGGAAAATACAACAACTATTTGAATTTCAAATAAGTTCAATGATCGATATCGCCAAAGACCGGAGCAGATCGGCCTCCGGTCCGAAGGACTTCAGCACCAGTACTGCGGTACTGATGAGCTCCTCCAAATGCTTCCGACTCCGCTGTTTGCCGAACCGGTTCACGAAGGACGTCTTGTCCTTTCGATGAATATCCTTGAGATCATCGAGAATCTGGAAAGCGGCGCCGAAGGACAAGCCAAATGCCTGAAGCGAGCGAACCTGTGCGGCAGTCCCTTCGCCGATGAGCGCTCCCAAATGAGCCGAAGCCTCGAACAACACCGCGGTTTTCATGCGATGAACCGAATCGATGTCCTTGCTTCCCCTCAGATCATCGGATTGTCCGCCGCAAATGCCGGTCGCTCCGGCGGCTTTCGCCAAAACACGGCAGCATTTTGCGGCTGCCACCGGATCAGAAATTTCAGATGAGATTATCTCGAACGACAGCGCAAGTAGCGCATCTCCGGCGAGAATCGCCTCAGCCTCTCCGAATACCTTGTGATTCGATGGCTTGCCGCGACGCATATCATCGTCATCCATCGCGGGAAGATCGTCGTGGATCAGCGAGAACACATGAACGGCCTCGACCGCGCAGGCTGCTGGCAAGGCTTTCTTCGGATCTCCTCCACAGGCTTTGGAAGCCATCAGAACGATCAGCGGTCTGAGCCGCTTCCCGGACTTCAACAGACTGTAGGCCATCGCCTTCCTGAGCGTCGTTGGCGCGCCGGAAAGATATGTTTTCGCGGAGGATCGAAGAGTCGTTTCGATCACCGGACGGTATCGTTTCGCAAATGCCGAAAACGAGAGACCGAGGGACATAGGAACTACATTACAGAACCCCGGAGGAGAAGGTAAGGTAGAGCCATGGAGTCCCGCAGCGCCTCGGCATCGGGGAAGATCATCCTCTCGGGAGAGTATGCCGTGCTCTTCGGGAAGCGCGCTGTCGCGGTACCGGCGGACAAGCGGCTCACCGTCTCCTTCGTTCCTAAGCGAACGGGCGGAATAACCATCGTATGGAAGAACGCTCCCACTCCGTGGATCGAATACATCCGGCGTATTTTCGGAGAACTCGAAGCGGCTACCGGCCCCCTCCACGGAACCGTCACCATCGAAAGCGGACTCCCGCTCGGGAAAGGGATGGGCTCCTCCACCGCCCTCGTCATCGCCTCCACACGCTGTCTGCTCGGAGGAGACTCGGAGGCGATTGCGAGAAGAATGGAAGACGCCATGAACCCCGGCCACAGCGGACTGGATTTCGCCGTGATCTGGCACGGGAGGCCGACGCTCTTCATGCGTGGCAAGACAGCGGAAACCATCACACTCCCGCAGGACATTCTGGAAGGATCGCAACTCATCGATACGGGAATGCCGAACGAGACGACTCCCGAGCTCGTCGCATGGGTACGTTCCCGGCAAGCGAAGCTGAAGCAGCCGATCGAGACCATCGGACAATGCACCGAGCGCCTCCTTCGCGGCGAACCACTGAAAGAAATCATGCGTGATCACCACCGCGCGCAGGTGGCACTTGGCGTCGTGCCGGAAGTGGTCCGGAAAAAAATCACAATGATCGAAGCAGCCGGCGGAAGCGCGAAAGTCCTCGGCGCCGGTGCCCGGACGGGGGGAGGGGGAATGGTGTTGACGGTTCGTTAGAAAAATCCGAACTTTATACATTAGAGAGTGCAATTCAGTCCTTTTGGCTCAATAACAATAACTCTAAGATTGTCACATTCTGTACTATTGGTCAAGTTGGTCTCAATAGATAGGCCGGCAAGTCGATTGAAAACTGGGTCATGCCGTGAGGTTGAACTGAAATGTCCCCCTCCAAGCAAAAGTATCGTGCACCCGCCTGCTTTACTCATTGAATTGAGGTCATAGACAACTTGTTTGTTACTGTCTGCCAATCTTTTTTCGACCGTTTCTTCCACATATGCCGCTTCCATTTTTTCAATCTGGCTAGCGCTGAACTTTTTACGCCATTCCGGAAGCAGCACATTTCTCAAATAAGTCGGGGAGTGTTGTTCCTCCTCCACAATCCCCTGGAACTGGTCCAGTGAAAATTTTCCGCTGGCCAAAGCTCGTACCAGCAGTCTTTTTTGACCGCACAAATTTGCAAATTGTGAAAAAGCCATTGCCGGATTTTCCCTCTTATAAACTTCAAGAAACCTTGCGAACATGATTCGGCAAAAATCTGGGTTTATTTCCATATCCCGGCTAAGACCTTCGATATTTTCGATATATCCGGGTTTTGGAGTCGATATGGCTTTTAAAATCGGTTCAGCCTCAACTCTTTCATGCGGAAGCCCCTCTAATACAAAAGAGACTTTCTTTGGGTCGAATGATTGCAAAATTCCATCTGCAATTTTTACTATGCTGTTCTGATGCAACATGAATTTTTGAGCTTCGTTGATTCTCTGTGCGCCGAAATAAACCGTATCAATCAGGCCGTGTTTCTGAGCGATCGCAAAACATACTCTGGTGAATCCTTTGTTGTTTATGTCAGCCACCATTTTTCCATGTTTCTCCGCAATATCACAAGCCTTTTGTATGCACAATTGCAGATCAACCGTTTGTTCTTCTGCCGGCTTTACTTTTGGATTTTGCAGGTTTGGTATGGCCCTGAAACCCCAACCTTGCTGCGCCATGTGGCCGCCGAATGTCTGTTTCTTCGACGTACACGGTGCAGCGAAAGGGGATCGCTCTCTGGGACGATCAAACACCGGCTGGCCGGCATCGACAATGATCGGCTCTCGATGTGGAGGCATCCGGCTTGGAGGCAAAGCGGTGGCGACTACATTGCCACCCTCGACAAGCAACACGTTGCCGCCGAGTTCTTGGACTGCCGCATCCGGCCCGAAAAGCCGTTCGATTTTGGAGCGGATCTCGGCCGAAGCATCGTCGCACCAGACAATACAGGCCGACTGATCTGAAGATACCGAAAGCCGGTAGACGATCCCGCCGTCCGGAAGCTGGAAGGTTGCATCCAGGTTCAGCGGCGTGGAAAATGCCGCACGCTTGAGCGCCCGCTGGAACCTGGTGCGCAGATCCTGAACGCAGATTGTTCTCGAAACGGGTAGGACCGACAAGCCTTCCCTTGTCGTGACGTTCCCCTCCGAGCCGAGGTAACGGGAATACCGCTGCCAGCCCGGCTCCTGTTCGCTTCCCTCCCGCACAAAAAGAGCGATTTTTTCGGGTGACAGAGGATCTTCTTCTGACTGAACACCCTCATGCAGGTTTCTTTGGTCTAAAGCAGGGATTGCCATTGTTTATATTTAATAATAAATAAGTATATATGTCAAGTGATGGCGCGCCGTTCAAAATAAATGCTCCTCTATCAACCTTGCACCTTTTGCCGGTTCATTCACAATTACATCCCGAACGAAATCCAACGATTTCAATTTTTCTTTCACCGCATCGGAATTCTTCTTTTCGCAAAGTAGATGTACATCCTGTCCGGTATTTAATGTGAAATAAACCGGCAATCCTTCCGCCCGCCACTCGGGCACAAGCTTGATCAGCTGCAGACTCTGAGGAGTCAGATAGATGATCCCCGCACTCATGAAAATCACATGTAAATCCAGCGCCTCCTCTTCGGCGAGCGCTCCGAGAGCCGGAAAATTCTTCGCCTTCAAATATTCCTCGCACCGCTTCACCTTCTCCGCCATCCGCAGAATCCGTGCACGGTAGTACGGCCCGGTCGAAACACTCTGATGCGCCAGAGAACTCTTGATACGCTTGCGCTCCGTGCTCACCAGCGCAACCACATCGGCAATCTCCCAGTAGTCGGACGGATAGAGGGAATACGAATAGGATTCCCCGCTCGTATCGGCGTCCAGCCACTCCACGAACCCGTCGGGAATGGACCTGCAGGCCGAACCGGACCCCTGCCGCGCGAGGATCGTCAGCTCCCGCTCGGAGAGCTCCAGCCCCGCCGCAGCTGCACCCGCCACCGTGAGTGCCGCAAACCCGGAAGAAGAAGATGAAAGGCCCGTTCCCGTCGGGAAACTGTTCTCACTCACGACACGAGCCTTCTCACTCATGTTCGCCATTGTCCGGATCCGATCCAAATGCTTGATGATACGGCTCCTCTCTTCCTCTTCATGCTCACCATTGAGGAGAACATCGTCGCGATCATACACATTGGAGAATTCAACGGTCGTCGTCGTGAGCAGCTTGCTCAAGTTCATCGAAATACTTGCGTTCTCCGGAAGACGGAGCGCCTCGTCCTTGCGTCCCATATATTTCACGAAGGGAATATTCGCCGGTGCTATGCTCGTAGCTTTCATGGAATCAGGATTCTAACTTTAGTCCCTCTGCGTTGCACGGAATATCGATGACCTGCCCTCCGGCCTTCGCAATATTATCGCTTACCGCTTGTCGTTTACCCTGAGCGGAGTCGAAGGGCTGATCGCTATCACACAGCGCTATCATGCAATCGCCCTTCCCTGCACCGGACAGCTTCGCGCCCAATGCTCCCGCCTCGCGTGCGGCATAAATCATGGCCGCAAGTTTGGCGCTGCTTACTCCGAGCACTTCCAAAAATCCCTGGCTGAAATTCATCATTGCACCGAAGGTTCTTAAGTCCTCCTTCCTGGCTGCCTCGCGTCCGGCATCCACCAGTGCACCAATGGAGGTAAAAATCGCATCCATGACCTTCGGGTATTGTTTCGCCCGCTCCTTCACCTCGGCAACGATGGTTCCCGTGTCGACCTTCACTCCAGTATAACCGATCATGAACTGCATCGGGCCGACCTTGAGCGGCTCGATGACCTTGCCGCCGGTGACGAAATAGAGGAGGCCGCCGAACACCGACGCCGCGAGATCAATCCCCGACCCCGACGAACCGGAATCCTTGACGCTTTGGTACGCGAGATCGAAAACCTTGCGATGGTCGATGCGCCCCCGGACCAACTGGAGAACGGCGGCGATAACGCATACGGCAGATGCGCCGGACGAGCCAAAACCGAACTGTGCGGAAAATTCTGAAGATGTTTTGACTGAGACGCCGGTCTTCAGAATCCCGTCATCCCGCAGTCGACGCAGCGCAAATTCGATGACCCTCGCACCTTTGTCTATCTGACCGGACCCGAGCTTAAGCATCGGTTTGCGGTAAGCCTCTATCCCCACGTCCGGCGCATCAAGTAGCAGCACCGGTTCATCGCTCAATTCGGCTGTCACGCGCAAGCGCTGACCCACCGCCGTGACGATGGCAGGATAGCCATACACGACGGCATGATCCCCGAGAACCACAAGTTTTCCCGGCGCCGAGACAGTCACTGCTGAGGTCACGGAGAGCATTCTAGCAACAGCGTGAGCAGAAAACCGAAACAACTGCCAAAGAAAGAGGTATGCTGCGCTCCTCTTCTGGTTCCTCTGGTTCTTCTGGTTCCTCTCCCTTCTTCCCCATGGATCTTCGCGACCTCCCCGAGCAGCTCAGTAGCTTCCAGCGCATCAACATGCGCCGGACGAGGATCGAGACCGGACTCAAGATGGATCTCGGGGCACTGGAACCGCGGCCGGAAGTCATCGGAGAGGCCGAACAGAAGAACTGCGAGCAGATGTTTGGCGTCGTTCCCCTCCCCGTCGGCTACGCCGGCCCGCTCACCGTGATGTTCTCCAGCAGGCAGCGAACTCACATCCATTTGCCGATTGCCACAACGGAGGGCGCGCTCGTCGCGAGCGTGAACCGCGGATGCAAGGCAGCCTCGGTTGCGGGAGTATCGATCATCCGGACCGTGCATCACGGCATGACTCGCTCCATCGCCTTCGCGCTCAAAGCTTCTGGAGTCGATGTCATCATCAATGCGATCCGGTCGAGAGAGGCCGAGTGGAAGAGAGCCGGAGAAGCAACGAGCAACCATCTGAAGATCATCGGTTATGACCTGGACATCGCGAAGAAGTACGTCTTCCTCACCATCGCCTGCGATACGGACGAGGCGATGGGCATGAACATGGTCACGATTGCCGCACAGGCAATCGCCGATTGGATCGTCGCCAATGTAGAGGGAGCGGAATGCGTGACAATCGCGGGGAACGTCGACAGCGACAAGAAGCCGAGCCGGAGGACCTATGAGCGCGGCCGCGGGTTCGAAGTGGTATGCGAAACGGAGCTCCGGAGGCAGACGATCATCGATATTCTCCAGACGACGCCGGAGGCGATGCTCCGTGTCACGGAGGCGAAGCTCCTCGTCGGCTCCGCCCTCGCGGGAGCCCTCGGCAAGAATCTCCATGCCGCGAATGTCTTAGCAGCACTCTACCTCGCCACCGGACAGGACGCCGCGCACGTGGCGGAAGGCTCGATGGCCGACACGTCGGTGCAGGAGCGCGGCGACGGGCTCGTTGTCCATGTCCGCCTGCCGGCAGTCCTCGTCGGCGTGCGCGGCGGGGGAACGGATCTCCCTGCCCAGGCGCAATGCCGCGCGCTGCTCCTCAGCAGCGGCGCCGGACTTCCGCCCAAACAGCAACTTGCCGAGAGCATCGCTGCCGCGGTTCTGGCCGGGGAAATCTCACTTCTCGCCGCACAGGCAAATCATGACCTCGCGAAAGCGCATGGGAAGCTTGCACGGTAATTTCTACAATCCTCAACCCATGGTTGCCTCTATTCTCGCCTTCGGCCGCTACATCCCGCGCTACCGCATCGAAGCGAAAACCATCGCCGAGCATTGGCGGCGCAGCACGGAACAGGTCGAGGCACTCGGGATCAGAGAGAAAGCCGTCGCATCGCCGGACGAGGATGCGTTCACGCTCGCATGGGAAGCCGCGGAGGCCGCTCTCCGCACGGAGAACATCAACCGCAAGGACATCGGCGCGGTGTTCGTCGGTTCCGAGAGCCACCCCTACGCGGTGAAACCGACCAGCGGCATGCTGGTGACCGCGCTGAAACTGAATCCTTTCTGCCACGCGGCGGATCTGGAATTCGCCTGCAAGGCGGGGACAGCGGCCATCCAGATCGTCAAGGCAATGGTGGAGAGCGGGCAGATCCGCTTCGGTCTCGCGATCGGCACAGACACGGCGCAATCCAGGCCGGGCGATGCACTGGAGTACTCGGCGGCAGCGGGCGCGGCAGCGTTTATCATCGGCAAAAGCACTGTGCGCCGAAGCGGACTCTGCTCGATCGACGCTACCCTTTCCTATACGACGGACACCCCGGATTTCTGGCGGGGCACGGAGGAGAAATTTCCTTCCCACGCGGGGCGCTTCACCGGGGAACCGGCGTACTTCCACCACGTGGAGACCGCGGCAAAGCGCCTCCTCGAGAAAACCAAACTCACAATGCGGGATATCCACCACGTGGTGTTCCATATGCCGAACGCGAAGTTCCCACTCCAGATGGCGAAGAAGCTCGGCGTCACGGATGCCCAGCTCAAGACAGGATTCATTGTTCCGCATATTGGCAACACCTACAGCGCCTGCTCGCCTCTCGGTCTCATCGAAGTCCTGCAGGTCGCAAGGAAGGACGAAAGAATCCTCCTCGTCTCCTACGGATCGGGGGCGGGTTCGGACGCGTTTCTCTTCACGATGCAGCGAGACGGCGTGAAGCTTCCGGCTCCACAGGAGGAAACCGAGCTTCGACGGCTGAGTTATGCCGAATACCTGCAGTCAACGAAGATTTTGGGTTGATTTGCTGGTTTTCCGCTACACTGCCCCGGTCACTATGAGAGAGATTGTCTATGTACTCGGAGGAGGCCAGACGCGCTTTGGTGAGCTCTGGGAATCCTCGCTGCTCAGTCTCATCCGCGAAGCCGTGGATCGGGCAATCGGGAATACGGGAATCCTGCCGACGGATATCGATGCCGTCGTCATCGGCAACATGCTCGGCGGCGAAGCGGCGGAGCAGGCGCACCTCGGCACGCTCGTGAGCGGTCTCCTCCCCCACCATCCGCCCGCGCTCCGCGTGGAAGCCGCCTGTGCTTCCGGCGGACTCGCGATCCATACGGCGTGCGCATTTCTCGAGAGCGGCAAAGCGGAAACCGTGCTGGTCATCGGAGCGGAGAAACTCACGGATATTCCCGGAGACAGCGTGACCGGCGCGCTCATGCACGCTGCGGATGCGGAGAAAGATACCCCATCGGGTCTCACGTTCGCCGGAGTCTTCGCGCTCACCGCTCTGTCCTACATGCACACCTACGCCATCACGCGTGATGATCTGAGTCTCGTGTCTTTTAGCTCCCACCGCGCAGCTGTTTCCAATCCTTTCGCACAGTTCCGCCGGGAAATCCCCGTCGAGACAATCTCGAAGAGTCCGCTCATCGCGGATCCTCTGCGCCTGCTCGACTGCTCGCCCATCTCGGACGGCGCGGCTGCCGTCATCCTCTCCACGAGGCGCGAATCCCCCGTCCGCATCGCGGCTTCGCAGCTCGCGAGCGAGAGCTTGAGCCTCATCGACCGGCCGGGCATCACCTCTTTCGGAAGCACGCGCACAGCTATGAGTCATGCTCTCGCCGAGGCTGGCTGGGACAGAAACTCCATCGACTGCATCGAACTCCACGATTGCTTTTCCGTCGCCACCCTCATCCACCTCGAAGATCTCGGGTACTGTGAAGAAGGCGAGGCCATCCGGCTCTTCAAGCAGTGCGACACGGAGAGCTCCGGCTCTCTGCCGGTCAACGTAAGCGGCGGCCTCAAGGCCTGCGGCCATCCCATCGGGGCGACGGGCGTGAAGCAGATCCTCGACTGCTATAAGCAACTCACGAAACAGGCGCCGAACCAGGTGAAAGGCGCTGCCAGGGCTTTGGCGCATAATCTCGGCGGCGTCGGGGCGACCTGCGTCATCCATCTCCTCGAATCCTCTCCATAACACTCCCTAATTCCTAAGTCCTAAGTCCTAATCCCCAATCCCCAACGTGGACCGTATTCCCGCCCTCCACCGCCGCCTGAAAGAGCTGGAACGAATGAATTTCCAGCAGGGAAAGATCCTGAGCTTCACGACGATCCGCCATCCGCCGGCCGGTTTCGGCCCCGAACCGTACATCGTCGCGCTCATCGAGCATCCGGATGGGAGCAAGTCGCTCGCGCAACTCACGCGCGAAGGGATGCCCCCGGCCATCGGCGCCGAAGTCATCCCGCACCTGCGCCGCATTCGCACGATGAGAAGCGGGCTCCATATCAACGATCTGAAGTACGAGGTCATCGAGACACAAGCGGCTCCGCTCTTCACGATGCACGCGTACGTCCTCGCGCTCACGGGACCGAGCGGCGTCGGGAAAACCACCATCACACGATCACTCCTCTCGCTCTTCCAGCCCCTCGTGGAGCAAGTCCCCATCGTCGCGACGCGCCGGCCCCGGAAAACCGACCTCGAGCCGTTCGTCCATGTGAGCGAAGACGAATTCGAAGCGATGGTGGCGAGGGGCGAAATCATCGCGCACACGGTATCTACTGACAGACACGAGTACCGCGCGGGCTACCGCAGAGAGGATATCGAAGCCGTCTGGAAGCAAACCAAACTCCCCATCGTCACGACGGATCTCCGCCTCCTCGAAGGACTCTCCAAAGCGCTTGGCCGCGAGACGATCCTGAGCTGCGGCCTACTGCCGCCCGGCATTTCCCGCCGCCGGATGCTCTCCGCTCTCCTCCACCGTCTCCGCTCACGGGGACAGAACACCGAGGAACAGATCGAGCTGCAGCTCAAGAGCGCGGAAGCGGATCTGAAGGCATTCGTAACGAAGAAAGATCTCTTCGATCATCTCTTCGTCAACGATCGGCTGGAGACGTGCGTGGAATCCATAAAGGAATTGGTTGTGCCACAGAGCTAAACAAACATCAGGCGGCGACCAGGCCGGTTGATCGCTCCAGCTGCGTGACCCTCCGCTCCAACTTTTTGTCATTGTCCTTTAGCTGCTCGATAGCATCGTGATTCGCTCCTTGTAGATCATGACGGATTATCTCCACCGAGAGCCTGAACTCATGCAATATTTCATCTTTTTGGTCATCCATCTTCTTCTCAAGGCGTGCAATATCGCCTCCGACTTTCTTTTCAAGACGTGATATATCGCCTCCCACCTTTTTTTCAAGACGTATAATGTCGCCTTTCGTGGCAAAGTCTTTGGCAGGCATAAAGATTGGAACCGGATGATAGGGCTGCCCGAGTCAGGCGTCAAATTCGCCACAAACCTCAAGTGTTCCCTCACAACTTTTCCAACACCTTCGCGTACTCCTGCGCGATTCTTCCCCAATCGTACGCCTCTTTCCCTTCCGCACCTTTCAGCGCCAGTCTGGAGCGCAACTCCGGATCCGAGAGCAGTCGGCTGAGCGCCCCCGCGGCGCTGGCAACATCATCCGGCAATACGAGTAAACCGCTACTTCCATTCTCCACAATATCCATGATCCCGCCGACCCGCGTCGCGACGATCGCGCATCCTGCCGCCTGCGCTTCGAGGAAAACATTCCCGAGCGCCTCACTCCGGCTGAGTCCAGAGAAAATTTCCGCCTCCGCATACTCTCGATAGAGCGCTTCGCGCGAAAGATGCCCCGTGAAGGTGACACGGTCCAGTATCTTGAGCGAGCGCGCCTGCGCTTCAAGCGAGGAACGGAGCGACCCATCACCCACAATATGTAGCTTCAACACACCGCTTGCCGCTTGCCGCTTATCGCTTATCGCTTCTTCGAGCCCCCGCACCATCCTCGCGAACGCCGAGAGAAGCACATCTATGCCCTTCATGCGCTCCAGGCGCCCGACGAACAGAACCCGCCCCGGAATCTTCGCGTGATCAGCACATGCACTGCGTATTGCGCGGAGATCGATACCATTCGGAATGAGCACGACATCTTCCCGACCGAAGCGCTTCGCCCGATCAATGAGCGCGCGGCTGATCGCCGTAAGAGTATTCGCGCTCCGGTGCATCGGGCCGAGCAAAAAACTCGTGTTGGTGCTCTGGAGCGTCAGAACCCGCGTCGTCCTTGGCATGAGCACCTTGCACAAAACCAGTGCGGCGCCGGCATAGGACTCCAGAACGGCATGAATGATCGCAGGCTGCAGAGTCCAGGCTTTCAGCGGAGCAAGGAGAGGAAACAGGTACTTGTCGAAAGAAAAACCAAAACCGACACGAAGAACCTTCACT
>JBBAAJ010000006.1:0-24145 GCA_041658365.1 Candidatus Peribacteraceae bacterium | reverse complement strand
TTCGGCTCGAAATCCGCCGCACCGCTCTTCAAGGACATCGCACAATTCCTCTTCGAGTACTACGGGATACCGCCGGACGAGAAATAATCACTTCCTCTTTCCGTACGCTCGCATTTTCCTGAGGTAGCGCTTCGTCCTGTACCCGAGCGGGAGGAGGGCGCTGAGCGCATAGAGACGATGGTGTCCTTTGGTATCGGCGCACACGATCGGGAGCTCCCTGCCGGCAACCTGCGAGAAGAGGAGCATGTACTGCAGGCACGCGCCGCAGGGAGGGAGAAGCCCGTCGTCGATCACGCAGACGGCGCGGAAGCGGTATTGCCCATGCGCGACGGCATGGTCGATCGCCGAACGCTCGGCGCACGTCCCGAGTCCGCTGATGATGCTCTGCACGTTGCAGCCGGCGAAGATCTCCCCGTTATCCGTGAGAACGCTCGCCCCGACCTGATGACTCGAATGGACGACGAACGCATTCTTTCGTGCAACCGCCGCCTCCTTCATCATCCGTCCAATCTCTTTTTTTGTGAGCTTCATCGTGAAGAGTATAGCACATTCCAACCTTCAGCGCGCCCTTCCAGGGCGCGTACGCGGCCAGGATGGCCGCGCTGAATGGCAGAAAACTCGTGCCCCCTTTGTTGTATGGTGTTTTTGAAACCAGGGGAGCGGGATTCTTCCCGCGGTCGGCAAGTTTTCAAAAGAACACTTACTTCACCGTTACCGATTTCGCGAGGTTGCGTGGCATATCCGGATCACGTCCACGGAGCACGGCGAGGTAGTACGCGAGGATCTGAATGGGAATGATATTCACGATCGGCTGCGCCGCCCCCGCATCCGGCACCTTGATCCAGTGGTCGAAAATGTCGTATCGCTTCGGCGACACCGCGATGATCATCGCGCCGCGCGCCTTGAGTTCCTGAATGTTGCTGAGCATGTCGGCCGTGAACTCGTCGTTGCCCATGAGCGCGATGCACGGCGTGCCCTGCTCGATCAATGCGATGGGCCCGTGCTTGAGCTCGCCCGCCGCAAACCCCTCGGCGTGGATGTAACTCACCTCCTGAATCTTGATGGCGCTCTCGAGGGCCATGGGGTAGTTCCAGCCCTTCCCGATGATGTACACGTTCCCGTGATGGTGTATCTCTTCCGCAATCCCGCGGATGCGCTCGATGTACCGCGGGTTCAGCATGTCGTTGATCTGCCCGCCGGTCTCGAGGAGCAGCGTGCGGCCCGCATTGAGCTTCCCGGCCACCGCATGTGCGATGAGGAGGAGGACGGCCATCTGCCCCGTAGCGGCCTTCGTGGAAGCCACGGCCTTCTCGGGCCCCGCATGGATAAGGAGAGTTAAATCCGCCGCACGCGCGATGGATGAGCCCTGCGTATTCACGATCGCGAGGACTTTGGACCCTGCACGCTTCGCTACCTTCATGGCCTCGAGCACATCCGCCGTCTCGCCCGACTGGCTCACGACGATGATGAGGCTCTCAGGTTTGAGGAAGTGGTGAAAGATCGGGAACTCGCTGGCGGGCGTGAAATTCACGTGCCGCTTCGCGACCACGGAAAAGAAGTAGTCCGCCGCCATGCACACCTTGCCCGCTGTCCCGCACCCCGTGAGGATGCACCCGAGACACGTCTCGATGGCCTTGGCGACTTCGAGGATTTCCTCGTCATCCTGGTGGATGGCACGCTGGATGCTCTCCTTCTGATCCATGATCTCCTTGAGCATGTAGTGGTCGTACTCGCCCTTCTCCGCGTCCTGCACCGTCCAGTCGATGGTGATGAGGCGCTTCGCTCTCTCCTCGCCTGTCCCGATGTCCAAAAAGCGGATCTTCCCGTCACGTATCGCCACCATTTCGCCGTCATCCAGATACTGTACCGTCCGGGTGTACGCGAGGAATGCCGGAATGTCCGAAGCAATGAAGAACTCATCCTCCCCCACGCCGACGATGAGCGGTGAGCCAGTGCGCGCGGCGACGAGACCCTGTGAGTTCCTGTCCATCACGAGGATTCCAGAGCGGCCGTGGAACTGGAGGCAGGCGGCGCGCGTCGCGCTCTCAAGCGTCGCGCCGTTCTTCCTGAGCTCCTCCTCGATGAGATGAGGAATGACCTCGGTGTCCGTCTCCGACTGGAAGACGTGTCCCTTCGCCTTCAGTGCATCACGGAGTTCCTGGAAGTTCTCGATGATCCCGTTGTGGACGACGGCAATAGCGCCATCGCAGCTGAAGTGCGGGTGCGCGTTCTGCTTCGTCACCCCGCCGTGCGTCGCCCACCGCGAGTGCGCGATGGCGAGGCTCGAGGGATCGACGAACTTCTCCGGTTGCACCGCGCCGATCCTGCCCACTTCTTTCTCCGAACGCATCGAACCGTCGGTGCGCCGCAGAACAACCCCCCAGGAGTCGTACCCCCGATATTCGAGATTCTTGAGGCCCTTCACCACAATGCTCCCCGCGTCCTTTCGATGCCCGATGTACCCGAAGATTCCGCACATGGGCGCCATCCTACCATATCCATCCACTTGCCTGCCGGCAAAATAATTTCGGTGAAAAGTGAGCCTTTCCAATTGAGAGCGGGTATCTACCCGCGGTTGTTATAGAATTGCAGCATGTCCCAGCGCCACCCGGCACAGAATCAGAAAACGTGCACCGATCTTCGCCGACCCTGTTTGTGCGCGTGAAATGGGAATGCTGGTAAAGTCCGCGGGTAGATACCCGCTCTCGAGGGAATATATTTTTCTTGATTCACAGACGTTGATTAAAGTTTCTCCACATCATTTGGTTATGATCCGGAAATTGACAATGGATAATGGATAATTGACAATGCAGCTGCGAATGGACAACGCACATCATTTCCCATTATCCATTGTCCATTATCCATTTTTCCTATGAAGCGCTCACTCATCCTCCTCTCCTGTTTCCTCATTCTCGCCGGCTGCGGGAAGGTGACGCCGGAGAAAGCTCTCACGAAGATGCATGAGGCGATCGTCAAGAATGCCGAAGAGAACACGCAGATGATCCAGTACCCGCCACGCGCCAGCGCCAAAGCAGCGCTCACGGTGAAAACGGAACCCATCGCGAAGGTGTTCGAGGGAAAGGTGGACATGAATTTCAACGCGAAGCAGAAGTACGATTTCACCAACCTCCAGAATATCCTCCTCGAATCCGTGCTCGACCTGCGGACGAATATCTCGGCACCCGCATCGCTCTTCGGCGTCGAACCGGCAAAGAAGTCGAAGAAAGTCGAAACGGCCAATGCAAGCGCGGATCTCTCCGCCACGATCCGCAGCGCCGACAGAAAAATCGCGCTGAACATCAGCAAGGCGAATATCAGTTACCCGACGCTTCCGGCTCCCTTCGCTCTCCCCAAAGACCTCCAGAGCAAGTGGTACGGCGCTCTGTTCGATGAAGTGAACGAGCAACTGAGGAAATCCGCGAAGGAGGGCGATACCGTTCCCACGATCGACGAGATCCTGAAGAAAGGGCTCGAGGGGAACAACGTGAACAGGGAGGAGATCAAGAAACTCATCGAGCGCTCACACCTGTGGAAGGGTCTCGAGATACTCCCCGGGCAGGACGGCAACGTGCGCGTCCGCGTGGAGTCCGACAAGGAAGCGCTCAAGGGGACTGTCGCCGCGATCGAGGAGTACGTGCGAAAAGCCTCCGGACCCAGCTGGAAGCAACTGGAACGCGACAACCGCTTCCAGGACAAATTCGCAAAGTTCAAGGACGCCATCGACAAGGATTTCGGTTCCGTGCGCGGCGTGCTCGCCGCGGACAAGACGACCTACGTCTTCCGCGGGTTCGAGGGGGAAGTGCTCAGTAACACAGGCGCGAAGCTCGGTGACGTGAAGATCGAGCTCAAGACGAACGGCGACGCGCTCATTGAGCTACGGAGCGCGGACATCAGCAAACCCGCCGTCGTCTACAAGAAGGTAGGAACAGACTTTTCGTTCGCCGTCGGTTTCCAGGAGATCTTCCGCGGGACTGTCACGCCGACCCGCTTCACTTTCACGTTCACGGATCCGGAGAAGAAAATCGTCGTCTTCACGATGGATCTCCCGCTCACGTCGGCGACGAAGGAAGCGCTCACGATCGAGAACGGCACCGTCGAAATCCCCTCCATCGGGCTCAGAGTCACAGTGGAATCCTTCCGGTACGCGTTCACGAACGCCTTCAAGGACGTGACCATGGCGGCAAAACTCAGCGGTACGCTCGCGGGTGCCCCCCTCTTCACGGCGACCTTCGACGCAGAGCGGAAAGTAGACACCTTCAGCTTCTCTGCCCTCCCGACGTTCGCCCCCTTCGGCCAACTCCAGCAGGACATGATCGGAGCTCTCATGGCACAGCAGCAACCCGCTCCGCCGGCGGAAGCGCCGTGAAAAACAGGACAAGCATGCAGTATTCAGTATGAAGTATTCAGGGGACTCGATTCCGGTCTCCCATTCATACTGAATACCGTATACCGAATACTCATAGGGGTTTCCATTGACGCCTTTCCTGCTCTTCCCTAGGATTTCTCCGCCCCTATGCCCATCCTCAAGTCCTCCATCAAGCACGCGCGGCAATCCGAAGAACGCCGTGCCCGCCGTCTTCCCTTCAAAACGAGCATGAAGACGCAGATCCGCAAGGTGCTCTCTTTCGCGAAGACCGGGAAGCTTACGGAGGCGGCCAATGCCCTCCCGATTGCGTACAAGGCTATTGACCTCGCCGCGAAGAAAAACATCATCCACTGGAAGAACGCAGCCAGGAAGAAGTCCCTGCTCGCAAGATCGGTGAGTGCAAAAAAGAAGAAATAAGTGTTGAGTGCTGTGGAAATGGGGCGTTCCCTGTGCCCGGCTCCCGTGCTTACCGCTTACCGCTCATCGCTTACCGCTGCTTATCCATGTCTGGAATCCTCGCCCTCGACATCGGGACGAAACGAACTGGCCTCGCGTACGCACAGACGGGGCAGGGGTTCGTGATGGCGCTCGATACTCTTCGGCACGACTCGACCGACGAACTCATCGCACTCCTCCGGCCGATTGCAAAAGGGAAGAAAGTCGGGGAACTCATCGTGGGACTCCCCAGGCTCCTCTCGGGAGTGGAGGGGAAACAGGCGGGTCTCGTCAGGAAAACCGCGGATGCAATCGCAGCGGCATTGAGACTCCCCGTGACTTTCGTAGACGAGCGCTTCACCTCGGGAGCAGGGGAGAGAGGAGACCCCGACGCGCGCGCCGCGTGTGCCATCCTCAGCATTGTCCTTGCCCAACGCGAAAAGAAGTCCTAAAAGAAACTCCCTTTTGCTATTCCCGCAAGATCAGCAGACTGTACTCGCTCCGCTCTCCGCTAATACTTAACATGAAATAGGTATTGACAACACTTGTATTTATTATATTATAGTTCCCATTTGCAACGAACTACCTTGCTCATTCAGGTGCCACGAAACGACAGAAAAATCCACCCGTCACCAGCAGGTGGTAGGAAAGAAAGTTTAACTTTATTTCCTGTCAACGTTCTGGTAGAACAAGATAGTTTTATTCCCCACGCCCCATGATCCCTCCGGTCACCTCCTCCGCCACTCCGCAGCCGACCGCTGCAAAACCGCAGTTGAACCTCAACCTGCCGGAACTCTTAAGCGATCTCTTTCTCGTATTGACGCAGAAGGAGACGGAGGTGATCAAGAGACGATTCGCGCTGGCCGGCCAAAGCAAACATACACTCGAGAAGATCGGGAAGCACTTCAACGTGACACGCGAGCGCATCCGCCAGATCGAGAGCATCGCTCTCGCCAAGCTCAAGCGCACGGTGCGCACGACGCGTCTCAACGATGTGAACGAAATAGCGAAGGGCATTCTCAGCGCCCACGGCGGCGTCCTGCTGGCGTCCGAACTCCTTTCCTCCGTGCTCAAGCGCCTGCCGGGGTCGCAGCTCATCGACGGCGCCATCCTCAAGCTCTCCTTTTCCATCGACAGTGAGATGTCCGCTGAAGGACACACGATGACCTACAAGCCGTTCTGGAGGCTCACCTCGCTGTCCCTCGATGACATCTCGACGATCATCGACACGGCGGTGAAGTTCCTCAACAAGCGTCACTCCTGCATGAAAGGGCCGGAACTCATCTCCTCCATCCAGGCGATGCCGGTTTTCCAGGGTCGCATCCCGTCATCGGAACTCATCGTGAACTGCCTCTCCATTGACGAGCGCCTGAAGGAAATCGCCGAAGGGTGGGGCCTCACGGAGTGGCGCTTCGTTCGTCCGCGCTCCATCCGCGACAAGGTGGAGATCATCCTGAAGAAGATCGCACATCCGATGCATTTCATGGAGATCGCGAACCAGATCAAGGAGGCGCACTTCGACCACAAGAACGTGACAGTTCAGGCCGTCCACAACGAGCTCATCCGCTACCCGCAGTTCGTCCTCGTCGGCCGCGGTCTCTATGCGCTCCGTGAATGGGGCTACGAGCCGGGCACGGTCGCGGACGTGATCGAGACCATCCTGAAGAAGAGGGGGGCGCTTTCGAAGAAGCAGATCATCGAGGAGGTCGGTAAGCAACGCACGGTGAAAGTCGGCACGATCTCGCTCAATCTGCAGAAGATGCCGTACTTCGTCCGTGTCGGCCGCGCCATCTACGACTTCGACGCGAGCAAGAAGAAGTAGCTTACGTTAAATTGCTAAATGGCTAAATTGTTGAATTGTTTGCCTGCATGAACCGCGCGTTTCGCTTGCGAACAATTTAGCAATTTAACAATTTAACCATCAATCAGGCCTTCCCAAACTGTTAACCGTTCACAATGTATGCACAGAACACGTTCAGCCTTTTGCATCTGCATTGCCCTTACCGTCCTCAGTGCCTGCACCCGCGGTTCTCCGCCCGAGCCGGTAAAGACGGGGCCGGCTTCCGCCACGGGAACGCTGATCCCCGCCGAGGTATCCCTGACACGGAGGGGTTCGCACGCGCTCGTCGCCGGCGGCAAGACGCAGTTTTTTCTCGAAAGCAAGAAAGAGAACCTTCAGGAATTCGAAGGGCAGACGGTCTTCGTGAGCGGGAACCTCGAGCCGAATTTCCGACCGGAAGACCTGCCCGTGCTCGTCGTCGAATACCTCCGAGCGTCCCGCGGACAGGAACCGCTTCATGACTGGGATGTCCCGGCGCTCAACCTGCGCATCCGCGCCCCGGAAACATGGGGAGCCACCATCGAGAAAGGCGTGGTGTCCTTTACTCTCCTCGGGGAGGAGACTCCGCTCCTCATCATCTCGCTCACGTCCTCCGGGAGCCTGCCTTCCGGCGCGCCCATCTTCGTCGCGGGACGCCGCGGAGTGCGAACGACTCCCGAGAAGGGCACACTGCAGGACGTGTATTTCGCAGATAAGGACGTTTCCATTCGCTTCCATTTCGATGTATCCAGGCAGCGGTCCGTTCAGCGCGTCGAGGAAGGACAGATCCTCCTCACGCAGTTCGAGAACCTCCTCGCGTCCGCCTCCTTCCTCTCCGACCGATCATCGTCTTCCTCTCTCATTCCTTCTCTCACGGGAACAGGGGCTTCGACCGGCGGTACTCCCTGCGGCGGTTCCGCGGGCGTCCTGTGTCCCGCGGGATTCTTCTGCGATATCACGGACGCAGTGGAGAATATCGGGAATTGCCGGAGGCTCTGAAAAAAGTTGGATTTCCCAAGAGGGCGCGCGGGGGTAGGCTCTCCAAGACATGGTCATCTTCCACTGGATCGGCAAAGATAGGGAAACGAGCGTGATCAAAAAGCCGTCGGTTTATGGTGAGCGCCTGCCGGACAGAGCCTTGCTTGCCGGCCATCAGCCGTCGCACTTCGTGCTATGGCCGACAAGTAGCTTGAGCGACGGCGGGGCGAAGGCTGGGAGTCGAACCATTTATGGTGAGCGAAGTCGAACCATGTTTGTGGTGGCAAAAGTTGCGAAGACACTTGGTATTTCCGTTGATGAACTTTTGAAATAATTCCCACTAACGCTATGCCAATCCTCCACTTCAAAGGAAAATCAGTCATCCAAAACCATCACCACACGGTGAAGTTCCACGAGCTTGAAGCTGTGAAGAACAAAGGACTCAGCAAGGAACCTTCCTTGGACGATAACCTGATCATCCACGGGGATAACCTGATCGCCCTCAAAGCCCTCCTGCCGACCTATGCCGGGAAAGTGAAGTGCATCTACATTGATCCTCCCTACAACACAGGTACGGAGCATTGGATTTATAACGACAATGTGAACTCACCGATGATCCGAGAGTGGATTGGAAAGGAGGTGGGGAGTGATGATCTGTCACGGCATGATAAGTGGTGCTGCATGATGTATCCGAGATTGACGCTTCTTCGAGAACTTCTACGTGACGATGGTGTTATTTTCGTTTCCATTGATGATAACGAAGTACAGCACCTGAGGTTGATGATGGACGAGATATTTCAGGAACAGAACTTCGTTGGGAATATCGTCTGGCAAAAGAAATATGCCAAACAAAGTGATGCAAAATGGCTCAGCACAAGCCATGACCATATTTTGCTCTATGCAAAGAATAAAGAGTCGTGGCGGCCAACTCAGTTAGAACGCTCAGAAAAGCAGTTAAAAGGCTATTCCAATCCCGATCACGATCCCCGTGGATTATGGCAATCTGTAGTATGTACATGTAATAAAACACGAAAGGAACGTCCGAATCTTTATCATGCCGTTGTTCATCCAACAACCGAAGAAAAGATATATCCAAGTGAAAGCCGAGTTTGGGCGTATGAACCAGAGACGTTCAAAAAATTGATGGATGACGGTCGTATTTGGTGGGGCGCAAAAATGGAAAAGCGAGTGCCGCGATTGAAAGTATTTCTTAATGAGGTTGGAACTGGTGTAGTGCCGGACACTCTTTGGCTACGTGAAGATGTTGGGGATAACCAAGATGCAAAACGCATGATAACAACAATCTTTGGAGAGCCACTTTTTGACACTCCAAAACCAGTAACACTGATTGAACGTATGATCCAAATCTCATGTGAAAAATCTGACATCGTACTCGATTCTTTTGCTGGCTCCGGTACCACCGCGCATGCCGTCCTTTCTCTCAATGCCGAGGACGACTGCAACCGACGCTTTATCCTTGTGGAGTGCGAAGACTATGCAGACAAACTCACAGCAGAGCGCGTTCGGCGTGTCATCAAAGGCGTGAAGGGGGCAAAAGATGAAAAGCTGAAGAAGGGTTTCGGTGGCACATTCAGTTACTACGAACTGGGGAAGCCGATAGACATGGATAAGATGCTGGAAGGAGATGACCTGCCTTCCTTCAAGAACCTCGCCAACTATGCCTTCTTCACAGCCACAGGCGAGACCTTCAATCCGAAGAAGGTGAATGAGAAGGAGTTCTACATCGGGAGCAGCAGCACCTACGAAGTCTTCCTCCTCTACGTGCCGAATGCGGAGAAGCTCCGGGGCATGGCGCTCAACTTAGACTTCGCGCAGAAGATCGAGAAGAAGTTCCCGGGTAAACCGAAGCTCGTCTTTGCCCCGGCGTGTTTCCTCGAAGAATACGACCTCAGGGAGCGCAACATTCGCTTCGCGCAGCTTCCTTTTGAAATCTACCGACTTGCCGAGTAATTTCCCCTATTTGTATGACTACGAAAATTGCTCTGTTCCAAGGAAAAGAAGTCCGAAAAACTATTCATGAAAATGAGTGGTGGTTCGTTGTCGAAGATATAATTTCCGTTTTGACTGATTCGATCAATCCGAAAGACTATCTGAACAAAATGCGTAAACGTGATTCTGAACTCGAAAAAGGGTACGGACAATTTGTCCATACCCTTGACGTAGAAACAAAAGGTGGCTTCCAAAAGATGAACTGCGCAAACACCGAAGGAATCTTCCGCATCATCCAGTCCATCCCTTCCCCCAAGGCCGAACCGTTCAAGCGCTGGCTGGCCAAGGTGGGATATGAGCGTGTGCAGGAAATCGAAGACCCAGAACTTGCCACCAAGCGCACTCGCGCCCTCTATAAGGCCAAAGGGTACCCCGACGATTGGATCGAGAGGCGGATGCGCGGCATCGCCATCCGGGAGGGACTCACTGATGAATGGAAGAATCGCGGAGTAAAGGAGGGTCAGGAGTATGCCATCCTTACCGCAGAAATCTCGAAAGCAGCCTTCGGCTTAACCCCTTCCGAGTACAAGCAGAAGAAGAGATTGAAACGTGAGAATCTCCGTGACCACATGACAGACCTGGAATTGATCTTTTCGATGCTCTCTGAAGCGGCAACGACGGAAATCACGCGCAACAAGGACGCACAGGGTTTTGAAAAGAATCGCAATGCAGCGCAGAAAGGGGGCAAGATCGCGGGAGATGCACGGAAGAAATTGGAATTGGAAAGCGGGAAACCCGTGGTTTCGGGCGAAAATTACCTCGACATTCCGGAGAAGTCGCCTCCGCAGTTACCAGAGTAATCCATGCCCTTCCTCCTCAAAAACTTTCAGCAGCGCACCGTGGAATCATTGGAGGGATTCTTCTCCATTCTTGCCGAGGAGCATGAGAAGTTCGTGCGTGTACCCGAGGAGGTACGCAGGGAGTACGGAGAAATCAACTGGCCGGAGAAGGCATGGGACGCGCTCTACCCCGCCGGGAACCCCAACCACGGGTACATCTCGAAGAAGACCGGACACGGGAAACAATGCCCTCACTTCTGCATTAAGCTCCCCACGGGGGGCGGCAAGACGCTCATGGCGACCTACGCTCTGGAGCAGTATCTCAAACACCTGAAGAAGAAGCCCACGGGCTTGGCGCTCTGGGTCGTCCCGAGTGAACAGATATTCGCGCAGACACTCGGCGCTCTGAAGGATCGCAGCCACCCGTATCGGGAAAAGCTCGATGACATCACCGGTGGGCACATCAAGATCGTTACGAAAAAGGAGACTTTTTCACCGACAGACGTGAAGAAGGGGCTCGTGATCCTCGTGATGATGCTGCAATCGTTCAGCAGAGATAAGTTAAAGAAGGACGACCTGAAGTTCTTCCAGGACGATGGGCGCTTCCCGGACTTCTTCCCTTCGGAGACAAACATGGAGAAGCAGAAAGCCCTCTATGCCCTCTTCCCGAACCTCGACCCGCCGCCATCCTTCGATGCGCTCTTGCCTTCACCTGCCCGCACGTCCCTCGGGAACGTGGTGAAGATACTGGAACCTCTCGTGATCCTCGATGAAGGCCACCGGGCGAAGAGTGAGCTTGCCCTCTCCGCAATCAGTGAATGTAACCCCTCCTGCGTCTGCGAACTCACGGCCACTCCCGCAGAGGGTAGCAACGTCCTCTTCTCCATCGCCGGGCGCGATCTGGAACAGGAAGGGATGATCAAGCTCGATCTCAACCTCGTGGAGGAGGAAGTGACCGACTGGCAGCGTCTCATGGACTTCTCCGTCCAAAAGCTCGATTCCTTGCAGAAGGAAGCAGACACGTACAAGAAGCAGTCCGGTGTCACGATCCGTCCCATCAATCTCATTCAGGCGGAGAAGACGGGGAAAGATCAACGCAGTGCCGATTCAATCCATGCGGATGACGTAAAGGAATATCTCGTAGACTGCGGCATCCCGGAAGACCAAATCGCCATCAAGACGAGCAGCCAGAATGACATCGAGGGCGTTGATCTCCTCTCCTCGGCCTGTCCCATCCGTTTCATCATCACGAAACAGGCATTGCAGGAGGGGTGGGATTGCTCCTTCGCCTATCTCCTGACGGTGCTCTCGGCCAGTAAGAGCAGGACTGCCCTCACGCAGCTCGTAGGACGTGTCCTACGTCAGCCCTATGCCCGTAAGACGGGCGTTACAGCGCTCGATGAGAGCTATGTCTTCTGCCTTCGCGACTCCTCCCGGAACCTCATTGAAGTGATCAAGGAGGGCTTCGAGCAAGACGGCCTCGGAGACCTCTTCGAGCGCGTGAAGCCGAGTAAGTCCTCTGCCACCGACCTCGGGGCACGCAAGGAGCAGGACGTCCGAAAGCCGGAGTACAAAAAGAGCCTCGAAGAGTTCCTGCTGCCCATCTTCGTCACCAGAGACAGCCACGGGAAGGTGCGGGAACTCGATTTTGCCTACGACATCCTCCCGCACGTTGACTACAGCAAGATCAACCTCTCCGTGCTTCATGACATCCACCTCGATCCCAAGAAGCAGAGCCGCCACACAGTCACGGCTTTCAACTTCTCAGCCACCGTTGCCGTGGATCGGGAGGAGTTCCTCGCCATCAAGGAGAAGGAGGAGAACCCTCTTTCGGATGCGGAGTTCCATGCAAGCTTCTTCGTCAGGAACCTCCTCGACCTCGTACCGAATCCGTGGGTGGGTAAGCAGGTCATTGATCGTGCTCTCACGGTGCTGAAAAAGCGTTTTACGGAGAAGCAAATCGCGGAGAACCAGATCGTCTTCCTCGATACCATCCGAATGATCCTCGGGGGCGACAATGACAAGCTTGGAGAAATCAACCGCCTCGCCCGGCAGGTCTTCATCGAGAAGCTGGAAGCCGATGAAATCCGCTTTGTCCTGAGGTTCGATGCTGATGCGGTGCTGAAACGGGAGAGCTATTACGATAGACAGGGCAGAGAGTCCTTCAAGATGAGCCTCTTCGAGCCCATCGTTATAGGTTCCGTGAATGACTTTGAGAAGGAGTTCGCACACTTCCTCGAAGAGAAGTCGGATCGCACATACTGGTGGTACAGGAACAAACCGAAGAACGGCTACTGCCTCGTCGGATGGCGCAAGGGTCGCTTCTACCCGGACTTCATCTTCACGGTGCAGAGCAAGCAGCCAGATCGTTTCCAGAAGGTCTACGTGGTCGAGACGAAGGGTGTACACCTCGGACAGACGCAGGATACGAAGTACAAGCGCGAACTCGTGAAGGAGTACAACGCGTTCTTCGGGAAGATCAAGGAACCGTGGGGAGCGATGGATGCGAAAGCCTTCGACGCACCGAAGAAGGTGCAGTTCGAGCTGGTGACGCAGAGCGACTGGAAGAGTGAGGTGAACAAATTGTTCTTATAATTTAAAATCCTAATGATTATGGCTAACATAACGAACTCACAAGAACGGCTGGAAGAGGAAATCTTCCCATCGGATGATGATAAAGAGATGGTTCCTCCACCTGATATTTTTGCGTATAATGAATTGAGATCGTGTTCGGATTTAGACCGAATGTACCGAGATGGAACGCTCGTTATCCAACCAGAGTTCCAGCGCAACGACGTATGGACAGACTCAGAAAGAACTCGTTTTGTTGATTCGTTGATCAAGCAGTTGCCGATACCGAGCATGTGTTTTAGCTTGGACTTTAAGGCACAAAAATGGCAGGTAATTGATGGTCTTCAAAGAATGTTCACCATTACAAAATTTTTAGGCCAAGATGACTGGAGACTATCAAAAATACCCGATGTGAATCCCAAAATTGGAGGCAAGACCGTCGGCGAGTTAAAACGTCAGTCACCTGATCTTTTCAAAAGAGTGCAAAATCTTACTATCCCCATCACAATCATCAGATGCGACTACGAGAAACCCGAGCACACTGAGTATCTTTTCACGATTTTCCATCGGCTTAATACAGGTGGCGTTAAGCTAACGAGCCAAGAAATTAGAAATTGTATCTTTGCTGGGACACTCAATACTTTTTTGAAGTCATGTGCAAAAGATGAGAAATGGATAAAGCTATTCAAATTAAGCACAAAGATGATTACAAGAATGAGAGATTCGGAACTCGTTCTCCGTTTCTTTGCTTTCTCTGAAAATTACAAACATTACTCACGATTGGCCAGCTTCTTGAATGACTACATGAAAGAAAATCGTCATGTTTCTGAGGAAAAAATGCTCAAGATGCAGTTTCTTTTTGATAGGGTCTTGGCCATAACTTTTTCCAAAATTTTGACTCAAGCTCCTGAATTTAATCAGAGAAATGTAGTATTTAAGGAAACGGTATTATTTGGTATTGGACAGAACATTGCTGCGTTAGAGAAGGCAAGTGCCAAGGACGTTCAGGCAAAATACTCCTCGCTAACTCAGCATGAAAGCATGAATGAAAACAATCTTACAAAAGCTGTAATGGACAAGAAAAAAGTTCTCGAGAGAATGGAGGCAGCGAAGAAAGCTTTTTCAGCTTCTGGTTTATAAAATGTTTGTCAAAAAGTACATCCAAGAGGAACTTTTAGAACTCAAATCAATGTACGACAGAGCAACAAATCCTTTGGAAAAAGATTTGATATGCAAATTAGCCCTGATCGAGTTGTGTGGCTGGATCGAGGAGAGCGTGGATGAAATGGTGCTCACTTTTGTCGGTAAAAAAACAAAAGACCATGCGACTATAAAATACGTGGGTGACGTGCTCGACCGAAATCATAGCTTTGGTTATGAGTGGCACTTCAGACATCTTTTAAGCCTTATTTTGGGTGCAGTAAATTTTGAAAAAATAGAAAAGAAAGTGGAAAGAAAGATCGGGACAAAAGCTATGGCTACGTTCAAAAGCAGCCTCGGTACATTGAAAACGCTACGAAATGACGTTGCTCATACTCATGTGAAAGGAGCCGCCAGAAAGCCAGGAAATGCACCTGTGTTGGTTTTGCGGTGGCTTGATGAAGTCTTTATAGGACTCAAAGCGTTTCGTGTGCAAATAAGAAAAAAATAGGGCAGAAAAAGAGCAGCTGGAAATCGCCTGGAAATGGTCAGCCGTCGCGAGGGCTTCGGCCAGCAGGCGGCGGAGCGGAATGCGTATATCGCCTCATGAGTTGTATCATATAGATCCCCTCCGCCGCGCCGCGCGGGAGCGGAAAGATCCGAATCCCACTTGGTTCCCGTCTGGAAGGGTGTACAATTGATCACCTATGAACGCCCAGTCGCTCCAACAATCGGATTTTCTGCTCTACAAATCATCCGATGGCTCTGTTCGTGTCAACGTGCTTATGCAAGGTGAGACGGTGTGGCTGACGCAGAAGCTCATGGCAGAGCTATTTGAGGTTGATGTGCGCACCATTAACGAGCACCTGCAAAACATCTTCAAATCCGGCGAATTGAACGAAGATTCAGTTATCCGGAAATTCCGGATAACTGCCGCAGACGGCAAAATGTACGATACCCAGCACTATAATCTGGATGTCATCATCGCTCTCGGCTATCGAGTCAACTCCAAACGGGCAACGCAGTTCCGCATCTGGGCCACGCAGCGACTGAGGGAATACATCGTGAAAGGTTTCGCGCTGGATGATGAGCGGCTGAAACAGGGCGGAGGAAAGGCGCGGTATTTTGAGGAACTCCTCCAGCGCATCCGCGATATCAGATCGAGCGAGAGGAATTTTTACCAGAAAGTGACGGATATTTACGCGACGAGCATTGATTACCGCAAGGATGACCTCTTCACGCAACAGTTCTTCGCGACGGTCCAGAACAAGATGCACTACGCCGTTCACGGGCATACGGCTGCCGAGATCATCCATGAACGGGCCGACAGCTCCAAACCGATGATGGGACTGACGAGCTTCAAAGGCAGGTACATCACGGCAGGCGACGTCAGAGTGGCGAAAAACTACCTGTCCGAGAAAGAATTGAAGCAGCTCAACCTCATCGTCTCTCTCTATCTGGATTTCGCGGAATTGCAGGCGAGCAACGAACGACCGATGAGAATGGCCGATTGGGTGAACAAGCTCGATGAATTCCTCAAGCTCAGCGAAAAGAAGTTGCTGAAGAGCGCCGGAACAATCAGCGCGGAAATGGCGGGGGCAAAAGCAGAGACCGAATTTTTGAAATACAGGAAAGAGCGCGATAGGAAATACATTTCCGATTTTGATCATGAAGTGAAAAAATTGTCCGGTTCAGACCATGAATAAGCTGAAACTCAGCGCAAAACGCACCGGCACCTCTTCAGTAAAAATATCTCGACTCCACCGCCCCGCCCACGAACGCAAGACGCTCATCATCGAAATATCGTCGAAGAATAGCTTGCATTCCCCATGACAGGGTGTACATTAGTCCACCTATGAGTACTCCATCACTCCCACCAACACACCTTGTCCTCTTTCACGACAAAGAGATGCGCAAAACATGGCATAACGAACAATGGTATTTTTCTGTGATTGATATCATTGCCGTTCTTACAGACCAATCAGATTTTAAAAAATCTCAAAGCTATTGGACCACCCTTAAGAGTCGCCTGAAGAAGGAAGGAAACGAGTCTGTCACAAATTGTGACAAACTGAAACTTCAGTCCACTGACGGTAAATTTTACAAAACTGATGTGGCAAATATTGAAACCTTGTTCCGGCTTATTCAATCCGTTCCATCGCCAAAGGCTGAACCGCTGAAATTGTGGCTTGCCAAAGTAGGCACAGAACGCATTGCCGAGATCCAAGACCCTTCACAAGGAATAGACCGAGCAAGAGAACTCTGGAAAAAACACGGACGGAGTGAAAAATGGATCCAGCAGAGAATGATGGGGCAGGAGACAAGAAATAAGCTGACAGATTACTGGAATGATCATGATGTGAAGAAAGGCGAAGAGTTTGCCATACTCACCAATATCATCCACGAAGAATGGAGCGGGCTCACAGTGAAAGGCCACAAAAACATCAAAGGTTTGCAGTCGCAAAATCTGAGGGATCATATGAATGAGGCCGAACTGATTTTCACGGCATTGGCAGAATTCTCCACTCGTCAGATCGCAGAAACTCTGCAAACAGAAGGTTTCGAAAAAAATAAGCTGCCCGCGAGAAAAGGCGGACAAATCGCGAAAGATGCGAGAAGAGCCCTGGAAACAAAGACGGGGAAATCAGTCGTATCCGGAGACAATTTTTTACCACCAGGTACGCCGGGGAAACGGAGAAAACGCCTCTCATGAAATCCGACCGAATCCCCTATGGATCTTCTATCCACACTCCCCCGCACCGCAAGAGAGCAGGTGGTAGATCTTCTCGCCCTTCGCCAAAATATTTTCCGCTTTACTACGTGGGTGTACACTCGTACACCACAATAGTACCAGAGGATTGCAAGAGTTTCCGTTTGACGGATGCGAACCGTGCGTAGATAGTGATGGTGTTCGTTTGTACACCCTCTATATCCTCCTCCAATTCCATCATGACGAAGCAGTCATCCCCTCCCACGGACCAATCATCCGCCCCCCAGAAACTCGCACCCGCCAGGGGAACGGCGGAGGCGCTCTCTGCGGCGAAGCAACAGGCCCTCAAGTCCGCCATCGCGGAAATCGAGAAGCAGTACGGCGCCGGCTCGATCATGAACATGGGCACAGCACAGAACATCCACATCGAGACCTACTCGAGCGGTTCAGTGAGTCTCGACCTCGCACTCGGCGGCGGCATTCCACGGAGCAGGATCATCGAGATTTTCGGCCCGGAATCCTCCGGGAAAACGACGCTCGCCCTGCATGCCATCGCCGAGATCCAGAAGCGCGGCGGAAAAGCGGCGTTCATCGACGCGGAGCACGCGCTCGACATCCAGTACGCGAAGAAGATCGGCGTGGACATCGCTAATCTCCTCGTCTCCCAGCCGGACGACGGGGAGCAGGCGCTGGAGATCACCGAAACCCTCGTCCGCTCGGGCGGCATCGACATCGTCGTCATCGACTCGGTGGCGGCACTCACGCCGCGCGCCGAGATCGAAGGCATGATGGGCGACAGCCACATGGGGCTGCAGGCACGCCTCATGAGCCAGGCGCTCCGGAAGCTCACGTCCATCGTGAGCAAGACGAATTGTTCCGTGGTCTTCATCAACCAGATGCGCATGAAGATCGGCGTGATGTTCGGCAATCCGGAGACGACCACCGGCGGGAACGCTCTGAAGTTCTACGCCTCCCTGCGCCTCGATGTCCGGCGCATCGACAAGATCACCGAGAAGGGCGCCGACGAGCAGATGATCGTGGGCAACCGCACGAGGGTGAAGGTGGTGAAGAACAAGATCGCCCCGCCGTTTCGGCAGGCGGAGTTCGACATCCTCTACGCACAGGGAATCTCCAAGGAAGGGGACATCATCGATCTCGGCCTCAAGTACGGCCTCATCGAGAAATCCGGGACACACCTCCGCGCGGGAAGCGAGACGATCGGCCAGGGGAGGGAGCAGTCCCGTCAGTACCTGAAGCAGAATCCGAAACTCGTGGAAAGATTGGAGAAGGAGATCCGTGACGCGCATCGGAAGCTCAGCGGGATCTGATCTGATGCCGTTCTGTCACGCTCGATATCGAAGCGAGGGAATGCATCACTGGAACGGGGGCGAGAGCACGCCTCCGTTTTGTGGATCATAGCCAAATTGTGTGGAGAAAATAATTTTGTCCAAAAGATTCTTACATCCACCAGAGCGGGTATCTACCCGCGGTTGAACGATAATGGCTTATTCTTGCCGACCGCAGGTAGATACCTGCTCTGTATCATTTATATTTTTCTTGTCTCACATGCTTGGATTAAAGTTTCTCCACACAATTTGGCTATGATCCTGTTTCGTGTTGCCGAACAATGATTCCATGGTCCACGTCCGCTTTTCCTGTCGGGAGAGAAGGATTACACTCGCACTCCATGACAGCGACTTTCCTCGACGTTCAGCCCCACAGCCTCGAGGCGGAGCAGACCGTGCTCGGCGCCCTCCTCCTGGATCCCGACGCGATCGTGAAGATCTCGGACTTCTTAACTCCCGAGGATTTCTACGACCCGACGTACCGCCTGGTCTTCCTGGCCATCCACGAGCTCTACCAGGGCCATCAGCCGATTGACATCGTCACCGTCAGCAACAAGCTGAGCGACTCGAAGAAGCTGCAAGAAGTCGGCGGAAGCGCTTTCCTCGCGGAACTCGCTTCCAAGGTCCCCACCTCGGCCCACGTGTACAAGTACGGTCAGATCGTGAAAACGAAGGCGATTCACCGCCGCATCATCCAGGCGGGAGAACGCATCAAAGGATTCGGATACGAGGTGGACCGGGATGTGCCGGAGCTCCTCGAAGAGGTGGAGAAAACCGTGTTCCAGATCTCCACCACGTTCCTCAAGGACAAGTTCGTCCACATCCGCGACATCCTGAGCGCGCGGTACGAGAAATTCGCGGAACTGCACGAAACCAAGGACTCCTCCATCAAGGGCGTGCCCACCGGATTCGCGGCGCTCGACAACAAACTCTCCGGTTTCCAGCCATCCGATCTCATCATTATCGCGGCTCGCCCGAGCATAGGGAAGACGTCGCTGGCCCTCAACATCGCACAGAACGCCGCGATCAAGCACAACAAGACCGTGGGGATTTTCTCGCTGGAGATGAGCAAGGAGCAGCTCGTTGACCGCCTGTTCGCCTCCATGCTCGGCGTGGACTCGTGGAAATTGCAGAAGGGGAAGCTCGACGACAAGGACTTCCAGAACATGGGGCCGATCATGGACGACCTCAACAAAGCGAACATCTTCATCGACGATTCCATGGGCTCGTCCATTCCCGAGCTCCGCGCGAAGGCGCGCCGCCTCCAGATGGAGCACGGGCTCGACCTGATCATCCTCGACTTCCTGCAGCTCATGACGACCGGCAACCAGAGTTTCGTGGGCAACCGCGTGCAGGAGATCGCGGAGATTTCGCGGTCACTCAAGATGCTCGGGCGGGAGCTGAAGATTCCCGTCGTGGCATTGAGCCAGCTCTCGCGCGCGGTGGAGAGCCGTCCGGGGAACATTCCTCAACTGAGCGACCTCAGAGAATCCGGTGCGATCGAACAGGACGCCGACGTCGTCCTGATGATGTACCGCGAAGATTACTACGAGGAGGACTCGGACCGGCCGGGCATTACCGATATTTACATCCGCAAACACCGAAACGGACCGACTGGACGGGTTGAGCTTTTGTTCAAGAAAGAACAGATGCGCTTCTACGACATCGATAAAGCCCACTCCGAGCCCGTGAGCTCCAAGACGGTCCAGCGCCTCGCCGCACAGGTGAAATCTACAGGTTGGAAGCCGGCAGCTACGATTGCCGAAGACTAAAATTTCGTCCGATACCTTCCGCATCCTTTCCTTCCACGTACCCAATGATCCCCTTGCCGGTGCGGCCCACGATCTCGCTCACGGAGATCCTCCTGTACTCCTCCATCGCGTTCCTGATCGCGCTTGTCTGCACGCCTTCATTCGTCCGGTTCCTGCATTATTACAAATTGGGGAAGAAGCTCCGCGTCCAGGCAGTGGATGGCGGGTCCGCAAGCGTTTTCCTCACCTACCACCAGGCAAAAGCCGGCACGCCGACCATGGGAGGGGTCCTCATATGGGGCTCCATCGTCGCGACCGTCATCCTCTCGCGCATCCTCTCGTACTGGGGAGTCGTCGAGCACTCACTCCTCCAGCGAGGACAGGTGTACATCCCGCTCGCCGTCCTCATCGGGTACGGCGTGCTTGGGGCGATCGATGACTATCTCAACATCAGCGGCCTCGGGAAGAACAGGGGACTCAATGCGTTCCCGAAGCTCCTCCTGTTGATACTCCTGAGCGCGATCCCGGCATACTGGTTCTTTTTCCGTCTCGGCTACGAATCCATCCACATTCCGTTCGGTCTGGCGCTCGGCCTCGGGACGGAGACCCTGCACCTGCAGTGGCTCTACATCCCGTTCTTCATCTTCGTCGTCATCGGTACGGCGAATGCCGTGAACGTGACCGACGGACTCGATGGACTCGCCGGCGGACTCCTCATCATCGCGTTCAGTGCGTTCGGTCTCGTAGCCTATGTCAGCCAGCTCTACGTGCTCGCCGCTTTCTGCGGCGTCGTGGCCGGGGCCATTGCAGCCTTTCTCTGGTACAACGTCCCGCCGGCGCTCTTCTACATGGGGGACACCGGAGCGCTGGCACTGGGCGGAACCCTGGCGGTCATGGCGTTCATGATCAACCAGGTGCTCATCCTCCCGTTGATCGGATTCGTGTTCGTGATTGAAATACTCTCGGTAATCATCCAGCTGGCCAGCAAACGCTTCTTCAAGCGAAAGGTCTTCCTCTCCGCCCCGATACACCATCATTTTGAGGCGCTTAATTGGGGAGAGAGCAAGGTCACGATGCGTTTCTGGATCCTCGGCGTGTTCTTCGCGTTCCTCGGCGTGCTCATCGGGATCTATGGATAACACGGATTGATTTTATGACGAACCCGGCATAGTGTCCTCGCATGTTAAGAGTCGCTATCAACGGATACGGTCGGATCGGTCGCGTTGTCCACCGGCAGCTTGTTCAACGTTTCGGAGACAATGTCCGCGTCGTGGCCATCAACGCTTCCAGTGACGCCGCAATGCGGCGCTATCTGCTCAAGTACGATTCGCTGCACAGGCGTTTCGACCGCAGCGTGGAAGTGGACGGCGAGAATCTTCTCGTGGACGGAAATCCGGTGCAAGTCGTGCGGGAACGCGACCCGGAGAGCTGCCCCTGGAAAAAGCTGAACGTCGACATCGTCATCGAAGCAACCGGCAAGTTCCGCACGAAGGAAGGAGCCAAAGGTCACCTCAAGGCCGGCGCAAAAGCAGTGCTCATCACCGCCCCGCCCAAGGATGAGGAAACGACGATGATCGTCCGCGGCGTGAACGACTCCGAGCTGGAGCGAGCGCTTCCAATCGTCAGCGCGGCTTCCTGTACCACCAACTGTATCGCACCGGTCATCAAAGTTCTGGATGCGAATTTGAAAATCAAACGCGGCCTGATGTGCACCACGCACGCCTACACCACATCCCAGAATCTCCTGGACAACTCGACGGACAGTTCCAAGCTCAGGATCTCACGGGCCGCGGCGCTGAATATCATCCCGTCCACCACCGGCGCGGCGAAGGCGATCGGAAAAATTTTTCCGCATCTGAAGGGCAAACTCGACGGCATGGCTCTGCGCATCCCCGTGCCGGATGTCTCCGCGGCTTATCTCGCGCTTGAGGTAGTCAAAGAAACCGACGCCGACACGGTCAATCGCATGCTGCGCCAGGCCTCGGAGGACGACCTGAAAGGCATCCTCGGCGTTGAGGAAGGGCTGCTGGTTTCGACGGATTTTGTTTCCGACGCTCATTCAAGCACTGTCGACCTCGATTCAACCAAGGTCGTCGACTCTACACTCGTCCAGGTTCTGGCTTGGTACGACAACGAATGGGGCTACGCGATGCGCGTCACGGAGATGACGCTGCGTGTCGGAGCACTGATGGGAATGTAGAGGAAATGTACAATGTACAATGTAAAATGTAGAATGATGTTGCCGTATGTCCGCCTGCCCACTGCCCACCCGCGTCTCCCTCAACGCACACCTCTACCAATCGGGCGTTCCCGACCGGTTGCGCCACCTCATGAACGACATCGCGCGCGCGGGAAAGTACGTCCACCACGCCATCCGTTCCACGGATCTGGGACTTGCGGGATCATCCAACCAGTTCGGCGAGGAGCAGCTGAAGCTCGACGTCCTCAGCAACAACATCATCAAGGAAGAGCTCTGCGAAAGCAGACTGGTCCATAGCTACGCTTCCGAGGAAGAGACCGTCTTGCAGGAACTCGTTCCGGACGCCCCGTTCACCGTGGTCTTCGACCCCCTCGACGGCTCGTCGCTCGTCGACTGCAATCTCGCCATCGGCTCGATCTTCGGCATCTACGAGAAGGGCGAACTGATCGGTCGCAAGCCCCGGGAACAACTGGCGGCGCTCTACCTCGTCTACGGCCCCCGCACCATCCTCGTCTACAGCGCCGGGAAGGGGGTACATGCGTTCTTCCTGAACGAAGTCGGCGAGTTCATCCTCCTGCAGCGGAACCTCACCGTGCAGGATACGGTGAAGACCTACTCTCCGGGGAACCTTCGCGCGGTGGTGGATACCCCTTCGTACCGCAAGATGATAAACATCTGGCTCGATGAAGCTCTGACTCTCCGCTACTCCGGCGGCATGGTGCCGGACATCCACCATATCCTCGCGAAAGGATCGGGGATCTTCACCAACATCGGCGGGAGCAAGTACCCGCAGGGAAAGCTCCGCCTTCTCTTCGAGTGCGGTCCCTTTGCTTTCATCATGGAGGACGCGGGGGGTGCCGCCTCCGACGGCCACAAACCCATCCTCGACGTGAAGATCCACGAGATTGACCAGCGGACGCCGATCATCATCGGGGCGAAGAAGGAAGTGAAGCGCGTGAGCGAGGTCCTGCACGGCTAGGAAAAGGCTCAGAGCTTCTTCTCTTCCCACGCCCAGAAGGTTTCATTGAGAGCCTTCGGAAGAACCTCCTCAAGGTTTCTGTTGGATTCCGGTTCTTTCACCTTGCCTTCCAGCTTGTAGACGCGCCGCATGCTCCGGTAGGTGCCCCAGGGGAAATACTTGCGGACGAACGGGCGCCTGCCTGCCCCTTTCTTCCCCTCCGTCGCTCCCGCCGGTTGCCGGTAGGGAAGGGCTTTCGGACGGTCGTTCTTCGTCCACTCAACGCGCCCGATGACCGTGCGCGTTTCCGGATCCACGTAGACGAGATCGTCATCCCTGTAGGATTGCGGCGATGGGGGAACGAGGTCGGTCATGGGCGACTGAAGAGTTGATGATCCTCCGGCGGCATGGGCGGGGGCGGAGGGGGCGGGGGCGGACGATCTTCATCGAACGCGGCAGAGGCCGGCTTCTTCACCGGCTGCTGCGCGTCCGGATGGTGGAAGAGCTCCCGGATCTCGTTCCTGCGCTGCTCCTGGTACCTGAGGAATGCGTAGAGAGTGGCGAGAGCGCTCCCTACGAGGGCGACGTAGATGCCGAAGCGTATCTCCGCGCCAGAGACTTCGGACGTGAGACGGAGCAGGATGGTGAATGCCGCAAGGAGCAACACGAACGAAATCACGCTTGCCGAGAGCCGGACGCTGTTCCGGACGGCTTTGCGGACGATGATGGGGCCTCCGAGGATGGGAGAAGCCGTCATCGCCAAAATGTACAGCTGGAGGAGGAAAACCGTATGACCGATGTACCCCGTATAGAACCCGAACCCGCTCCACTGCTGCGTATTCCCGTACCACTGCCCGCCGATCCAGGGCAGGAACAATGCGAAGATACAGAGGAGGACGCCGACGTGCAGCACCTTCTCCTCGATCTCCATGGCGCGCACAAGACGAAGCAATCGCTCGACCATGGGAAGAGTATAGCAAATTGCCGCCGGACGGTCACGGTTTTTTGCCGCATCGTGTTAGGATATGGACATGGGACTCCGGTACAAGACCGTCGGTATCACGGCACGTTCGGACATCGCC
>JBBAAJ010000005.1:0-24849 GCA_041658365.1 Candidatus Peribacteraceae bacterium | reverse complement strand
CAACGTCTTCCGGAAGAAGGTGAAAGATGACGAGACAGCGGAGCGGTGCAGAGCGGCGGTTGACCTCGCGCTGGGCGGGAGGGTGCCGGGCATCCTCGTGGATGCGTCCGATCCTAAGGAACAGGCGGTGCTCGCGGCATTCATCCGCACCTTCTTCCGGCGCGAGAGCCGGGAGATCGATCTCCTGCCGGGACTTAAGAGCACCGGCTTCGTCCTCCTGATCATTCCCATGGATGAGGAGACGCCCGCGCTGCGGCTGCTGCGCCCGCAGGACATGGCGGTGGAACGTATCCTGCGGAAGTTTGCCATTCCCGTGCTGCTGCGCCTCAATCTCGCCAAGGCCCGGAGCAGCGCTGCGCGCGAGGTCCGGGAGGAACGGAAGCGCTACGAGGGGCTACTGCGTCACCTGCGCGAATCACCCGAGGGTCTGCAGCTCGTCGTCACGGACAGCCAGGCCTTCGACATCGTCGCGCACTGGACGCCGGAGGAGCACGCGCTGACGTCCTTCTCCATCATGATGACCAACTACATGAGCTACGGGAATCTCGACCTCTTCGTCGAGGGTGTGAAGACCGTGGACCGGCTTCGTCCCGGCGACAAAGTCCTCATCGTCGAGGCGTGCAACCACAGCCGCCAGTGCGACGATCTCGGCACGGTGCAGATCCCGCGGAGACTGAAGCAGCACGTGGGCGGCGCGCTGGACTTCCGCTTCAGCTTCGGCCGGACGTACCCTGAGGACCTCACGGGCATCCGGCTCATCGTGCACTGCGGGGCATGCATGATCGACCGCCAGAAGTACCTGCGGCGCATCCTCAAGGCGGGAGAGGCGGGCATCGCGTTCACCAATTACGGCATCCTCCTCTCGTACCTCCAGGGAAAGGAGGTGCTGCAGCGGACCGTGCGGCCGTTCCTCACTCATATCTCGGAGGCTCCGTAGAGCCTCCGCAAATGTGACCGACTGCTCAGCCCATCGCGCTGCTTGCCGGACGAAGCCTCGGCGAAGGCTGGCCACCGGAAACCCCGCCGGACATCGCAGGACGATTTCCAACTGTTCTTTTGCGGCACGAAATATGAAAAGAGCTAAGAAAACAATTACAAACAACAGCATGTGCTAGAATTATTACATGATGGACAAAGCTACAGCTGTAGTAAAAGCATCAAATAAACCTCAGAAGGCAACATCCTTTATGATTGAGAAATTTGTTCCAGGTATTACTGCCTTAGCCAAGATGGATAAGGGTGATTTCATTCAATCTCTATCAAATATCGTACAACGACAAAGAAAAGAAGGCTGGTTGCATGCCTTCCTCATTGAACTCAATGCACTATGTGAACAAGGAAAAGTGAAGGAGGATTATATGAACACTAAACAGGGCCAAGAATGCCGCCAAGAACTTCTGGACTCTTTGGATAAAGATAAACCTGACCAAGAAAAGCTTGAGGCAATGAAGAAGATTTTCCTTGAGGCAGCAAAAGCACCTGAAGATCAATGGGAAAGCAATCACCCTCAACAGTTAATGAAGGTTTGCAGAACCCTCGCATCAGAAGAGTTAATAATTCTTGGTGTTGCTTATCATCTGTTCTCTTCCTTGGAGCAGGGCGCAGTCGAAAAAATTTCTAGTTCTGCTGAACAATGGCCAGCTACCATTGCTAAGCATTCGAATGGTCGCATTTCAGAAGGCATGGTGTACTTCTACGAGGAGGATTTGGTAAAGAAGCAACTCGTTGGAGAAAAGGTTCACAGCGATAAAAGTGGGGTACGTTACGCACATAGATGTCGCCTGTCGCCGCTTGGCGTAGAACTCGGTAGATTTCTTTCTGAATGAATCAAGGAAAGACCTGCGCAATTCCACAACACGACTCATACAGCGTACAATGCCGTACATCCGATATGGCTTCTCTTTTCAAAAACAACGTCCTCCAAGAACAACTGGCTCTTTCTATTGTTCCTAAGTTTGAGGAGAGGATACGAATCGTAAAGCAATGGCATGCTGCACTAACGGACAAATCCTTGCTCAAGAAAACCGAAACCCAGTGTGAACAAGCATTCAATGATGACTTCTTCGTGAAAATTCTTGGCTATACGCGTTTTCCGTCCGAGAAGTACACCATCGAAGTTAAAGCGGCAGTGGAAACTGCCGGAGGTCAGAAGCCCGATGCAGCGCTTGGAATCTTCACGCCGGACGGAAACGCCGTTCAGTGTGTCTGCGAGATCAAGGATGCAAATACTTCCCTCGATAAGCCGCAGCAGCGGGAAGGAAATCTGACTCCCGTGCAGCAGGGATTCAAGTACAAGCCGCTCTACAAGAATTGCGGATTCGTAATCGTCACCAATTTCCGGGAAATCCGCCTCTACCGAGACACGCTGCACGATTACGAGCGCTTCACGCTTACAGAGCTTGCCGATCCTGCGGACAACTACAGCAATTTCCGAAAGTTCCACTACTTGCTCAGTGCCGATCACTTCATTGCAGAAAGCGGCAAAAGCAATACGGAAGAGCTGCTCGCGGCTATCCGCATCGAGCAGGAAGAAATCACCAAGAGATTTTACAAGCAATACCATGAGCTACGTCTTCAACTCATTGATAACATTCTCAAGAACAACAAAAGTATTTCTTTCGATGTCGTTTTGGAGAAGGCGCAGAAAATCATCGACCGTATTGTGTTCACTTCATTCTGCGAAGATTTAGGAATGTTACCGGAAAACAAGCTTGCCGAGCTCGTTCAGAAGTCAGAAACAATCGGACTTGGTTTTCCGATCTGGAATATCATGAAAGAGTATTTCTTGGCTGTAGACCGAGGAAATCTAAAAATGGATATTCCCCCTGACGGTTATAATGGTGAACTCTTTAAGCCGGACACAGTCTTAGATTCTCTTGTTGTAGATGATAACATTTGCAGAGAATTTGTGCGCCTTGGGCGTTTTGATTTTGACAATGATCTGACGGCCACGATCCTTGGTCACATTTTTGAGCAATCCATTACTGATATTGAGGAACTGAAAGATCAGCGACTTGAGGATGCAAAAAAAACTTTCTCTAAGCGTAGGAAGGACGGCATCTATTACACGCCGGAATATATTGTGGATTTTATTGTTAGCTCTACCCTCGGAAAACATTTTGAGGAACTTGAAGCGAACATGCTCAAAAAACAGGGACTAAAGGAAGATATCACCGATAGTCACTACACCAAACGCGCCATAGATGCGTACAACGAATACCTGGAGGCAATCAGCAAAATTACCATTCTCGACCTTGCCTGTGGCAGCGGGGCATTTCTTGTGAAGGTCTTTGACTACCTGAAAAAAGAGCACGAGAGAGTGGGACAGATACTTGCTGAACTCACTGGAAAAACGTCCCTGCTCGACAGTGAGGGGATCATTAAAACGCTCCTGCGTCAGAATATTTTTGGTGTAGATCTAAATGCAGAAAGCGTAGAGATCACCAAACTTTCTTTATGGCTCAAGACTGCGGAAAAGGGAAAGAGGCTTGAGGAACTCAAGGAAAACATCAAGTGTGGCAATAGTCTGATCGATGATTCTACGATTGATAGACGAGCATTTAATTGGCAAAAAGAATTCAAAGGCATTCTCGATTCAGGCGGTTTCGATGTAATTGTCGGCAATCCTCCGTATGTGGGCGAAAAAGGTAACAAAGACATTTTCCAGCTGATTCATCAGGGTGAATGGGGATCAAAGTTTTACCATCGAAAAATGGACCTTTTTTACTTCTTCTTCCATCGTGGTCTCGACTTACTCAAAGATGGAGGCAGACTTGGCTTCATTACAACAAATTATTTTATAACTGCTGACGGTGCTATCAATTTGCGACGAGATATAAGAGAACGAGCCGTGATCGAAAAAATTGCAAATTTTGGTGAAATTAAAATCTTTGAAGATGCAAAGGGACAACACAACATGATCACCATACTTCAAAAAGGGCAAAAACCTCAGCTTGAGGCTTATAGCATTGATTTTCATGAAAAAAATCTCTCACTTCCTGAAGCCTTGAATATTACTTCTGTTATGCGAGATGGCGTAAATATTTCGTATGTTAAACAGAAGGATTTATATGATGGTGAAGAAAGATATATTCGCATTTCTGGCATTTCAAAGGATGGTGCTAATTCAAAAAACGTAATTTTGGATAAAATCCAAATGTATGGCGAGCCACTGGAAAATATGTGCCACATAAACATGGGAGTGCAGTCGGGTGCTGATTTTGTTGGCAATACGTTGCTGCAGAGAGCCATTGAGAAGCATTACGTTGATAAACAATATCTTGAGCAAAATAAAATTGAGGTTGGAGACAATATTTATATTGTTGATTCAGCATTTCTGGAAGAATTGCCCCGAACGGAAAAGGAAATTCTCAAGCCATTTATTAAAAACTCTGACATCAGTCAATATTATGTGCCTTCGCATTTCACCAATTATTATATTTATATTGATTCACAAGTTGATATTAATAATTACCCGACAATCAAACAACATTTATTAAAATACCGTCCAATTTTAAGAGCTCGTGAACAGGTTGGTGATGATGAAGACTCATGGTATTGGATCAGAGGCTCAAAGAGAAAGTATCTTATTAACTCAGGTCAGCATCTCATATGTCCATATAGATCTAAGAAGAATATTTTTGCTTTAACGGACGGCAATATCATCGGTGCGGGAGATGTTTATTATATAACAAAGAAAAACGATTTAGTTTCGTTAAAGTACTTATTGACCATTTTAAACTCGCAGCTTTGCTTTTTTTGGCTCAAAAATAGAGGAAAGAAGAAGGGGGAAATTTTGGAATTATATCAAAAGCCTCTTTCAGAAATACCGATTAAAGAGCTTGCTGATCCTCAGCAAAAGCCATTCATCGAAAAGGCAGATGCTATGATTCAGCTAAATAAGAAATTGAATGAAAATATGCAGAAAGTAGTTCGGCTGATAATCGCAGAATATGGCATTGAGCAATGGCCATCAAAGATAGATTACTTTTGGGGACTCTCGTTCGACGATTTCCTCAAGGCACTCAAGCTTAAGAACGTGCCGCTCCAAAAGAAACAGGAACTGATGGAATATTTCGAAAAGCAAAAAGCTGAATCTTCATCGATAGCAGATCAGATCGAAACTTTGCAGAGGGAGATTGATGAGATGGTATGTGATGTGTATGGGCTCACACAAGAAGAACGCAAAATTATTCAAGAATTAGCCGAAACGGCATGAGTCTGTTTGTTCCATTAACCTTCGGCCTTCTCTTTCTTGCTTCCGGATTAGTGGTCGTAAGGCTTTCCTGTTTTCAGAACAAGAGAAAGCCGAAGAACTGGGTACAAGTCATGATAACAACTATTCCTCTTTTGTTTGGTTTATCTGCATTCTTTTTACAGAGTAGCTTCTCGAATTGGCAAATAAAGAATGGCTTGAAGCAGGCCGTCATTGAGGAACTCCAAATGATTACTCTACAACTGCAAGGGGGAAATGGCGTTATGGTGGGTAATGATGAAAAGAGTGGCACAAGCCTCAAAATCAACGCAGTGACTTTACCATCTGTAGCGATTGAAAGGGCTTCTGAGAGCAATTTGTTCAACAGGTTTCTCACAAGGGATCTTCTATTACTTCGTAGTTTTATCGTTGAACATAACAGGTGGGCTGATTATGGAATGGATATTTTACGATCTCCAAATCTTGAGACAGTTGTGCAAAGAATCAAGATTCACAATAACTACATGACGATTGATGATCAAATTGTGCCAAAGGCCACATACTTGCTCGACTGTATAACGAAGGGAACAAGCAGTCTGGATAAAGATTGTAAATGAAAATTCGCGTGTTAATGAGTCTGTTGATATGCTCGGTCTGCTTTTCCGAAATGGGCGAGCCATGCACAACTGCTTCACCTTCATCGACGAATCCGGGAACCTGAGTTCCGAACCATACTTCGCTCTCGGTATGCTCCTCGTGGAAGACGTAGGCAGTCTTTACGACGCCATACGTCCGTACTATGACCGTGCTCGCGAATTCGCGCGAGATTTCCAGATTGGTGGCCCAGGTCAGAATCGAACTGACGACGCCAGGCTCTTCAGGCCTGCGCTCTACCACTGAGCTACCGGGCCACGTGGTATGGTTGACGCGAAGAGAGCAACAATGAACGAGCGTCCCCCTTTATATCACGCCCCGCTGCGCGGGGCTAGGGCACTGAGCTACCGGGCCACCGTGGTACATTCATTTTATATCACGCCCCGCTGCGCTGGGCTGGTGACTCTTCTGTGTCCCATATGTAGTGGGGGTATCGAGTGTCAATATTCTTTACATAGCTATTGACAGGAAAACTTACGACCTGTATCCTCGGTACATATGACCCGCCAAATATGGGTTTCACCGGATAAGGCAACGGGGTTGACTCGGGTGCACAAGCCTGAGGCAGAGCGCGATCGCTCTACGTACCATCTTCGGCAGCTCCGTGAAAAATGCGGGTATTCGCAGGCACAGGTCGCGCAGGAACTGGGCGTATCCCGTCCAACCTACCTGCAGATTGAGAAGGGTGAGAGGGAGCTTACGGTACCGGAGGCTCAGAAGCTTGCCAGTCTCTATGGCATGAGCCTCGAAGAGCTCGTCTCTGAAAAGAAAAAGGAGACCTCCGTGGAAATCCCTGCAGAAGTACAGGCTGACAGCAAGCCTCCGTATCGCATCAGTGTTCCCCGGAAGAACCTGAAGAAATTCAAGGAAGTATTGCTGTACATCCTGGAGAAGGTTGGTGCTAAGAAGAACATCGGAGAGACGGCACTCTATAAGATCCTCTACTTCATCGATTTCGATTTCTACGAGAAGTTCGAGGAGCAACTCATCGGCGCCACGTACATCAAGAATCACTATGGCCCGACGCCCGTGGAATTCAGGGGGATTGCCAGAACAATGCTGGCGAAGAAGGAACTGCTCCTCGTGAAGAGCAAATACTTCGATTACGATCAGAAGAAGTATCTTCCTCTCAGAAAACCCGACCTTTCGGTTATCAGCGCTTTGGAAAAGGAACACATCGACTGGGAGCTCCAGAGGCTCTCGGATATGAATGGCAGCGAACTTCGGGAGTTCTCCCATGGGGATATTCCTTGGAAAATCTATGAACCCGGAGAGAAACTCTCGTACGAGAGCGTCTTTTACAGGGACAAGCAATACTCACAGAGAAGCTATGACAACGATCCGCTTTGAAGATACTCTGGAATTCCGGAAGGAATTCAAGCATCTGGCGAAGAAGTACCGTTCGCTTCCGCAGGACATGGAGATCCTGAAGCGCTTGCTCCTGCGGCACCCCAAAGGGTTTGGTAATCACATGCCGACACTCCGACAAGAAGGCGATATCTTCATTATCAAAGCCCGGCTTGCTTGTGAGTCATTGCGAGGCTCATTTCTCAGAGTGATTTATGCCTATCAGAAATCTATGATCACCATTTTCTTCATCGAACTTTACTACAAGGGTGAGAAGGAGGCAGAGGATCAGCAAAGGATTGAGGAATTCCTGAAGTCATGTAAAAGCAATGCGACTCAAGACTGATTACGCCTCTCTGCCTGTCCTCCGTAGCTTTCTTGTCGGCCGTAGCTTTAGCAGAGGCTGAAGCGAAGGAGGACAAATCGGTGTGGCGCGCCACAATGAAAAAGGAACCTCGACGGTTCCCATTTCATCGGATGCAATTCCGCGTTCTGCTCTTTAGCAGTCGCAGGCGTACACCGTCTGGCGCTTGTTCTCCTTCGAACGCCAGGCGGCCTTCTTCACCTTCTCCTCGACACACTTGTCGAGAGCCTCGATGAAGTCGCCTCCGCAGCGCATGTTCATCTTGGAAAGCATTTCCTTAACGCGGGCAGCTACAACGCTCATAGTGGGAGGGAAAAGAAATAAGTGTACCGATTGTAGATCGCCTGCCGCCCGCCCACAATAAAGAAAAGTTTACATGAGGGGGAAGCATTATCGCACCACTCCGTCCTTCTTCATCCTGAGGAGGAGAGAGAGCGCCGCGGGGTTGTCCTGCTGCAGGAGGAATGCCTGTTTCAGGAGGCGCGCGGCCTCGTCTATCCTCTTCTCCTCGTAGAGGAGCAGCGCGAGGTTGGCGAGCGCGTCGGGATCGTCAGGGGAAATCCTGAGCGCACGCGCGTAGTGGAGCTCGGCCTGATCCCTGACGCCCTTCTGCTGGTACGCAACCCCGAGGTTGTAGTGCGCGGCGGCGAAATCCGGCTTGAGCTCGATGGAGCGCTCGAGCGCTGCAATTGCAGAGTCCCACTCCCGGAGCCGGATAGAGACGCCTCCGAGATTATTGAGCGCGTTCGTGTACGTCGGATTCACCTCGAGTGTGCGCCGGTACTGCACGACCGCCTCGGAGAGCTTCCCCTGCTTCTCGAAAATATTTCCGATGCCGTAGTACCCGTCGGGAAGCTCCGGATCTAGCCTGATCGCATGCCCGTAGGTCTCGAGCGCTTCCGGGAGCATGCCCAAACGAACGTACGCCGCTGCGAGGTTCACCGTCATGCGCGGATCGGATTGCAGGGCCAGCGCGGCCTTGAATTCACTGACGGCTTCCTCCAGACGTCCCGTTTCCATGAGTTCCATTCCGAGGTTGTTGTGCGCTGCGCGCGCCTCCGGATAGTACGCGAGCACATAGCGGTAGAGCGTTTCGCTGTCCGCCCACCGGGCAGCCTGTTTCGCCGACGCCACGCCCGATGCCAGAAGTATGGCGATCGCGGAGCCGATAGCGAAAGCGCGCCGCCGCTTAAGACTGCGGACAGTTCCCGCGCCGGAAAGCCACCGATCCAGACCGGCGCCCGCGAGAGCGAGAAGCCCGATCATGGGGATGTACGCGTAGCGGTCGGATGCGATATAGACATTGCCTCCCTTCGTCAGATTCAGGAAGGTCGGGAGGAGTGTAGCGAAGTAGAAGAGGATGGCGACGGAAACGGCTCTCATGCGGTTCCACAGGAATACCGCGAGACCGAGGAGGGCGATGACTGCGACCATGGGCAGGAGGAACCCCGCCGAGAACAGGGAGATGACCCCGTTGAACGGATAGATGGGCGAAAGCGCATCCGGAGCGACGAGTTTCGGGAGGTAGAACATCGCGCTCTTCCCTGCGAGGAGGATTTTCTGTGACAGCGTGGATGTCACGAGATTCTCCGTTTTCCCGAAGAGAGCTATGACCCCGAAGAGAACCGACAGAACGAAAAACGGGATTTTCTCCGTGAGTGCACGCACATTCACTCTGCGTCGCTGCAGCACATCCAGGAGGAGCAGGACGACGGGGAGCATCAGCACTGCGACTTTCGAGAGGAGGGCAAAGAGGAAGAGCAGCAGGGAGAGCGCGTACAGGCCGAGGCGCCGGTTTTCCGTCCAGTGGAGCCAAGAGAGGACCGACCCGAGAACGAAGAATGTCGACAGGACGTCTTTCCTCGCCGACGCCCAGACGACGCTCTCCACATTCAGCGGATGCAGGGCGAAGAGGAGGCCTAAGAAAATAGCGAGGTAGCCGTTCCCGAGGAGGAGAGCTAAGAGCCACGTCACCAGGAGCGCGCTCAATGTGTGCAGGACGAGGTTATGGAGATGGTAGATGAAAGAATCCAGCCTGCCGATCACGTAGTCGATCTGGTACGACACAAACGTGAGCGGAATGTAGAGCTCCGGATCGTACGACGTGAAGACGGCTTTGAGGGTCTTCGCATTCAGGTGTTGGACGTTCGCGTTCTCCACGATCAGTGACATGTCATCCCATGTGACGAACTTGTTGCCGAGGGAACTGCCGAACGTCGCGAGGGTCACGGCGAAGAATCCGAGGATGAGGAGGATGCAGGTGCGGAGCCGCGGGAGCCCGATGGTTCCGCCAGTTTGTTCCATGGAACAGATGGGGAGGAAATTGACAGTGTGATGGTACCAGCAATCGTTAACGAGAGCGGGTATCTACCCGCGGTCGGCAAGCTTAAGCCATGATCGTCAACCGCGGGTAGATACCCGCTCTCAGGGAGAAAGAATCAATTTTCACCAAAATTATTTTCTCCCGCACATTTGGTTATGACCCTTGCCTCCTCCGCTTCCTCTCCTTCCATTCCTTCCCTATACTGGCACGGTCACCATTCCCTCCCTTCCCTATGCCATCGCCGCATGAGAAAAACGACAATCAGAATGTCTGGTTCGGCATCTCGATGTTCCTCATGGGAATCATCGCCGGCGCCGTGCTGACCGTTGCGTCGGGCACGACATCCTTCCAGCTTGGGAAAAAGAATGTTCCGAAGCTTACCGCACCGACACCGACGGCGCAAAACCCGGTCCAGCCCTCTTCACAGGCGAGCGTTCAGGACCGCATGCTTGCGATTGCCAGGGACATCGGCCTTCCGGAGGATCAATTCAACGATTGTGTGGGAAGCGATAAGTACAAGCAGAAAGTTGCCGATGAAATGAGCGGGGGCGGGAAAGCCGGCATCAACGGAACGCCGGGGAACATCATCTACGATCTCAAAACGAAGAACGGAGTCCTCGTTTCCGGCGCGCGTCCCATCGGGAGTTTCCAGAAGTACATCGATGCGATGCTCGCGAATCCGAACTACGTCTCCAAGGACAAGGACGTGACGAACGCGAAGAACGTCGTGCCTGTCGATGTCGCAGCGGAGCACATCCGCGGCAACAAGGATGCGCGCCTCGCCATCATCGAGTACTCGGATTTTCAGTGCCCCTTCTGCCGCAATGTCCATCCGACGTACCAGCAGCTCATCGCCCTCTACGGGGACAAGATCATGTGGGTCTACCGCCACTTCCCCCTGGGCTTCCACCCTGATGCGGAGCCTTTCGCGATCGGTTCGGAGTGTGCTGCTGAGCTCGGCGGCTCTGACGCGTTCTGGAGCTTCGCGGACAAGGTGATGCAGGGAGCGTGAGGTTGAGCACAGTTAACCCTACACGGTGAACATGCCATCCTTAAAAATCACCTTCTTCTTCCCGCCCGGTAACGTCGCCGTGACCGTGCGATCCTCCGTGGAGACGATGTCCGTGTGCTCGGGGGAATCGTTGTAGCCCCACGCATCCCATTGGTCCTTCGTCGGCTTGCCGGGATCTCCCGTGTAACTGTCCTTGTACGCGCGTCCCAGCGCTATGTGCGTGTTCCCGTACGCTCCCCCGATGTTCTCGTCATAGAGTGTCGTGGCCATGAAACGACTGATCCTCGAGAAGCGCTTGTCCGTGAGTGAGTACTCACCGATCTTGTCGCCGTTCCTGCGTGCCAGTATTCCTTCGAGCACTTTCTGTCCTTCCGTCGCTTCCGCACGGGTGACGATTCCGTCTCGAAACTCCAGCATGATGCCGCGGAGGATATTGCCATAGCGGTAGACCGGTTGGTCGAACGCCACCCGGCCCTGCGTCCCGCGCCAGTCGGGTGAGATGAAAATCTCGTAGCTCGGGATATTCCGGTAGCTCCCGCCCATCCATCGGCGGTGCTTGCCGAGTTTCACGTGCAGATCCACGCGCTGGCCCTCAGTATGCAAGGATTCGATTTCCAGAGCATCGAGAGCGGCCTTCAGGCGTTCCTGCTCTATAGCGATCCTCTTCCATTCCGCGATGGGATCTCCGGCGTCCAGGTAACACGCATGGATGATCTCCTTCCAGTACTCTTCGGGTGACATGCCCGCTTCCTTCGCGGTTTCCTCCGTCCCGTAGAGCGCGAGCGTCCACGTGAACTTCCCCTGCTGCTCCTTCTTAAAGAGCCAGTCGCGGAACTTCCGCCGCGCATCGAGCGCCGCGAACAATCTCTCCGGTTCTATGTCCTGGAGTTCCTTCGGATCGGTGTCCGCGATGATCGATACCTGATGATCGATGAGATCCGCTTCCGCGCGTTTGAATGTCTCGGGGAAGAAAACGAGTTGGTCCTTCGACGCGTACTCGAAGAACACTTTCTCCGTTCCAGTGGGAATGAGCTGGAGCTTGGGGTATGCGCCCGCTTCGAGGACCGAGCGGAGAAGCTCCCGATACAGCGGTTTCGCTCTGTCCGGGATGTTGAGTTGCACGACTTGTTTCGGGCGGACGCCTTCGCCGTTATTGAGCGCGTATCTCACGAGGAGGTCCGCGTACTTCCTGAGGATCGTCTCACCGGGGTCATACATGCACTCACTCTACACGAAGGATTGCGGCCAGACATCCGCCGGGTACATGACCAATGACCGGGAAGGATGAAGAGGAACCAGAGGAACCAGAGGAACCAGAAGATAAAGAGGATGCGTATTCTCTTTCCTCCTGTGCTTCTCATTGAGCATGCCGGTACCCGGGGCTATAATCCCACCGCTTCCCAAACATTCGCATGCGCCGCTTGTTCCTCTTCACCTTCGCGACACTCATTGCCATCCTCATCATCGTCATTGCGCTCCGCGGTTTCCGTGCCGCCCCGTCCATTGCACCGGTGAGCGAGGGCGAGTCTTCTTCCTCGAGCATTTCCGTGTTCGCCGCTCTCCCCACGCGGAACGTGAGCTACGTCGGGACGATCGAGGATCTGGGCGCAGGCATCTATCAGCAGGGAACGCACAAGCTCCTGCTCTTAGGCGGGCAGTTCCTGCTCCTCGAATCAACGGACGTGAATCTGAATCTCAGTTCCTACCTCGGGAAACGCGCGGAAATCCGCGGCTCCGTGCAGCCGACCATCGAGACCGGCTCCCTCCTCATGCGCGTCGAGGAGGTTACGCTCCTGGAGAAGGACACGGGCAGCGGAAGCACGTCCACCGACACGCGGACATTCGATGCGTGCGGCGGCATCGGCGGTATCCCCTGCAAGCAGGACTTCGGCTGCATTGATGATCCCTCGGATGACTGCGACCCCAAGACCGGCGGCGTCGACTGCCTCGGAATCTGCGTGCCCGGCAAATCTTCCGAATCTTCCGCCCCAGCGGCTCCTCCGCCACGGTCGTTCGCGAACGACGTGGCTCCGCCACCAAGTTCTTCTTCCTCCCTCTCCTTCAGCTCGACAACCTCACCTGGCAGTGCTTCCTCCGTGAGCTCGGTACAGAGTACGGCTTCCGCAGAGTCCGCTCCCGCCGGCAATGCCGGCCCGACGGAAGAGCAGATCGCCTCCATGTCGAAGCAGCGCTACGACCAGGATGCTCTCTGGACGCAGAAGTACTGCACGAGCCACGTCGCTTTCTGCATCCCCGTCCATAAGAACTGGTACTTCAAGTCCTTCGGCGCGACCACCAGCAACCTCTGGCATGTGGAGTTCGGCATCGCAGCTATCGATGCGCTCAATCAGGGGCCGATTGTCCTGAACCTTGTTTCCGGAACGACCGCCTCGCTCGGCGTCACGAGCGGTTTGGTCCGCACGCAGGGCAAGGATGTCGTCGGATTCATGGATTGGAAAGACGGCGATCACTTCGAGCTCATCGCGGATGCCCGGCTCAAGGAAGCCGTTTCGTACATGCTCTCCCACATCACTGCCTACAATCCTGGCGAGTGATGCCATCGTTGTTTTTCAAGATGACTGATCCTCACTCCAATCGCTTCCTCCTCTCGTACCGCGAAGCCCCGCGAACGCGGGGCGAAGTGGTATGATTCCCCTCCCCTCTCATGCCGCTCTTCACGTACCGTGCCACGAACGATGACAGCAAGGAGGTACGCGGAACGATCGAGTCGCCGGATATCGAGAGCGCGAAACGTGCGCTGCAGGATCTCCATCTGGAGACCTCGGATATCTCGGAAGCGATGCGCCTGAGGCCCGAGGATCGGCAGCCAGCTGTGCCTCCTCCGCCCGCAAGCAGGACGACATTCGCATTCGAAGGCAAGGACGACCGCGGTACGGTCCGCCGCGGTACCGTCGAAGCGGAAACCAAACATGCGGCGTTCGAACGTCTCAAGCATGATCAGAAGCTCTCTGTCACGGCGCTCTCGCCCGTCGGCATCACGCCGGTCTACCGCGATTACGATCTCCTGAACTGGCAACGGAAGGATTCTCCGCCGGCTCCACCGGTTCCCGTGGCCATTCCTTCTCCTGCCCCGGCGGCTGCGGCGAAGCCACTGGGTTTTTCACTGCCTGCAGGCACGCTCGCTCCTGCCGCTCAAGTTCCGAGTACTAACACGGAACACGGAACGCGGAACGCGGAACGTTATTTCCCTCTCCTCTCCACAATCCGTCTCTACGCGGGATGGCTTCTCGCCTGGTACGCGCTCTTCGTTGCGCTCGGGTACTACTCGCATGTCCGCACCCTTCCCTGGAACGTCCCCTTCGTGGAGGCGTTCTACCTTTCGCCGCTGATCTTCACCTTCGTCGTCGCGATCTTCCTGTTCCTCATGCTCACGTCCCTCAAGCGGGCGCTCGGGGGAGGGATCTTTACAGGTTTCATCTTCACGATCCTGGGGATCGGTGCGCTCGTCTTCGTCCGCATGAGTGTGTGGTGATTCGTTGTTTCCGCAGCTGCGACGCGGCGTCGCAGACGCCCCGCGAACGCAGGGCGAACCACCGGGACGCGCTTGCCGGCCGAAGCCTTGGCGAAGGCTGGGCGTCCCGGCTGCGGGGAAAATACGGCATGTTTTTGCATTTCATATTAAGATGGAAGCATGCAACAGACCTGTCGCCAATGTAAGGCTGCATTTGAAATAACAACGGATGATCTTGCGTTTTATGAGAAGGTCTCGCCGGTTTTTAGTGGAAAGAAAGAGCTGATCCCGCCGCCGACGCTGTGTCCTCCCTGCCGCTCGCGGAGGCGGCTCTCATTCCGCAACGAGCGGCACCTTTATAAACGGAAATCCGACAGAACCGGCAAGCAGCTCATTTCGATCCACGCTCCGGGCACGCCGTTCCCCGTCTATGAGCCCGAGGAATGGTATGCGGACAGCTGGGATGCGATGCGGTACGGGGTCGACATCGACTTCCATCTACCGTTCTTCGAACAATTCCACGCATTGCAAAAAAACGTACCGCGACTGAGTATCGCGGTGATCAATAACGAAAACTGTCCCTACGTGAATCAGACGTGGAACAGCAAGAATTGCTATCTCTGTTTCGACATGGGTTTCTGCGAGGATGTTCTTTTCTGCACGGCAACCTACCACTCAAAGAATGTCATGGATTGCATCTTCACTCGTGGATCGACGCTCTCGTATGCGCTCGTGGATTGCTGGAATTGCTACCATTGCATCCACCTCCTCGACTGCAGGGACTGCCACGATGCCTACTTTTCGATTGATTGCCAACAGTGCCAGAGTGTCGCTTTCTGTCATAACTTGCGCAACAAACAGTACTGTCTTTTCAACGAGCAACTGACGAAGGATGCTTGGGAGAAGGCCTTGGCGGACTTGCGTTTTTCCTCCTATGCGCGATGGAGAGAGCACACCGCCAAGTTTCCATCCCTCCTTTCGAAGACGCTGCGGAAGCCGACGCATAACATGCTCTGCGAGGATTGCACCGGAGACTACCTGCTCCACTCACGGAATTGCAGCGTCTGCTTCGACGGTGACCAGTGCCAAGACCTGCGTTACTGCAACAACCTGGATGAGCGCGTGACCACCGCCATGGACGTCGATCATGCCGCAATTGCCGAAGTGATCTACGAGGGACTGACCATTGCTGGCCACGAGATCCTTTTCACCCATGGCAGCTACTCCCCTACCAATCACAATCTCCTTTACTGTGACACGCTCGTGAATTCTTCCGACTGCTTCGGATGTGTCGGTGTACGGAACAAACGGTACTGCATCCTTAACAAGCAATATACGAAGGAAGAATATGAAAAACTTGTTCCACAACTTATTGCACATATGAGATCCGGCGGTGAATGGGGGGAGTTTTTCCCAATATCCATTTCCTTCTATGCCTATAATCAAACGGCAGCTCAGGAGTATTTTCCGCTGACGGAAGAAGACGTGCGTCGCTCAGCATGGCGGTGGCGAGAGAAAGAGGAAGAAGCTCCGAAAGCCGATCGAATCATTGGCGCGAACGAGCCCCCCGACTCCATTGATGATATTCCGGATGACATACTGAACTGGGCGATCGAGTGCGAAGCAACCAAACGTCCCTTCAAGATCATCAAACAGGAATTGGACTTCTACCGGAAGATGAAGCTCCCGGTCCCCCGCTTCCATCCGGATGAACGGCACAAACGGAGGATGGCTCTGAGAAACCCGCGGAAGCTCTGGAACCGTACCTGTGCCAAATGCCAATTGCCAATTGCCACAAGCTATTCGCCGGAGAGACCAGAAATTGTATATTGTGAAAATTGCTATCTCAAAGAAGTCTACTAAGCAATTTTCACCCCGAGCGCAGTCGAGGGGCGAGGAGTGTTATTTGAAGGAGGTGTATTGAAGAATCTCTATTTATTTCTGTAAAGAAAGATTGGGCTAAAACCTCGCGAGATCCGCCCGAATTGCCCCAGCCGTTTTCTCAATACCTGCCCCTTTGGCGATGATGATATGAGGCGAAGACTCGGGAGCCCTCATATCCGTCGTGATTCGGATGAGATTAGCGGATCCCTTCAGGTGACCCAGCCAATCTTCCCTGTCCACTTCACGCAAGCCAACGCTGATCAATGGTTTAGGCCCGCCTTCGTTCCTGAATTGGGCGACGTATCGAAGCACCTTCTTGCCTGCGGCATTCATTCTTTGCATGAAGAAATCATCCAGGCTTCGAAGCTCCTTCAGAAACGTTTCCACAGATTCGATTTCTCCAAAATGTTTGGGTATGAAAGGCGTCACCTCTATGTCCTTGAGATCCACAGAAAATCCCGCTGTCCGCGCGAGAATAAGGATTTTCCGTGCAACGTCCAACCCGCTGAGATCATCCCACGGATGGGGTTCGGTGAATTTGCTTTCGTACGCTGTACGGACACAGTCCGAAAAACGCTCCCCGTCCTGAAGGCGCGAACAGATGAAGCCGAGCGTACCGGAAAAACATCCTTCAATGCTTCTCATCTGATCGCTGATGTTGACGGCATCCTGAATGTAGGGAATCGCATCCCCGCCCGCCATCACTGAGGCGTTGTAGCGATAGAAGTCCGGTCGGTTCGTCAACTTGCAAAAATCTTCCATGGAATAGAGAGCAATGGGATTCTTGTTCGCCGTCGCAATCTTCTCTCCTCTGTCCAAAACATTGTGGTGAAACTCCAGCATTGCTTCGTTCTTTTCACCCGTAACATCGACGAAAACGATCTCTGCGGAGCGTCCCATCATTTGGAGATGATCGAGAATTTCTTCCAATCGATCATACGGTTTTGCTGCTTCATTGAATGCAGTCTTGTCGGTGAACCGCGCCGCCTGTTTGATTCCGCATGGATCAATGAGGCAGCAAGTCGAATTCGCGAGAGCGATGATGCGCGTGGGATTTCTCTGTCGATCAGGGCCATCCAATTCATCAATTTGTCTCACAAGTTCCCTCCCCACATTCCCCGTATGTCCGATGATGCAGACATTCCGAAACGTCATAGGAGAGAGCAGGATGATGTCCTTATTCACTATTGTAATCCCAGCTGCTTCCTGATCTCGTCCGCCTGTGACTGCTCCTTCTGCTTCGCTTTCTGCTGCACGTAGAGCGCCTGGAGATCCTTCCAGTCCTCCGAATGTTTGCGCTCAAGCTGCTGGAGGTGCTTGAGGTGCTTCGGCGAGAGCTGACTGAACTTCGTCTTCTCTTCATCCAGGATCTTCTGGAGCTCGTCGATCTGGAACTGGCTCAGCTTCGGCGCCGCCTGGATGATCCGCCACTTCTCGTCGCGCGTGAGGGAAATGGAACCTCTGAGCAACGCGAGGAACTTCTGCTCGTCGAACTTCGTCTCCGGATGTGCGGGAATCACGACATTGTCATTATTGAGACCCAGCGAAATACTGCCGAAACGGTAGTTTCCGACCTCCGCAAGGATCTTGATGTCCTCGTCATCGTACCCAGTCTCCTTCGTTGCAGCTGTCCCGGCAGGTGGCGGTGGCGGGCTCGTATCCTGTACCGGGGGAGGATTCCCATCCCCCTGTCCCGCTCCTGCTTGCGCTCCCGCCGCAGGCGGAGGAGGAGGGGGTGAGGAAAAAACCTGCGTTGGATCGAGACCGCCCGCGGGGACGGGGTCACCGGGTCTCGGCGGATTTGTGCCTTGCTGCTGCGGATCTGCCATAAAAATGAAGAGTACTGGTGGAGTCTATACCTCAGAATATACCGGAGGCAACGGTAAGTTTATCGCATACCGAAGCTTCAAGCGGCGAGCTAAAAGCTCCGAGCTGCTTGCAGCTCAATGCATCCCAACTGCAGAGGTGATGTGATACAACGCTATTCCAAGCGCAACGGATACATTCAGGGATTCTTTCTTCCCGCGCATGGGAATATGGACGACTCTATCCGACGCCTGCTGGATTTCCTTCGGCACTCCCGTGACCTCATGACCGACGATCAGGCAGACGGGACGACGTGGTTTGTAGGAGGAGAGCGGCACGCTTTTCCTGCTGATCTCCAGTGACACGATCTCGTACCCTTCCTTTCTCCGCGCCTCGATCACCTTGAGCGGGTCACGCTCGTATGACCATGGAATCCACTCCTCGGCACCGAGAGCGGTCTTGTGAATCTCCTCCCTCGGCGGGCACGCCGTGTAGCCCGTGAGATGAATGTGCCCTACCCCGAACGCGTCCGCCGTACGGAAGAATGCCCCGATATTCCAGAGCGAGCGGACGTTGTGGGCAATGATGATAACCCGGTTTTTTGGCACGCGGTACTTATAGCATGGTTCGTAGTTAACGGTTAACGGTTAACAGTTAACTGTTAGCTTCTCCAGTGTGCTCGCGTGCGGATTGCAGAAGACTTCGCAGACTTCGGGACGCAGGAGCCTGCCCTCATCCACCTCACGGCAGTCGTAGCACACGCCGGTCTCGGCTCCATCGTCGAGTGCTTTGCCTGCAGTATCCGGTTCATCGCGACGGAGGAGCGGGATTCCCTTGAGCACTGGATGCGAGACCTGTTCGAGTACCTTCTTGTCCGTATTCCATTTCCGCCACTCCGACCCCAGGCGAACGTAGGCTATCTCCTTGTGTGGATTGAAGAACGACAGGCGCGTGAGAAGATCTTTGGTTCGGTCACGCTTCAGACCGACGAAACGGAACTGTTTGAGCCGAAGCGATGGTTCCATCCTCCGTGCCGCCTGTTCGACGGTGCGCTCCTCGTTATTCGTGATTATCGTGTCGATGTACATCTCCACCGGCATGGGATCACGCTTCGGAACAGACAATGGGGATCCGACTGTAATCTTTTGCCCATTTGTCTTCTTGCCCTTTTGCCCTTTTGCCTTCCCAGCCTCGATCCATTTTCTGATGGACAGAAAGTACGGGTCACCGTTCGGCGTTCGTTCCGGGTGGGGCATGAGCGCGACCACGTTGCCCGCGGGGTTGCAGATGCCCACGATCGCGCCGGTAGAACCATTGGGGGTAATCGGAACATCGGGCGACACCCTTCCCTGTGCATCGCAGTAGCGGAATGCCACCTGGTCATTCTCCTCGAGCGCCGCGATGAGATCCGGGTCGCGCGTGACGAACCGCCCTTCTTCATGCGCGATGGGAATGTGCATGGTTCGACAAAGCTCACCACAGGTTGTCCCGGACCAGTTGGATGTCGCGCAGCGATCCGGTTTGCAGGCTGGCGTGATCCACACCCATTCACTTAAGAAGCCCGGCGACTTCCACGAACCGTCCCCGCGCACCGCGTTCCGTGCAAGACACATCTTCAGACCGTTGCCCAGCGGAATGAGTCCGCTCTCCACGAGCACCTGCGCTCCATTGCAATTCCCCACGATCACCTTTCCGCGTTCCGCTTCCTCGTGCATAAATTGGAAAAACGGGTCGCGCGCCGCGACCATCCCGGAACGCCCGCGGTCCTCGTAGCTGAATCCCGCACCGAAGAAGTACCCGTCAACGTCCCTGAGATTCTCACGGGAATCATTCCAGCGGAATACGAAGCAATCAAATCCGCAGCGCTTGAGCACCCGCACGTTGTCCACCTCCCCGTTACTTCCGGGAAAGCTGGGGATGGCGATGAGCGGGCGGCGCATGTGGGGATGTTACCATAATTTTTCAGGAAACCGAGGAGTCCGATGAAACCGAAGAAACCGAGGAACCGCCGCTCCTCGGACTCGTCGGACTCTTCGGTTTCCTCGGTTTCCTATATCGTCATCACTTCCTGTTCTTTTTTCCTGGCACTCTCCTCGATCTTCTTATTCACTTCATCCACGAGTTTCTGCAGCTCTTTCTGCAGACGTTCTTTCTCGTCTTCTTCGGGAAGCTGTTTGATTTGGTCATGGGCAATCTGCCGATCCTGTCGAACTTTGATCTTCGCCTGTTCCGCGAGTTGGCCGATAACCTTCTTGAACTGTATCCGGCGTTCCTCGGTCATCGCCGGGAAGTTTAAGCGGATCACCACGCCATCATTGACGGGCGTGACCCCGATGTTGGCCTGCATCAGCGCTTTCTCCACCGCACCCAGCACCGACCGGTCCCACGGCTGGATCACCATCGAACGCGCGTCCTGCACGCCGATGCTCGCGACCGCTTTCAGCTCCATGCGCTGCCCGTAGGCTTCGACGGGAATATGTTCCACCACCGACGCGTTCGCACGTCCTGTCTGGAGCTTAGAAAACTCCTGGTGGAGGTGATCGATATTCTTCTTTGTCTGCTGGTCGAAAGAAAGGAGGGAGGGATGGGGCATAGACTTCTATGGTACCAGAACAGCGCAAAGTATTCAGTATGAAGTATGGAGTATCCAGGGAAGAAAAACCCATCAATACTGAATACTCAATACTGAATATCAATTTATTTATGCACCAGTGTTCCTATTTTCTTCCCCAGCGCCGCATCGAGGAGCGCCCCCTTCTTTCTGAAGTTGAATACGACAATGGGAAGATTCTGGTCGCGACAGAGGCTGAATGCCGACTGGTCGAAGACCTTCAGATTCTTCTCGATTGCCTCCTGGAAAGTGAGCGAATCATACTTTTTCGCTCCCTTGAATTTGTTCGGGTCCTTGTCGTAGACGCCGTCAACGTTCGATGCTTTCAGGATCACGTCGCACTCGAGCTCGAGTGCGCGGAGAGCCGCGGCGGAATCCGTCGTGAAGTAGGGGTTCCCCGTGCCTCCCGCGCAGATCACGATGCGGCGCTTCTCGAGGTGCCGCTCGGCCCTGCGACGCAGGTACGGTTCTGCGAGCTGCGGCACGTTGATCGCCGAGCAGACGCGCGTCGGGGCGCCGAGCTTCTCGATGGCGGACTGGAGCGCCACTGCGTTCATGATGGTCGCGAGCATCCCCATGGCGTCGCTCGCCGTGCGCTCGATGCCGCTCTCCGTCGTATCGCGGAAGCGCCAGATGTTCCCGGCGCCGATCACAATGACGATCTGGATGCCGGCGTTCCACACGTCCAGCACCTGCTTCGCAAGATGGTGGAGTTTCTCGTAGTTGAAACCGAACCCGTCGGCGAGGGCTTCGCCGGAGATCTTGAGGAGAATGCGAGTGTACTTCTTCTTTGGCATAGGGTCTTGACGGAGCATAGCGGATCGCCGACCCATCCGTCTACTCGCTCGGTGGAGCAGAGAGGGCCGGAGCCGCGTCACTCGCGTGTGACCGTGGCGGAGGAGAACAGGGAGACGGAGGTGGTGGGGTAGCAGGAGGAGCAGGCGAGCGCTTGAAGGCACTCTTGAATGTATCGAAAAGACGCCGGAGGCCGTTTCCGGCCATACGGACGAGATCCCAGACCTTGAGCTTTCCACGTGAAAGCTCGCCGACGATCGGCACATCCGCGTACCGCCCCTGTGCCGCATTGATGAACCCGAGGAGCATCCCAGCGACCACGAGCAGTGCAAGGAATTTTCCTACCCAGGGGATGAGATACGTGATGACACTGAGAATGAAGAGGATGATCCCCTGCTTGCTATGGTACTGCACAAACTTGGAATCGCGCCGTGACGCGAAAATGACGACGGACATGATCCAGATGTAGCTGAATGCGGCGACATCCTTGTTGAGGCGGATATCGCGCTGTTCATCGGTTTCGCCAGTCGGTGGGGGTGCTTGGTCCATAACGGTTACAGTTTATCATACGGCTTGCGGATACGCTTGTTCAGTCAAAATGGTATCCCCGGCCCTTCGACTTCGCTCAGGGCCTCGCTGGAATATATTGCATCCCGAAACCCATTCCTCGTCTTCCTATTTTGGTACCCCCGGCAGGACTCGAACCTGCGGCCAACAGGTTAGAAACCTGCTGCTCTATCCACCTGAGCTACGGGGGCGGGGCGAAAGAAATGTGAAGGAATAATCTCTCTTCAAAATGAGTCAGACAGAATGATAAAGAGGAAAAGGAGGAACAGGAAGAGCAAGAGGATTTTGGATCACCTGATTCTTTGCTGGAGAAACAACAGAAACATCCCAGACTCCAACATCACAACGAAACAGCAGCGGCCTTCCGGGCCGCGGTGGCGGAGTAGTACCATGCATGTATGGGTCAAAGGCATCCGGTACAGAACGATGTCACCATGTTCGTGACGACGAACACACTCAATCAACGTCCTGTCTTTGCTGATCCCACACATGCCAGAGAAGCCATCGACAGTCTCTATCGTCTTCGAGAACTTCATCCGTTTCTGCTGTTTGGTTTCGTGATCATGCCTGATCATCTTCACCTTCTCGTTCACGTACCATCGCCCTCCACGATCAGCAAACTTATGAACGCCTACAAGAGCGGTCTGACATTCGATCTGGGCATCGGAAGTGTATGGCAACCGAAGTTCGATCTTCGCATCCCCGAGAAGGCGTTTCGTGTTCTGCAGTACATTCACGAGAATCCGGTGAAAGCGGGGCTGTGCGATCGGCCAGAAGCCTATCCTTGGTCATCGGCATCGGGAACGCGGGAAATCGCGCTGATGGCATGACGCCGCGGCCCGGAAGGCCGCTGCTGTTGTGTGGGTAGAGGGTGTTCGCAGGATTGATGATGGGCATGGTTCGCTTATGAGGTAGCAACGTTTCATCGTTCCAGGAGTGTTGGAAAAACTTTCTCCGCCAAAGAATCATCTGATCCAACTGACGTAATCCTCTTTGCCCTCTTTATCCTCCTGTTCCTCCTGTTCTTCCTTTCTCTACTTCCTTCCGAAGAGCCTTCTCCGCACCAGCCCGATGCCCGCAGCCGCGCCGGAGGCGAGGAAGATGACGAGCCCCGGGCCGGTCGGCTGGCGTGCCGGTGTGGGAATATTGCGCGGCAGCAGCTCCGGTGGTTGTCCGGGGGTTCCCGGTTGGAAGGGCGTTCCAGACGTTCCGGGCACTGAGATCGGAGGAGCGAGAACCGCCGTGTACGGAGGAGCCGCTTCCCGCGGGAGGGTGCAGTCCGCAGCGCAACCGTCCGCATCGAGATTGTTGCCGTCATCACACTCCTCGTTCGGATCGAGAATGCTGTCGCCGCAGCGCGGGAGCATGCAGTTATCGCGGCAGGGAGCACCCGGGTAGTCGCCGTTCCGCCTGCCAAAGTCACAGAGCTCGGTGAGAGGATCGATGGCGCCGTCGCCGCACTGCGGCAGCTTCACGTACCGGCAGCTTGCATCGCAGTCCGCGCCTTCTCTGCCGTTGTCCTGACCGGCATCACACTCCTCGCCGAGAGCCGCCTCGAGAATGCCGTCGCCGCACTCGCCGAGCTTGTACCTGCACTGCGCCGTGCACTCGTCGGATTCGACGGCGTAACAGGTTCCGCTGATGCGCTCGCACATAGTCGCTTCCGCCGGCTCCGAGCACTTGCCATTGACGCTTCCGTTCACGATGCAGTTGCCACCCGGATCACACTCCTCTCCCGGAGCGAGGACAGAGTCGCCGCAGCCGGGGAGATGCTTCGTCTGGCAGGTGACCCCGCAGTTGGCATCGGTCTGGCCGTTGCGCTGGCCATCATCGCACTGTTCCTGAGGCTGTTTGATTCCGTCGCCGCAGAACGCGTACGGGAAACTCGATACCGCCGCGTAATATGGCTGCGACGACGGGAATGACCGGGAGGAAACAGAGGAGGAGCTGCTCGAGAACCGCACGGACCTCGTGGAACTGGAGGATGATCTGCTGCTCGATCGACTGGAAGTTGAGGACGAAGAGCTTCTGGAAGAGCTTGATGGCTTGGATGAGGAAGAGCTGCTGGAGGATTTGGAACTCGATGAACGGAAACTTGAGCTTGGGGCTTTGGAACTCGATGAACGGGAACTTGAACCACCCGAGGATGAACCGCCACTCGAACTTCCACCACTCGAGCTTCCTCCACTCGAACTTCCACCACTTGAACTTCCTCCACTCGAACTCCCTCCGCTTGAGCTTCCACCACTCGAGCTTCCTCCACTCGAACTTCCACCACTTGAACTTCCTCCACTCGAACTCCCTCCGCTTGAGCTTCCACCACTTGAGCTTCCTCCACTCGAACTTCCACCACTTGAACTTCCTCCACTCGAACTCCCTCCGCTTGAACTTCCTCCACTCGAACTCCCTCCGCTTGAGCTTCCACCACTCGAACTCCCTCCGCTTGAACTTCCTCCACTTGAGCTTCCACTAGATTTGCTGGAACCGGAGGATTTGGAGCTTCCACTCGATTTGCTGGAACCGGAGGATTTGGAGCTTCCACTCGATTTGCTGGAACCGGAGGATTTGGAGCTTCCGCCGCTCGATGCACCTCCACTGCTTGCTCCTCCACTGGCTGCACCACCGCTAGCTGCGCCGCCACTGGCTGCACCTCCGCTAGCTGCGCCGCCACTGGCTGCACCTCCGCTAGCTGCGCCGCCACTGGCTGCACCACCGCTTGCTGCACCACCGCTTGCTGCGCCGCCACTGCTGCCACCAGTCGATGAGGAACGAGAACTTCCGCTTGAACGGCTGGAACCGGAGGAGTGAGAGCTACCGCTG
>JBBAAJ010000004.1:0-25272 GCA_041658365.1 Candidatus Peribacteraceae bacterium | reverse complement strand
AGGTGAATTGCCACGGGATCGACGCAATTGTCGGGATGCTGCAATTATTTCCCGCCTCTCCCTCAATCCCGCTTCAGGTGTTTGTACTTGATCCGATGCACTGCGCGGGCGGCTTCACCCAGCCTGCGTTCGCGGTCGGCCTCATAATCGGCAAAGTTGCCCTCGAACCAGGCCACCTGCGAATCGCCCTCAAAGGCAAGGATGTGCGTGGCAATGCGATCCAGGAACCAGCGGTCGTGGCTGATCACGACCGCGCAGCCGCCGTAGTTTTCCAGCGCCACTTCGAGCGCGCGCAGCGTGTTCACGTCCAGGTCGTTGGTCGGCTCGTCCAGTAGCAGCACGTTGCCCGCGTCCTTCAGGGTCACGGCCAGGTGCACGCGGTTTCTCTCGCCGCCGGAGAGGAGCGAGATCTGCTTCTGCTGGTCAGTGCCTGAGAAATTAAAGCGCGACACGTACGCGCGCGAATTGACCTCGTGCTGGCCGAGCTGGATCTGATCCAAGCCGCCGGAGATGCACTCCCAGACGCTGCGGCTATCCCCCGGAGCAAAGCGGTCCTGATCCACATAACCAAGCTTGACCGTATCGCCGATCTTGAACGTGCCCGCGTCGGGCTTTTCCAATCCCATGATCATCTTGAATAGCGTGGTCTTGCCGGCGCCGTTGGGGCCGATGATGCCGACTATGCCGCCCTGCGGCAGCGAGAAGTTCATATTCTCGAAGAGGAGCCGGTCTCCATAAGACTTGGAGACGCCCTGCGCCTCGATGACCGTGGCGCCCAGCCGCGGCCCGGGCGGGATAAAGATCTCGATCTCGTCATCGAGCCGATCCCTGTCCTGCTGCAAGAGCGTCTCGTAGTTGGTGATGCGCGCCTTGCTCTTTGCGCGCCGCGCGGACGGCGATTGGCGGATCCACTCCAGCTCTCGTTCGAGAGTCCTCAACCGCTTATGGTCGCTGCGCTCCTCGCGCGCCAGGCGCTCCTCCTTCTGTTCGAGCCAGGAAGAGTAGTTCCCCTTCCACGGGATGCCGTAGCCGCGGTCCAGCTCCAGTATCCACCCCGCCACATTGTCCAGGAAGTAGCGATCGTGCGTCACCGCGATGACGGTTCCCTTGTATTGTTGAAGATGTCGCTCCAGCCACCAGACCGATTCTGCGTCCAGGTGATTGGTCGGCTCGTCGAGCAGCAGGATATCCGGCTCGCGGAGCAAGAGCCGGCAGAGCGCCACGCGCCGCTTTTCGCCGCCGGAGAGGTTTTTGATCGGCTCGTCGTCCGCCGGGCAGCGCAGCGCGTCCATGGCAAGGGCCAGCCGGCTGTCCAACTCCCAGGCGTTCACATGATCGAGCTTCTCCTGCACCCTTGCCTGGCGATCCATGAGCTTCTGCATCTCCTCGTCGGACATCGGCTCGGCAAACGCGTTGTTGATCTCTTCGAATTCCTTCAGGGCGTTTACGATCTCCTGCACACCCTCGGAGACGACCTCCTTGACCGTCTTCTCAGGATCGAGAATGGGCTCCTGCTCAAGAAAGCCGACGCTGTAGTCGGAGGCAAAATGCAGTTGGCCGCTATAGCCGTCGTCGAGACCGGCGATGATCCTCAAGAGAGAACTCTTGCCCGCGCCGTTCGCGCCCAGCACGCCGATCTTGGCGCCGTAATAAAAGCCCAGGGAGATGTCCTTCAGAACCTGCTTTTGCGGGGGATGCACCCTGTTCAGCTTGTGCACCGAGAAGATGATGTTCTGCGATTCGCTCTGCGGATTTGCCATTGGACGTCAGCCCTTTTCAAAGTAGTCGCCCGTCTCCGTATCGATCACGACGACGTCGCCAGGCTTTATGAAAAGAGGGACCTTGAAGGTAGAGCCGTTGTCGACCGTGGCGTCCTTCGTGGCGCCGGCGATCCCCTTGGCAGCCGGGTCGCATTGGACCACGGTGAAGCTCATCTTTTGCGGGAGGCTCACGCTGATCTGCTCGCCGTCGCATGAGAGCAGCGTGTAGGTCGCCTCGGGCTTGAGATACCTGAGGACATCCTCGACGAACGATTCGGGAAATTCATACTGCTCGTAAGTCTTGGGATCCATGAAATGGTAGATAGAGCCGTCCTGGTAGAGGAAGGTGATCTCCTTCGACTCCGCAACTACTTCCTCGACCGATTCCACGGAGCGAAATCTCATATTGGTCTTGATCCCGGTCCTGATGTTCCGGAGGTCCGCCTGGATCTGGGCATTGCCCTTCCCCGGGGTGATATGCACAACCTTGAGGACACGGAACAGGGCGCCTTCTATCTTCAGGATATTTCCTACTCGAATCTGGGTGGCGTTTATCATGGGCGCCTTCTCATCACACTCCCCTTGCCTTGTAAAGCGCGGGAAGGCGCGCGGAGCTCTACCGGCTTCCGCAGCAGGAGTCGACGCAGCGCCTCGAGGTCGTCGGCGAGCGGCGCCTCGAACGCGAGTTTTTCGCCGGTGAACGGGTGCTCGATTCCGAGCTTGTAGGCGTGCAGCGCAAGGCGGGGAGAGAGCCGCCGGGCGCCCGGCGGCGCGTAGAGATCGTCGCCTAATATCGGGTAGCCCTTCTCGCTCAGGTGGATGCGGACTTGATGCGTGCGGCCGGTTTCCAGGCGCGCCTCGACAAGCGATGCGTTCCTGCCGAGGTGCTCGCGAAGCTTTAAGTGCGTCACCGCCTCCCGGGCGTCGTCTTCCTCCCCATCTGCAGTGCTGCCGCGCAGGCCATCACCCCGGTTGCGCACGAGTTTGGTACGCACGGTGCAGGGCTCAACCGGGAACCTGCCGCTCACCAGCGCAAGATAGCCGCGCTCCACACGGTGATGAAACAGGATCTCCTTGATCGAGCGCTGGCACTCCTGGGTGAGCGCCACCATCATGAGGCCCGAGGTGGACTCGTCGAGGCGGTGCACGGGAAAGGCCTCGCCCAGGAGATGCCGGACCACGCCGATGACGCTCCTGACGTCTTGCCTGCCCACAGCGGAGACCGACAACATCCCCGGCGGTTTGTACACGACGACCATGTGCGGATCGCGATGGATGATGGCGAGATCGAGATTGGGCCGCAGGCGCGGAGCGCTGCGCCGCACGACCACGCGCGAGGCATCGACCTCCCGCCCCCCGTCCGCGGTCGGAAAGCCGCAGTAAAATACCTTGCCCGTTTCGAGCAGATCGCGCGCCTCACGGTTCGTGAGCTTCTGCGACCGCAGGACGTCTATCAGGCGCGACAACCCAACGCGCCTCTCTTCTGGAGGCGCGTTGCGCTCCCACGGCCGATTCGAATCGTGGTGATCCCTTTTATTGTGACGATCTCTTTTCATGATTGGACGCCCTAGACATCCTGTTCATAGTTGATGAGGCTCGAATAGAACCTCACGTCTGGATGCTTTCCCAGGATGTAATTCAGTTCCCACTCGTTCTTGAAGAGCATCATGGGATATCCGCGCACGTCGTAGACGATATGATCGCGGTAATAGCTTTCGAACTCGTTCTGTTTCTTCCGCTCCGTCGCGCGATACCAGCGGGAGTACGTGTAGATCATCGGATAAAAACTGGCGTCGGCCCCGTATTCGTTCAGCAGCCGGAATTTCACCACCTCGAACTGGAGCTGGCCCACGACCCCGATGATAGTGTCGGAATTATGCTTCCGCCGGAAGATCTGCGAACTCCCCTCCTCCGCAAGCTGCTCCAGGCCCTTCTGGAGCTGCTTGATCTTGATCGGATTCTTGAGCGTCACCATGCTAAAGTGGTCCGGCGAAAACTGCGGCACGCCGGTGAATTTCAGCGGCTCCCCCATCGTGATGGTGTCGCCGATCATCAGATTCCCGCGATCATGAATGCCGATGATGTCCCCGGCATAGGCGCGGTCGACGTTCGTGCGCTTCTGCGACATGAATTGAAGCGCGTTTTTGATTTTAAATTCACGCTCCGATCGCACATGGTACACGCTCATCCCCTGGATGAATTCCCCGGAGCAGATTCTCAAGAACGCGACTCGATCCCGGTGCTTCGGATCCATATTCGCCTGGATCTTGAAGACGAGCCCGGAAAAGGCAGCCTCGTCTGCGCCCACAAGCCGCGTCTCCGCGGGACGAGGCAGGGGCGAGGGCGCATAGCTGATGAAGGCGTCGAGCAGCTCCCTGATACCAAAGTTGTTGACCGCGGAGCCGAAGAATACGGGGGTCAGCTTTCCAGCGACATAATCTTCCATGCGAAACCCCTGGCCCGCCCCCTGAATCAGCTCCAGCTCTTCCTTGAGCTGAGCCAGCGCCCTTTCGCTGATCGCGTCCTTGAGTTTGGGGTCATCCAGGTCCTGAATGCACTGCCACTCGTCATCTTCGACGCGCACCTTCTTGTTCGGCTTAAACAGTCGGATGCAGCGATTCATCACATCATAGACGCCCTGGAACTGGCTCCCCTGTCCGATGGGCCAGGTCATGACCGCGCAGGAGAGATGGAGCAGCGTCTCCAGCTCGCCCAGCAACTCGAACGGATCGTGCCCCTCGCGATCCATCTTGTTCATGAGCGTCATGATCGGCATGTGGCGGTCGCGGCAGACCTGGAACAGTTTTTTTGTCTGCGCCTCGATCCCCTTGGCGGAGTCGATCACCATGAGCGCGCTGTCGACCGCGGTCAGCACCCGGTACGTGTCCTCGCTGAAGTCCGCATGGCCCGGGGTGTCGAGGAGATTAATCTCATGATCCGCATACGAGAACTGCATGACGGAGGACGTCACCGATATGCCGCGCTGCTTCTCGATCTCCATCCAGTCGGACGTGGCAAACTGCTCCGAGCGCTTGGCCTTGACGGTCCCCGCCAGCTGGATCGCGTTGCCGAAGAGCAAAAGCTTTTCGGTGACGGTCGTCTTGCCCGCATCAGGATGCGAGATGATCGCAAAGGTCTTGCGGCGGCGGATTTCCTCCAGCGCCGCTGAATCGATTTTTTCCATGGGCTTGTAACGCTCCTTCGGGGGCGATCGACCGGAACTGCATCGCTGGCCCGCTCAAGACGGCGGCGACGTTAGTCGAGCACGCGTCACCCCGTCAATATGAATCGAAGAAGCCATTCTCGCTCATTCCTGCTTACTGGGTTGCATCTTTCACCTTCTCGCCGGCTTTATCGAAGCCCTCATGAATTTCCTCACCCGCTTTATTCAAGCCCCGGTCGATCTTGTCCCCGGTCTTATCTAGACCCTCACCCGCTTTATTCAGGCCTCGATCGATCTTATCCCCGGTCTTTTGAGTCCCTTGATCCATCTTTTTTCCAGTATCCTCAAAGACAGTTTGATCTTTATGTACACAGGCCGCACTCATCAGCGCTAAGCATAAAGCAAAAAATAAGAGCCAGTTCTTCATGGTTCCTCCTTCTCTAGCCTGATTCACGCGATAGAGCTTACGAGAACCGGCGGTTCAAAAAAAACCATCTACGGATCCCCCTAAAAAAGAATCCGTAGATGGTAGAATTCTGAGGCAACTTACTTATATGATCACTTCTTCACTGGGCTTGTAGATGTCGACGATGTCGTGGACGTCGTAGCCGGTCCCTTTGCTGCCCTGAAACAGCATTCTACTTTGGTCCCATAAGGCAGGGGCGGAGAAGATTTGTAATCAGCTTTCGTGATCACAATGTCTCCACGATGCTCCGTGTTATCAAGGTTACAAGGACCTTGGAGCGTAGGGGCATACGCTGCCTCGCCTTTTTTCGTCCATATGCAGCTATAGGCGAGGTCCGGTGGAGTTGCCTTGCCTGAACAGAGGTTTTTATTGTCGTTGCCGACCTTGGCATCAAACCCCTTTGCACAAAGAGTGTTATTCATTTTCTTTAATGCTTCCTGATCGTATGAGGGTCTGGCTGCTGCCGGAGTTGTTGTAACCGTAGATTCTGTCGTTTCTACTGTTGGCGCCGCCTTTGCTGCCGCCTTCTTCACCGCAGGCTTCGCAGGCGTCGTTACCGTCTGTTTTGTGGTCTGAGTGGTTGTGCTCGTGCTTGTTGAACTCTGTCCGTAAGATTGATGAGAGATCATTAGAGTGCCAAGAGCTACGCTCAAAACAGTCAATGATATTTTCTTAAACATAATGTCTCCTTTTTTAGTTAATTTTTCCCCACTTCTCTTTCACTTTTTAATCCCAGTTCATTTGGATCTCCCTTGTCTCCTTTCTGTTGTTTAACGTCTATTTCGCCGTATCTCTATATCAATAGTATTTAATTACTGAAAAGGGCAATTAATGTCATCCAAAAAAAAAAAAAGACAAAAAATATTAAGAACAATGTTTGTGACCATCCCCCTTCGAAAACGGGGCCATTTAAAACCAATAGGACCGATATTTCGGAGACGTGCTGACAGAGAATTTAAGAGGAACGCTGTTTCGAAGGTCCCATAAACTGGAAACCCCCGTCCCGATTGAATCGGAACAGGGGTTGTCACTTCGTTCCGGCCTATTATGCCGTGATTTCGAGGCCTTCCTATTTCACGACGATCGAACGGCCTTCGAACTCCACGGTCTGCCCAGTGCGGATCTTGCAGCGCTTGCGCATCTCCACATTGCCGTCAACCCTGACCTGGCCCTCGGCGATGGCAGCCATGGCCTCGCCCCCGCTGTCGCACATGCCCATGAGCTTCAGCAGGTTCTTGAGCTCCACGTATTCGTTGCCATCGAGATTGAACTCATCCATGGCATCCCCATAACACAGCAGAACCAATTATTACATAGCTTTCCGCTCTGCTTTGGCATAGGAGGCCCGCCATGCACAAGACCGCGAAAACTGAAAAACTCCGGAATATCGCAATTATAGCCCACGTGGACCTATGCAAGCGATTGCATCGGGATGTTTGTAGCTGAACTACATTGGATCTTGCGCCAGACAAGTTTAAGTCGTCGATTCACTTCGGGAGGCCTTGGAGGTATTTTTCCGCACCCACGAGCGGGCCTTTCATGCCAAGTCCGGCCAGACGCAGCTGCACAGCATCGATAACCGTCCACGGAACTGATATGCGTCCATTGGATGCCCCCCTGTCGAACCCTTCCTTGATGCGTTTTATTTGAAGGGGATGGAATCTGATCCCATATTTGAGGGGATCGGCAAGAATGGAATCGATTCCCCCAGGCGCCTGCCCGGATTGAACGAAGCCCAGAAGCTGATTTGCTATCGAACTTAACCGATTATCTTTGTATGGAGCGAAGAGGTTGATCCCGATTTCTTCGCGGATCGTGCGCAGGTTCCTGAGTGCGACCATATCTGCATGCCATTCCATAATATGTACAGGCCTGAGAAAACTTCCCACCTCTCTTTCCAATGCCCATGCGGCCCTTGACAGGTCTCCGATGTCAGCGTCCGCTCTCCCTGCATGGACGAAAAAACCTTCCATCCTGACTTTTAAACGAAAGATGTCGTCAGGCGAATACTCTCGGGGCAACTTTCGAGAGAGGTGATAAATCTTTTCCACTATCTGGGCATAAGATTTACGCAAGCCGTCTACTAAGATTGACCTGTCTGTTTCTCTCCATCGACCAAACGTACTTCGCGCCCCTATAATGAGTCCTTCAATTTCTTTGCACGTGGCATAGGGCTTCTCGAGTGAGTCAAATAAGGGATCATTTCTCTGTTCCGCATGGGCCAGTTCATGCAGGAAGACGTGAATGTCATGGGGAATTGGCTCTGCGCCTGGCCGTGGGATAAATAATTTTCCCGACCAAGACGATCGTTCAAACCATCCTTCCGCATCTTTTTTTTCTTCACTTCTTTCGGTCCATGAATAAACAGAGACGTGCTTGGTATTAAACCGCCTCATGAGATCGAACTCTTTCGTCCTCCCGGCCTGGTCATAGAGAAGGATATAATCGTCAACCGATCTGGATCGCTTATCGTTGTCGCCCATTTGAATGCTGCCAGGCGACAATTTCATGGACCTTGTGCACAGGACGTTCCCATCGATATCGCGCAGGTCCCGGACGTCATGCATATATCGAAACGGCTCGCCGTACTCATCATATGTGGTGACGATATCGATCGGGTTGATGCCGATGAGGATTCGTCCTGTGGAGGCCTGAAATTCAGGGACAAGACGGATATCCAATTCCTGGCCATTCCTCAATATGCGCGCCGTGAGGCCGTCGCGATGTTGCTGAATAAGCGCAATGAGTTCGTCTCGTGTGGAAATGGGATGCCCATTGATCGAGAGAACGACATCATTCTCTTTTAAGCCGGCCCTTTCAGCCGGAAGACTTGGAATGATCCCGTCTATGTACACGCGCGTGTAGGGCTGCCTGAGTTTATCAGGATCAGGACTGCTTGATGGGGTTGCCGTTGGAGACGGCGAGACGGGAGCCGCTAAGATGAAGGAATCCGCACCTGACGCATCCGTTGCCGGCGATTGGCTGTCGCTGGCATCGGAAGGGGATGATATTTCTCCATCCGGATGCACGCCTGCCACGGGCATCAGCAGAACGGACGCAGATGGACTTACATTGGACATCCATACCTCCCTAACGCCTTGTTTATATTATCGGCAAATAGCTGAAAAAGTTGCCCGGTTTGTGAACCGGGGGCCAAACCGATGTGAAAAAGGGACGTTTGAGAGTTCAATAAGTTAGTGCAACTAATGGATGCGGACTAATCGAACAAGATGAATCGAATTGAACTCATCCATGGGATCCCCTTATCACAGCAGAACCCATTATTACATGGCTTTCCGCCCTGCGTTGGTGTACGGAACTGTCATGCACAAGACCGCCAGAACGGAAACCCTCCGAAATATCGCCATTATAGCCCACGTCGATCACGGCAAGACCACGCTCGTGGATTTCATGCTCCGGCAGAGCGGCGCCTTCCGCGCGAACCAGGAAGTGGACGAGCGCGTCATGGACAGCATGGAACTGGAACGCGAGCGCGGGATCACGATCGCGTCGAAGAACTGCTCCATCTCCTGGAAGGGGATCAAGATCAACATCATCGATACCCCGGGACATGCGGATTTCGGCGGCGAGGTGGAGCGCGGCCTCAAGATGGTGGACGGCGCCATCCTGCTCGTGGACGCCTCCGAAGGCCCCCTGCCGCAGACGCGCTTCGTACTCAAGAAGGCGCTCGATGCGAACCTCAAGATCATCGTGGTCATCAACAAGATCGACCGCAAGGACGCGCGCCCGCAGGAGGTCCTGGACGAGGTCTACAGCCTCTTCATCGACCTCGACGCGAACGACGACCAGATCGACTTCCCTGTCCTCTATGCGATCGGCCGCGACGGCATCGTGCAGGAGAAGCTCGCGGAGGCGGGAACGGACCTGGCGCCGCTCTTCGACGCGATCCTCTCCGAGGTGCCGCCGCCGCGCTACGATCCTGCCGAGCCGTTCCAGATGCTTGTCACGAATCTCTCCTATTCCGACTACATGGGGCGGCTCGCGATCGGTCGCATCATCAACGGCACCGCATTGAAGAACGACGCGCTGGTCTGCATCGGAGAGGACGGGGAGCCCTGGCCGCTCAAGGTGACGGGCCTGCAGGGATACTCGGGAATCCAGGTGCGCGAGGTCGAGGCGGTCGTGCCGGGCGACATCGTCATCCTCTCCGGCATCGATCATGTCGACATCGGCGACACGATCTGCACCGCGGATTCTCCAAAGCCCTTGCCCCGCATCACGGTCGACGAGCCCACGGTCGCGATGAGGTTCATGTGCAACACCTCGCCGTTCTCCGGCCGCGATGGCCAGTACGTCCAGTCGCGCATGATCCTGGAGCGGCTGGAAAAGGAATGCCGGCTCAACGTGGCCCTGCGCGTGGAACCGGGCGAGAACGCCCAGACCTTCATCGTCAGGGGGCGCGGCGAATTCCAGATGGCCATCCTCGTGGAGACGATGCGGCGGGAGGGCTTCGAGCTCTCCGTCGGCCGGCCCCAGGTGATCATGAAGGAATCGGGCGGCGTGCGCTGCGAGCCGATCGAGCACCTCTACATCGACATCCAGGAAGAGTTCACAGGTGTCGTGACCGAGAAGCTCTCGCGGCGACTCGGCCGCATGATCAACATGGTGAACCACGGGACCGGCCGCGTGCGCCTCGAGTTCTCCATCCCGTCGCGCGGCCTCATCGGCTACCGCAACGAATTCCTGACGGACACCAAGGGGACGGGTCTCATGAATTCGTACGTGCAGGGCTACGAGCCTTTTCGCGGGGAGCTGACCGGCAGGGTCGCCGGGACGCTGGTGGCGGATCGCACCGGCAAGACCGTGCCATACGCGCTCTATCACCTGGAGCCGCGCGGCGCGCTCTTCGTGGAGCCGGGCGTGGAGGTCTACGAAGGGATGATCGTCGGCGAGCACAACCGCTCAAACGACCTGAACGTGAACCCGTGCAAGGAGAAGAAACTCACCAATCTGCGCTCGGCCGGCCACGACGAGAACATCATCCTCTCGCCGATCCTGCCGATGACGCTGGAGCTGGCGATCGAGTTCATCCGCGACGACGAGCAGGTGGAGGTGACGCCCAAGCACATCCGCCTGCGCAAGAACGTCCTCCCAGCCAACCAGCGAAAATGAAAATCCCCGATCCTTGCGGACCGGGGATTTTCGCTTAGCGGTATCAACCCGCGTTATACGCTGCGAATGTTGGCTGCCTGCAGACCCTTGGGGCCCTTGACGACGTCGAACTCGACCGTCTGGCCTTCCTTGAGCGTCTTGAAGCCGTCGCCCTGAATTGCCGAGAAGTGCGCGAAGAGATCCTCGCCGCCTTCCTCAGGTGTTACAAAGCCGAAACCCTTCGCATCGTTAAACCACTTCACTGTTCCGCGTGCCATACAACACCAATCCTTTCTGAGACCGTCGCTCAAAGCCAGAAACATAAAACCGCATGCCACTGATCCACGACCTGCGTCACACCGAAATATTACGGTGTGCCCTGCGCTTAAAGCGATTGATCATGATAGGCGCAGGCTTCTATACTAATTCGGGTCCATAGGGAAGCAAAAAATGACACCTGGGGCTCGCATATGGCTTCCTCTCCCGCTTGGGGTGATGGCTGGACGAGTTTAAAACTGCGTGTCTTGAAATGGCGGACTGATATGATATATATGGAAAAAAGCACAATACCTAAAAAGATGGAACGAATACTCGCTTTCTTACCTTCGTGAATTAAAGGTCGCTCCTATGACAAAAAATCGCGTTGTTTGTCTCTTATCGGTCAGGTCGTTCTGACCATTATCTGACCATTAAATGACGTGGCAACTGCGGATGATAAAGCCTCCGGATTTCTCGTCCCGCTCCAGTTGAAGGATTCCCTGTGTTTCCGCCTCTTCCAGAAGCTGGCCGAAAGACTTGAAACCGTAATAGGATTCAGTGAACCCGGGTTTGCGGCGCTTTAAGGTCTGCTTGATCATGGATCCCCAGATCTTCTCCCCCTCCCCCCTTTCCTCCACCAGGGCTTCGTAAGTCTTGACCACCAGATCCCAGGCCTCCCGCTTCTTATCCCCGGCGGGCTTGACGGCCTTCGCCGCTGCCGGGCTCCGGGGCGGCTTGCTACCGGTCGTCGTCCCCCCTCCCGTCTTCGGGCGGGGCGCCTGAGGACGCACGAGGTCATCGTAGAAGATAAAATCATCGCAATTAGCTATTAACAAATCCGAAGTCGAACTCTTCACACCGACTCCAATGACAATTTTATTGTTCTCCCGCAGCTTGCTGACCAGCGGCGAGAAATCCGAATCCCCGCTGATGATGACGAAGGTGTCCACGTGCCCTTTCGTGTAACAAAGGTCGAGCGCGTCCACCACCATGCGAATATCGGCGGAGTTCTTGCCCGATTGGCGCACATGCGGGATCTCGATCAACTCAAAGGCGGCTTCATGCATCGCTTTCTTAAACTCTTTGTAGCGCTCCCAGTCGCAGTAGGCTTTCTTGACCACGATGTTCCCTTTGAGCAGGAGCCGTTCAACCACCTGGTCAATGTTGAACTGGGCGTAGTTGGCGTCTCGAGCGCCCAAGGCGATATTCTCGAAGTCGCAGAAAAGAGCCATGTTTTTGGTTTCCGCCTGGTAGGTCATGGGTCTTGATCCTTTCGCCTGTTCAATCGATGGTCATGCTGTTAGCTGATTCTCCCCTATCTGTGCAAATGTTTTTGAAGTCACGTCCTCAACTGCCTTCTCGACCCAGTCGAACCCTCCCTTTTCAACACATCACTGACCGCGAAAACACGTCGGGCGGGAGCCCTGGAAGCCCCCCGCCCGACAGGAGTCCGTGTACGAAGCCGAGTATGATCCTATCCCCGTCAATTATTCCCCAGAATGATCGGCAGGCCGTCCTTGCCGGACCCCACCACGATGATCTTGCTGTTCTCGCTCTTGGCGAGTTCGCGCGTCGCCTCGATACCGCGGAGTTTCAGCACGGCGTCCGAGAGGCCCAGGTTGACAGTTGAGTTGAAGTCGGTGATTCCCCTGGCCTCGATCCGCTTGCGCTCGGCCTCCTGCGTCTCGCGATCGAGGACGAACTTCATCTGCTCGGCCTGCTGCTCAGCCTCGAGCTTTTTCTCGATGGCGGTCGAGAGGATGGCGGGAAGCTTGACTGCCCTCAAGAGGACGCTCTCGAGCAGCACCCCCCTGGCCTCTACCATTGGTTTCAGCTGATCGTACATCTGTGAGGCCAGGAGCTCGCGCTCCGCCGTGTAGAGGGCCTTGGCATCATAGCCGGCCGTCACGCCCCGGACGACGGACCTGAGCTGGGGGTTGACGATGATGTCCTGGTAATTCATCCCGATGGTCTTATAGACCTCCGGCGCGATCGCAGGATTTAAGCTGATGAGGACGGAGATGTCCAAGTTGACGGTCAATCCCTCTCGTGAAGGGACGGTCGCCTCCTCCGTGATCTGCTGCGTCCGAATGCTCATCTTGTGGATCGTCAGGAACGGATTCACCACGTGGATCCCCGCCTGGAGCGAGGTATCGTAAACGTTTCCGAAGAACTCCATGACCCCCACGTTGCCCGCAGGGATGACGGTGATGCACTTGATGAGGACAAGCAGCGCTGCAAACACCCCTATCACGACCCATTTGCCCTTCCGATACTTTGCGAACAGTGCATTGAATCCTTCGTAATCCATGTCGTCTCTCCTTTTCGGGGAAGCTGTAGTGCTCCCCCCATAAAATTGGACACCGTTAAGCCGCAAGTTGCATAATCCTGGCCGAGGTGTCCAATCAATTACAGAGGCAGGTCAACAGAGGCAGGTCAAGGTCGGCCTCGGCCGCAGTGCTCATTATGAAATCTTGTGATTCTGTCCAACAATGTTGGTTCTAAAGTTCATATTGAGATAAGAAAAAAACCCTTGGAATTCCAAGGGCTTTCACTTGGGGTGGCTAGTGGGATGATTTTAGAACGGCGTGCATGGAGATGGCGGCATAAGGGGAAAGGAACGGTTGAGGAGCAAATTGGCCTTTCTGGGGGTGTCGGAAAATGATATAATAACTAATATTATTTCGGGACGGCTGACAGGGAGATGAGGAATATGAAGAACATTATTCTCGCATTCGTACTTATTCTGGGCCTTGGACTCGTGGGGTGTGGCAGCACGGGGTCGAGTTCGTCGTCAGATCAGTGTCCAGACGGGGACGTTTGTGGCTCTGGATGCATGCCCACCGGGGCCAATTGCTGCGCCGACGGTTCGGGTTACTGCGACAGTGGAAGCACATGCAACTCAAGTAACCAGTGTGTCTCCGACGGTGGCGGCGGTGGTGGCGGCGGCGGAGGTGGTGGCGACGGCAGTCTCGCAACCAACTGCTCCTGCCCTGGCAATAATCAGTGCTCGCAGCTCGTCGCCTGTGTGCAGACCTGCACCTGCTACTACACCATCAATGGCAGCGACGGCACCAGCGGCTGGGCACTGGTGAAGAGGAATTATTCAGAACAGGGTACATGTTACATGTGCCGCCAGGATGGCCTTGGATATTTCTGCGACCAGGCAACACTCGATGCAGCGGCCGCTCAAGCGGCAAATCTGATCTTAGCAGGCGAGTGCGACTACTTATGACGCAGCAACCGTGTAACGTGACGGGGTAAGTTGGGGCGCGGCTTGAGTATGCGATTGGAATTAATGATCATTGCCAATATCCATCAAGACGCGTACATAGCCGTCTCACATCGTTGGAGATTGCTCTATAACCGAAACCTCAGGAGGACATCGTATGGAAACCGGTACCGTCAAGTTTTACAATGAAGCGAAGGGTTTTGGATTCATCACGCCCGACAATGGCGGAAAAGATCTTTACGTGAACGCCACCGCCGTACAGAACGGGCCGATCAAAGAAGGCGACAAGGTTGAGTTTGAGATCGGCCAGGGTGAAAAAGGTCCTCGCGCTGAAAATGTCAGCCGTAAATAACGAGGCCGCCCTAACCTATCCGCTTGAGATATCTGATGAACAAGACGCGGATCAGAGAGCCCTGAAACTGGAGAACCCCTGCCAGATATTCATTCTCGCGGGGGTTGTCACTTCGTTCTGACCTCCAGGGCTATTTGTTCCTCGGCTTCGCTCGTCACTCAATCTCTATTGCGCCATTCGCCTTCAGCGGCGGAGAACCCGCGTGTTTCTACACCTACTACTCACCCAAAAGAGAAGGGGCCCAAAAACGGGCCCCTTCTCTTTTGACCATCCCCCCGAAAACTGGGCCAGTTGAAACTTCACAAAGTCCGGGGTTTGAAGCCTCTTTTGAGGGGAAGGTCATGACCATCACCGGTCACGGGGCAATCGACAACTTCTCCATGGCCTCCCGCTGTCTTCGCTTCAGGTGCTTATAGAACATGGTGTAGCCGCTGCCGATGGCGATGCAGGAGAGGCTGAGGAATAAAGAGAAGCGACCCGGCAAGGCATGTGGATAGAAGAGTCGGAAGGCCTCGGAGGCTATCGGGACGAGGAGGAGCATTCCCCAGAAGATGGCGATGAACCGGCAGCTGTGAATCAAGCCTTCATCGTTCCATTGTTCCTGCGGGAGTTCGGCCCTGGCATATTGCAGCGTGAACGGTTTTCCTGTCAGCACCGTGAACCAGATGATGCCGTCCAAAAAGCCGTTGGCGATGATGCCCATGTGGTCGGCGAGCCACACCCACCTGAAGCCGTAAAGCGACAGGGCGCAGAAAAGGAAAAATGCTACCGTGGCCCACTGCAGGATAAAGCCCTTGCGCAGCATCTTCCATGAGAACAGGACGGATGCGGCCAGGCAGATCACAACGGCGCCCCGCAACCGGTCCCAGCTGTCGGTCGGCAGGAAAAGAAACAGAAACCATGGCAGGAATCCAAGGATCAGTTTCGCGCTTTCGATCAGTGCAGCGATCATTTCTGATAGGACCTTTAGGGCAGAAAATGGGTCCGGTCAAGGATAAGGACTGCCCATCGATCATCCGAATAAACACGTCGGGTGGGACACATCTTTTTTGAACTCGGTAACATCAATATGAGTTCACACAATCGACGAGCTCCTGTTCCGCCATCTTTCCAATGCCGCACCAGAAGACAGGCCAGTTCGCATCGGTAATGGGATTTGCTGAATTGTTCCCGGAATAATAGTAACCTCTGTAGAGTGTCTGCTTTGCATCATCAGCGGCAAGCATCGGAAATAGCCCTGCCAAAGCGGCATCCAAAAGGTCCTGCATGGAATACACCGTCGAAAAAGTATAATAGCTGTTGAACTGCCCCGGCATGGTGGCGAGGTCATAGTTCAGGGAACTATAATCGGCGGGCTCATATGTGCCGCTCAAAAATGTGAATACCTTATAGGCGGGGTTGTTGCCAAAGTACGGAGTTATGCCCGGCGTTATTTCAAGGGCACCATCGGATGACGATGTTCCTACGGAGATATCACGGAACTCGTCCATATGAGTATGCCCGGCAAGCATCAGCGTTATGATGCCAGGATACTTCGAAAGTATCTGCAGTAAACTCGTCTGATAATCAGGCTTCAACATCATCGTCGCAGTTGTCAGGTGACCGCTGCTGTCAAGCTGGTTCGCAGTTTCAGCCAGATATGCGCCGAGCGGCACATGCATCAGGAGCCATGCTTTTTTATGGGCAGCTTTCGCCGAAGCGAGGCTCGAATCAAGCCAGGAAAGTTCCGCTTGTACTTCACTGTCATTATTGCCGATGACGAGCGTTGAGAGCGCGAACGTGTTGAGCCCTATCACCATCATGCTTGTTCCGAGCGGTTCAGCTGAATAATACCCTCCGCTCGTGTAGGTATCGAGAAAGGTCTGATGATCCACGGCGCCGCTCACAAAATTCGCGTAATACAGTTCCGCCGTATTGGAAAGATAATCGCTATCCGGTCCATCGCCCGTGTATGAATCGGAATTTCCAAGGACGAACATCACGGGAATGTTTCCGACATACGACCTGACCTCCTCCAGAAAAAAGGCAACCGTCTTGTCTGTAAAGGCCTTCATGGCCGCAACGTCCTGGCTGCCATAAAGAGTGAAAAACGTTTGAGGAAAGTTATGCCCAAGGACGTCGCCGGTATAAATGACCAGCGGACTCGCGCCCAGGTTCTGCTTTATGCTTGAGAGCGCGAGCACAAGCAACGGGTAGTTGGTGTCGGTCGTCCATGCCGAAGGCTCTGTTACACTCGAGGTCGCAAAAATACTCGCCCACTCGCTTGCGTCCGAAGCGACAAGCGCCGGGAAGAGTGATTTGTCATAAAAGGGATTGAAATGAACATCCGAGAAGACCACCACTGGATAGGTGGCGCTCGTCCCGCTGCCGCACCCGCAGGTCAGGCAGATGCCTGCCAACACAAGAAAAATCATGCGGCGAGAGGTTTTCAACATATGCCGGGATATTAAGTTAGACGAGGCCAAAGCTCAAATGGATTTCTGAAAGCAAGAGCGTCTGACGGAGCAAATATTGCGCAAGCATTTCATCGCGTTACACGTTTCACCGGTTTGCTCCGTCTCACGGCCTCCATCGTTGACATAATCGAACGTGAAGTGGGATTGTTGCAGCCCGGTTGGATTGCTCATTTCGTTTCGACGAGGAAACAGCGAGGAGGATGCATGAAGAAGATCACGACGGCGATGGCGGTGGTGGCGGCGGCAACCTTGACGGCTTTCGCGGCGGGCGCGGCAGAGACGATCACAGCTATGGATCACCAGAAGGCGGTCAACAGGGCGATCTGCGAAAAGCTCGTCACCTGCAAGCCCGGCAAGACCGTCGACCAGTGCGCAGCGGACTTCAACAAAATGTCGGCGATGAACCCTTCCCTGAATACGAGGATGTACTCCGCGGCGAAGTCACAGGCATGCGTCACCTCCCTCAAGGGCGCCGGCATGACCTGCGATAACGCCCTGGATAAATCCGTCTCCGGCCCCTGCGCCGACGACATGCTGAAGTGAGGCCCGGCGGCGGCCCTGGAATGGCCCCGTGCGGTTTCTCCTGTTGTCCTACGGGGTGGGTGGCTGGAGGAGTTTAGAACGGCCTGCCAAGAATATGGGCTTGCATTGGCCGCATAAGCTCAATGCTATTGAATAACTCGTAACGATTTGTAATGATTAATGATATGACAGCCAAAAGGTCACGACGGCATCATTTCCTTCCTCAAATGTATTTGAATCGTTTTTCTGCGAATCCAACTGCAAAAACACCCCAAGTAGAAGTCTTCGATATGAACAAGGGGGAATGGCGCACTCAAGCGCTACATAATACCGCCGTCAGACGTGATTATTATTCGGTTACGGTGCCCAAGGGACGCACTGACCTGTCTCCAGATGAGATGGAAAAATGGTTAGGTCAAATTGAGAGCGAAAGCGCTCAAATACTGACGAATAAAATTGATCGTCAAAAATCTCTCGGTAAAGACGAACGATTGATACTTGGGCTGTTCATTGCCACCTTGCGCATGAGGAATCCATTCACGCGGGAACGCATTGGCGAATTCATCAGCAAGATTGGCGAACAGATTGCAGCCATGATTTACCACAGAAGCATTAAGGATGCTGACTATTTTCGCCAGATGACTGAAAAATTACAGCGAGACACTGGCGAGGATTTTTCGGATATGACACCGGAGGTTCTCAACCCAACAAAATACGACGTAAAAGCAGACGATGAGTATGTGATGGGACTTAGCTTCACGCATGTGCTGAAAATCGCGCGCATATTAGCAACGATGCAGTGGGTAGTTTATCGCGCTCCAGATGGAGCGCGCTTCCTAAGCTGTGACAATCCTTATTTTGAGATCAATCCCTTATCTCGGTCTTTTTATGACCGAGCAGGTCTTTTTAATCCTAACATCGAAGTAACACTGCCATTATCATCCACTCAATTCTTGTTTATCAGTCACCAGAAAACCAAGGGTGGAATGTATCGTCTTGCGACGCCTCAACAATGGAAGACGCTAAACTACCGCGTTTTTTTGAGCATGCGCGATTTTATCGTGACTCACTCACGTGATTTTACTCCGAATGAGCAGCAATTGCTTGAATGGATAAATAGAGTTGCAAAGGCCCCTTCGAGCAACCACCGGTAACCGAGTAATGGTATTTTTCGATCGGGCAGAAAGAGCCGCTAATGAACCGTATTGCCACGACTTTATGGAACTTGCTCCGTTACGAGTGGTTTGCGGAAATGGCACTGGCGGCATGATATAACTGACCACTAGATCGGAAACGGGTCGGACATTGCCGAGGGGGCGCATTGAGGGCGCATCCCTCTTGGCATTGGGCACGTTCTCTTTTCTTGTTAGTCTCGGCCCGCTGGTCAGCTTGATCACTGGAAAGCGAAAATCGAGTGCCGCGGTCCGCGGCAAGATAGATACTGGCCTTAGGGAGGCACTGGTAGAGTTGCCTCACGATTCTCATGGCGTCGTTGACATGAGTGGCACTGCCCATGGGATGGAACATTAGTGCCGTTTATCTCAACACACTATTAAGCCATTTATACTGGTGATTCGTAGTGGATGAATTCCTATATGTTATGCATGTTTATCTGCTGCCCTTGCACTTGTTTATCAAATTATCATAAAATAGACAAAAGAGAAAACTGCTAGCTAAGAGCGCTGATAATTCATCGTTTTCGCTAAGGTTATCAAATGTCCTCAGCAAATCTATCAGAGTCGATTGAGAGAATTCGACGCCAATTGTTGGATTTGTCCCGCAGAAATCGACTCCTAAATTATCGCGCTTCCAGATTGTCCGTACACATCATTGACGAACAACCAGATCAAGTTTTTGACTACCTAGTCAATCAGGGCAAGAGTATACTTTTTGAGCCGTTGCCCGAAATTGAAGACGAAAAGGATGCCGCGACTGACGATAGTGATCAAAATATTCCTCTGTTCGAAAAGCAGAAAACTTTGGATGAGGAAAGGATTCAAAGAACAGGGTTAGAGAAGGGAATCAGGGTTGATCGCGAACTTCCAGCTCCAAATGAGGAGGGTGGCCGAGCTCAAATAAAACATTCCGATAATAAACTTCAGACAAGGTTCTTTCCTGAAGACCTAGAAAAAAGACTATATAAGATTGCCACGAATGCACGAACGATTACACAAGAAACAGGAACAAACCAACTCTTCTTAGCCTTTGGATTCTTAGAGTGGCAAGATGAAAAGACAGGGGATGGCAACAAGGCTCCGCTGATCCTTGTTCCAGTCAAAATCGAGAGACGCCAACAATACGACAAGAAGACAAAGTCGTTCCGCTATGACATTTCATACACCAGTGAAGACTTACTTACCAACCTCACCTTGGCAGAAAAGATTAAGCGTGAATATGGTCTAATTCTGCCAGAACTTGAAGAAGATGTCGTCCCCGAAAATTACTTTAAGGCCGTAGCCAATAGCGTATCAGCGAAAAGCTCATGGTCGGTAAGGAGAGAGCTTGTTTTGGGCTTTTTCTCCTTCTCAAAGCTATTGATGTTCCGCGATCTTGATCCCACCCGAACTATCAGCGGGACGAGCATAAAGGACTTCTCGATACTACAAAACATTCTCCTCGGACATGAATTATCTGGCAAAGATACCTTGCCAGATACATATGATGTCGAGAACGTTGATTTGGTCAGGAAAGTACTACTACCCGCAGATGCAGATAGTTCGCAACACTGCGCGGTAATAGATGTAGTTAATGGAAGAAATATTGTCATCAACGGCCCTCCCGGGACAGGAAAGTCACAGACAATCACAAACATTATCGGATCAGCGTTAGCGCAGAACAAGACTGTTCTTTTTGTCGCTGAGAAGCTGGCGGCGCTTAATGTTGTGAAGAGATTTCTAGATCGGGCCGGTCTAGGGGACTTCTGTCTAGAGTTACACAGCCACAAGGTCCAGAAGAAGCAAGTACACAGTGAGATAAAGGCTCGCCTAAAAAAACGTTACCACGAGGACGATGATTTAGAATCAACCCTAGCGAAGCTAGACAAGGTCCGCAAAACACTTTCGGACTATGTATCACTTGTCAATCGGAAGACACCACCCACGAATGAGAGAATATTTGATGTGCTCTGGAAGTATGAATCCCTCAAGCAGCAGCTTTCTGACACCAAGGCCATCAGATTTAAATCTATTAGTAATATATCAGCTGAAGAAATCGAAGACAATCGTGAGCTTCTTAGTGCGCTATCGACGGAGCTGAAGGGTCAATGCGTACCAAAGGAGAATGCATGGTTCGGTTTTTCTTGTCCGAATTTTATTGCGGGTGATGAATCACAATTGCTCGATATATTCAGAGATATACTCAATTCTGTATCGACTACCACTACCTCTCTGAAAGCAAATACAACAAAATATGTTGACTCAGAATGCTATGCCTCACTCTCAATTGACGAGCTGAAGAAGCTCTGTGAGCTAAGCTCTGTACCGATCCCCAATCAGTTATCAATCACTCTGCTCGGGAATATAATCTATCTCGGCGCATCTGCTCATGGGGGTATAGGTAATTTCAAAAGCCACATTGAAGCATTCAATCAGTGCTCGCTTGATCAGCGGCGTATCATCGGCAATGATGCACAAATTAATTGTGATAAGTCATCTGTGCTAAACGATCATCTCGGACCTGTTGTTGAGCACTTGGGAGCAGATGCGCCATATGCGTCGATAGCAGCGTTGCTGTCGATCTACTCGCAAATACGTGAAGATACCGCTGCACTGAAGTCAGTCCTGAGTGCGCTGCCATCTCAGGTCATTTTATCCGATAGTTTAGAATATGCAGGCAGGCTTCCGCGTTTACTAACTGCGCTTAATGAGTCTCCTCGCGCTTCGGAGGAGATACGAGCAGAGGTATTGTTCAGCGATACTTTTGACTCACTTCTAAATCAGGCCCTCGATATTCACGCTAGGTTATCAGAGACACATGATGAGTTCACAGAGCTTTACTTCATGAATGACATGCCATGCCAAGACCACATTAAAGAACTTCTGACTGCTCTTCGAACCTATCAGGATAGTTGGTTCCCTTGGCTGTACAAGGGGCATCGCGAAGCGCTTAAAAGAATCCGCGCTTTTACCAGATCAAAGATCGCGCGAACTTCGAAGCATGCCCTGCGTTTACTTGAGTCTCTATACGCCTTTAACGAAGAAATGGCCAAGTACGAGGGTAATCCTGAATACATCGACGCATTTGGTTCTCTGTTCAGTGGTGCTGCAACAAAGTGGGATTTAATCCAATCTGTTCACATGTGGGCTGAAGAACTGATTGAAGCGTGTGGTGACCGACGTCAGGCAAGGAAGATATGCACGGTCAGACACCCTGAAAATGACGTAACTACGATTAAGTTACTTAGTGAGCGAATTGTTCTAAATCTGGGCATCGTTGAGAAGCACACAGAGAAAGGGCTGTTAAATGATGCCGACAAAGATGGTGCGGCGGCAAGCCTTGACGACATTATATGTGCGGCGAACTCTAATCACGAAGCTTACACTAGGGCAGCCTCCGTCATTTCAAGAGTATCGCCGGTTTTACTCGACGCGACGCTTGGAGATATATCTGAAGCATTAACCGCATCCGTTCATGGGTGCGAACTATACAAGCATCTAACTAACAATCCTCTCTATGAATCGTTAATTGGCCCTGAATACTGCGGCACTAACACTGACCTCTCGCTCATTGACAATACGATTGCGTACGCGGAGATTATTTCACCAAAAGCACCACAACGTGCGATATTCGATTTGATCGGCAATAACTATGTGCAGTACATGGATTCCCTCAGTTCTATTTCAAGTGCCGTCGTCGCACAACTCAATCAAGCTGCGGAAAGCTGGAGGCGACTAACTGATCTTGGTAAGATAGACCTATACAGAGTCTTTGGGCTCGACTTTGCTACGGTACCTATTTCTCAATTAGTGGAGAAGGTCTCGTTGTGGAACAGAAGTATAGATTCGCTGGGGACATGGAGTGACTTCTGCCGTCTCGCCGACCGCGCCAATAGCAAAGGTCTCGACATTTTTATTGAGATGGTCGAGCTTGGCGACATTGATTCAAACCTAGTGTCTGAGGCATATCTGTTTGCTATTTACGATTCGCTGGCGAGACAGGTCATTCAGAATAATCCCACCCTTGCTGAGTTTTCACGATCTTCCCATGAGCAGAAGATTAAGCAGTTTAGGAACCTTGAGGAAAAATATAGGAAAGCTACTCAATGCAGAATAGCCGCTCTTGCTGCCCAAAGGACGCCGCCAATTGGTGTTTCGCGAGGGCCTGTTAAGACATGGACTAATCTAGCTCTTCTGAAGCGGGAGATGGAAAAACAGAGGGCTCACATTTCCATTCGCGAATTAGTCATTCGCGCTGGAAACGCCCTTCAGGCGATAAAACCTTGCTTCATGATGAGCCCGATATCAGTTGCTCAGTATTTACCACTGGGCAATATTGTGTTCGATCTTATGGTGATAGATGAAGCCTCACAGGTTCCTACCGCTGATGCGTTAGGTGCAATCTTGAGGAGTAAGCAAGTTGTTGTTGTCGGTGATCCGAACCAGCTTCCGCCAACACCATTCTTTCAGAAGACCGCACTCGTAATCAATGATGAACTTGATGAATCTGAGGAGATGGCGATTGAGGACTCAGAAGCAATTCTAGACGCGTGCCTTGCGGCAAACATGCCTTCCAGAAGATTGAAATGGCATTACCGCAGTGAACATGAAAGCTTAATCGCGTTTTCCAACACTCAATTCTATGAAGGCGAACTTGTGCTGTTCCCGTCCCCTGACAACACAAAAAAGCTTATCGGGGTGAAGAGCGTTTACATTGGCAATTCGTGCTATGAATCGTCTCGGAATAAGAAAGAAGCTGATATAGTAGCTCGTGCCATTGCAGATCACGCCAAGTCATATCCCGAGTTAAGCCTCGGCGTGGGCGCCTTTAATATCGAACAAAAAGATTTGATTGAAGACTATCTTGAGAAAATGCGACGTGATGATCACGCACTCGATGAGGCGCTGCTGAAGCTAGCTGGAGCACATGGGGGGGATGAGCCATTAATAATTAAGAATCTTGAAAACCTTCAGGGCGATGAGCGCGATGTAATGATGATATCATGCACATATGGTCCTGATCGAGTTACGGGCCGGGTATTTCAAAGGTTTGGGCCTTTGACTCAAACAAACGGTTGGCGACGATTGAACGTCATGATTACTAGGGCACGAAAACGGATGGAGGTTTACACCTCAATGAGGCCAGACGAGATACTGGCCGAGGCCGGTACTTCGAGGGGTGTGGTTTCGTTGAAGCAGTTTCTTCATTATGCGGAGACAGGAATCTTGCCAGACTATGGACACGTTACTGGAAGACCGCCAGACTCAGAGTTTGAAATATCTGTCGCTAAATTACTTCGACAGTTTGGCTGGAACGTTGAGCATCAAGTTGGTGTTGCAGGTTTCTTCATTGACCTTGCCGTCATGAACCCCAATCGAAAGGGCGAGTATCTACTGGGAATTGAGTGTGATGGTGCTAACTACCATAGTGGTCGATCCGCTCGTGATCGGGACAGACTGCGTGAGGATATTCTTCGGCTGCGTGGATGGGACCTTTACAGAATATGGTCTACTGATTGGTTCAAAAATCGAAACAGCGAAATTGAACGACTGACTGCGTATGTGAATCAGTGTTTTGAGAGGGTTAAACTGAGGCCCGTCACTGAATCTGAGTTGTTCATTGATATAGTCAAGCCGGCCGATGTTGGCGAGAGTGTTGAGGTGCTGGGCGATGAAGCTCTCAGTCAAAGGTTAATTACATTCGGCTCTGAGTATATTGGCGAAAGCGCATTCAAAGAACCAAATGGATTATTGCGCCCAGCTTTACTTCAGGTGCTTGTTCACAAGCGGCCAATTGATAAGGAAGCGTTCAGAAATATGATACCATACGAAATTAGAACGCATATTGATCTCGAGCAGGGTCAATATCTGGACGATATTCTTGAAATTATTGAAACGGCATCTGAATAAGCCTTTGTTCGATAGCTGGTTATCTCATAATGGCGTAATTGTATAGGGTTCCCCTTCAAATAGGACCACTGGCAAAGCGGCTAGAAAGGCTGTAGTGGCATGGAGAGCAACGGCTTTGGACCAGTGGATGGGATGATGCGGTGGACCGCTAGACGAAATCCAATATAGCTGTCAACCCCACGGGACAAATATTAAAACATAAATAACAAGTGGTTAGAAACTTGATATCCAAGAATTCGGCATGCATGTGTTATAGTAAGGAAAAAGGGGACGTTTTGAGCTGACCCGGGTTTAACGGACATATTAATTAGGCTACAGCCTCCATCTCCATTGCATCTGGGGTAACGTAATCTAGCGATTGATGCAATCTCTGCCTGTTGTAATAAATCTCTATATACTTAAAAATCTCTGTTCTCGCATGATACCGCGATTCAAACAGTCGGCCGCACATCAACTCATTCTTCAACGTGCTGAAAAAGCTCTCAGCAACCGCGTTATCGTAGCAATCCCCGTGTCGGCTCATGCTTGGTTCCAAACCTGAAGCAACCAATTTGTTTCGATAATCATCCGATCCATAGGTGCTGCCACGATCCGTATGATGCAATACATGTGATTGCGGTCGGCGTCTCTCCAAAGCCATATCCAACGCATCAAGAACCAGCTCTTTGTTGTTTCTCTCAGACATGGACCATCCAATCACCTTGCGTGAATACAAATCCAGAAGCACCGCCAAATATAGCCACCCAGCCCGCGTTCCGATAAACGTCACATCGCCAACCCACACCTTATTCGGTCGGGAAACCGCAAAACAACGATTCAATCGATTAGGCGCTATCCACTCTGTATTCTTCGACATCGTCGTCACTTTGAATCGCTTACGCCGCTGA
>JBBAAJ010000003.1:0-34861 GCA_041658365.1 Candidatus Peribacteraceae bacterium | reverse complement strand
AATCGCATCTACCTGACGCGGGTGCATGCCGAACTCGTCGGCGATACGTTTTTCCCGGAGATCGACTCAACGTTGTGGGTTGAAACTCATCGGAAAGAACATCCGGTTGATGATCGGCATGTGCATGCTTTTACGTTCCTGACGTACGAGCGAAAAAAGACGTCCTAGACATGGTTTTGTGATCTCAGTGTCCAGCCGCAGAGCTTGAAGAGGACACGGGAGCCGACGTTCGCGTCCCACGAAGTTTTCGGTGAGACCTCGTTGAGATCGAAGCCGACGATTTTCCTGCCGGATTCCACGAGAGTTCGCAGCAGCATAATGGCTTCGTGGAATTGGAGACCTCCGGGAACCGGCGTTCCTGTGCCGGGACAGAGAGCGGGATCCAGCCCGTCGATATCGAAGGAGATATAGACCTCATTCGGCAATTCGCGGACAATTTCGCCGCAGAGAGTCTTCCATGTTGTCCCCCCGAGCTTGCGGTCGGCCAGATCGTGATCGAAGTACGTGTGGAGTTTGCCGCTGTTCCGGAGAATCATATCGCGTTCCTGCTTGCAGAGATCCCGCACGCCTACCTGAACGAGTTTCTTCAGCGGCAATTCCGTGAGTGCGTTGTACATAATCGAGGCATGAGAGTAGTGGAACCCTTCGAAAGCGACCCGGAGATCCGCGTGAGCGTCGATCTGCAGGATGCCGAGGGAGGGGTGGTGTTCAATGACGGCTTGCATGCTCCCGAAGAGAGCGCCGTGGTCTCCACCGATGATTCCGACTAGTTTTCCCTGCTTGAGGTATGAGCGTACGGTGGCGTAGGTGAGCTTGTTGAGTTCTTCGCATGCCGCGTTCACCATTTTGACGCACCGCGTGAGTGCCGGTTTTCCCTGCGTCATGCCCGCTACCTCGATCACCTTCTTCGCTTTTGGGCGCGCCGTACGATTGAGCTTGATGATTCTTTTGTCCTCCGGGAGCATCGCGATTCCCGGCTTAAAAAATTCACCGAGTTCGCTGTCGCAAAGATCCACTTGTCTTCCTGCTTCCTTGATGGCGGTGGGTGCCAGCGCCGTTCCGCCTCCGGATGATGTCGTGACTTCCCAGGGGATGGGGTAGAGGATCAGGCGCGCTTCTTCCGGTGTATAGTTCAGACCGTAGATGCCCGCATCGGAGGGGACGGCAGCGTTGGGATCGAACTGGAGCATGGTGTTCTGAGTGACTGATTATACGCATAGTAGCAAGAATCTATAGATTATCAGGAGGAATTATGTAGGATAAAGTTCGCTTCTTTTTTCGTTCATCTTTACCATTATTCCCATGAAGAAAAAATGCGACCAGTTGTCGGCAGGTCTTCAGAAGCTCATCGTCACCGAAGACCCCGGAACCGCGGGATCTCAAACAATTTCTGCCGCTGTGAAAAAGAGCAAGAAACCGGTGTCGGCATTCGCCGAGCGAACGCTTCGGCACTGCAATGGAGGATCGACGCTGCAAGCGGCGCTGTGGCTCAAGGATCACCTGGAGAACGGCGGCAAGGTGGTCGTGACCATCGCCGGTGCCTTAAGCTCCTTTCAGGTCGGCGTCACGCTTGCCGAGCTGATTCGGAAGGGAAAAGTTCACCTTGTCTCGGCAACAGCCGCGAACCACGAGGAGTCGTACTACCGCTACGTCGCCCACTCGCACTACGCGTATATTCCGCGCTACACGGAGCTCACGCCGGAGCAGGAGGCCGAGCTGCGGGACGCAGGCCTTCGCCGCATTACAGATACGTTCCTGCCCGAGGACGAGAGCGTGCGTATCATGGAGCCGCATCTGCTCAAGATGTGGAAGGATGCTGAGAAAAAAGGGGAGCGCCACTTCCCGCATGAGTATTTCCGGCGCCTGTTCTCCGAAGGCCTCATCGAGCCCGACCCGATGGCGAATCCGAATGACTGCTGGGCGTACGCGGCATATGAGAAGAATGTTCCCATCATCATCCCCGGTTTCGAGGATTCGACCATGGGGAATATCTTTGCGAGTTACACGTACGGCGGAAAGTATCGCAAGGACAAGAGTGCCGTGATCGACCCGCGCATCATGAAAAGCGGGCTGGAATACTTCACTTGGCTCTACGATTGGTACATGGAGACGGCGAAAGATCATCCTATAGCGTTCCTGCAACTGGGCGGTGGTATCGCGGCCGATTTCCCTATCTGTGTCGTTCCTTCGATCAAGCACGATCTGAAGCTTCATGACAAGGTTCGTGACTGGGCGGGATTCATCGAGATCGGGTCGTCGCCGATGTCGTACGGTTCGTACTCCGGCGCCGGTGGCAAAGAGAAGATCACCTGGGACAAACTTGCTCCCACAAGTTACTACCAGATTATCCAGAGTGATGTGACGGTGGTCTTCCCATGGATCGCGGCGATATTGCTTGATTTATAACTCGCGACCAGTGTGAATCAGCCTTCGCTCCTGCGGGAGCTTCGGCCGACGAGGAGCCTGGATGCAGGAGAACTGCTCGCGAAGGCTATGGTCTTATTCCCCACAGCTTGCTGCGGAAAAAGGAGTCCAGAGCTTGCTCTGGGGTTCATACCAGTGATCAGAAACCTGCAGGTTCAGAAATTCTTCTTTACATGTGAGCAGCACTGCCTATAATCGCAGTCTGTTTCACCTTCGCCATGGCGCAACGCCCGCAGGGCATCTACAAGTTCAAGAAATTCGCTCTCTCCAAGCCGCGTCCGGTCAACGTCCGCTACATGCGCGACCGTTGGGCGAGGTTTCTGCAGCAGGATCGTCGCGGCATGCTCATGATTGAAGGGGTATCGGTCGACAAGATCGTCGAGAAGTACGGGACGCCCCTCTACGTGATGGTGGAGAGCGAGATCCGCTCGCGCCTGTGGCGGTTTAAGAAAGTGTTCGGTTCCGAGATCAGTCTGCAGTACGCGGTGAAGTGCAACAGCAACCTCGAAATACTCCGCATCGTCCGCGAGGAAGGATTCGAGCTTGATTGCTCCAGCGTCGGCGAGCTGATTCTCGGTCTGCTCGCGGACTTCAGGCCGCGGCAGCTCACGTTCACGAATCTCTTCAAGTCCGAGCAGGACATCTACTTCGCCATCAAGATCGGCGTGCAATCCATCACGGCCGATTCGATCGAGGAAATCGAACACATCGCCCGGACAGCCAGGAAACTGAAGAAGCACATCGATACGGTGATCCGGGTGAATCCGATGCTCGAGATCGGGAACTTCTCGACGCGCGGGAACAAGTACGGCATTCCCATCGGGTATATCCATCATGCCATCGATCTTGCGCGCAGGAGTCCGTACGTCGATTTCAAGGGCTTTCACTTCATGGGCGGGTATGTGCATAACCCGCGCGTGTTCAAAGCTGCCGCGCGCGTTTTCGTGAAGCTCATCAAGCGGTGTCAGGAGCGGGGAATACGGGTGCAGAGCCTCTCCCTCGGCGGCGGATTCCCCGCGGCGATCGGGGACGAGGACGCGTTCCCCATCGAGAAGATGCGCGACTTCCCCCGGTATTTCCAGAACCTCCTCCAGCGCTACGACGTTCCGCGGGTGCACCTGATTTTCGAGCCGGGGAAGAGCATCGTCCTCAACGCGGGGATGGGACTCATGCGCGTCATTTCGCGGAAGCGCCTGGGCATCAATCAGCGCGTGGTGATCGCCGACGGGTCCACGTACAACTTCATCCCCGATGCGCTCGTCCAGGACGGCGTGAAGTACGACGTCCTTCCCGCGTCGAAGCTCTCCTCGAGGCGCATCCATACGATCACGATCGCCGGCAATACGTGCGACTGCTGGGATCTGATCCGGAAGGATATCGAGATGCCGAAGCTCCGCGCCGGCGATCTGCTGGCCGCGATGGATGTGGGCGCATACTCGCACGTAATGGCGAGCAACTTCAACACCATCAAGCGTCCGTCGATGATCATGATGTACGCCGACGGCTCCGCGAAGCTCATCCGCCGCCGCGACCGGTACAGCGAAATGTTCGCGCCGGAGCTCGACGTGCTCAAGGTGGCCGGCCCCGACGAGTTGGAGAAGTATCACAACATGTACCGCGTGAACATCGATAAGATCTGGAAGGGCAGGATGAAGAAGAACGGCAACGGCAGAAACGGGAAGCAGTTCCCGCTCACCAAGCTTGCGGTATATAACATGCTGGAGAAAGCCGCTGCGGGGAAGCACAGGAAGCGGCCAGCCGTTTCCCGCTAGACACTTCGCCATACCCGGAAATATGGCTCTGGGAGCAGATAAAAATCGATCCTTGTCCTTTCGGCATCTGTCTGCATTTTCTTCCTCCTCTCTTCAAAGGAACACTGTGCGCACTATGGAACGCACATCTTCGACATCATCGGCAGAGGAGCTTCCCGCTTCGGGGGCGAAACATGCGGACACGCTCTATCGCACACACTTGCAGACCGCGAGAACGCTCGGTGAGGTGCGCGGGGATCTCGATAGAATTCTTCTGCATGTCGGTGATGATGCAGCTGCTCATGAACGCGTGAAGGAGATAGAGCAGGCGGTGGACAGCGTTTCCGAGGGCGGAGTGCACGATGGTGTGCAGCTGGACGGCGACTTGGGGGAGGGGGTTCTCGGTACCAACAATCTGGGGACGAGAGAATCTCATCTGCGCCGCGATCAGCTCGACCCTGACGCTGTTATCGAGGACACGCGCGACAAACTCGATACCGTTCTCCATGAGGACAGCGAAGAGGATGGGCATGCGGGACAGGATCCACGTGCGCGTGTCGCCATCATCGGCATGGATGGAAAACCGCGCGAGGAAACCGTCGTGTTCGAAGGGAATGTTGTGGCGAACGTCTCACGGCGTCTCGGGCAACGGCGAGAGGGGTTGCCGGAAGAGACCTATTTGGAAGGTGTACGCCTCGTCCAGGACATCGGTCCCGAAACCGTCGACAGCTATGTCCGGAAAGACGGAGCCAATGTGGGGAAACCCCTGCAGATTGAAGTCTGGAGGAAGCGGCCATCGATCACCGTTCAGGAGATGCTTGAGCAGGGGAGAGCGGTTGGCATGTCAGAGAGAGAAGTCCTCGCTGCTGCGCGGGTGCTTGGGAAATTCAAGGGTAGCCTTGCGGAGGCACATCATGCGCTCGCTGCGTAGTCGTCCATTCACGGATGAGTTCCATGAATTGAATTCATGGGTTCATGGTCTGCAAACCGCGCAAAGCATTGCGCTCTCGATTATTAATATTATTTTTTAAATCAATGAGAGCGGGATGCTTCCCGCGGTGGCAGGAATTGAAGATTTTTTTATTTTTTCAGCTCCGGATTAACTCCATGAATTCCTGACGCGTTCTCTGGTCACGCTTGAAATTGCCGCGGACGTGGCTGGTGACGGCAGTGGAATGCTGTTTCTCAACGCCGCGCATCATCATGCAGAGGTGGCTGGCCTCGATAACCACGCCGACCCCCTTGGGTTTCAGGATTGCATTCAGCGTATCGCAGATCTCCTGCCCCAGCCGTTCCTGAACCTGCAGACGCCGTGCAAAAACATCGACGATCCGGGGTATTTTGCTCAGTCCGATGACGAGTTTGTCCGGGATGTATCCGACGTGCACTTTTCCGAAGAACGGCAGGAGGTGATGTTCGCAGAGCGAGTAACATTCGATGTCTTTGACGATGATCATGCCGTCGGTGTTCGCCGGAAAGAGCGCTCCGTTGACGATTTTTTTCAGGCTCTGTTTGTAGCCGGATGTGAGGAACGCGAAGGAATCCGCGCAGCGCTGCGGCGTGCGCCTGAGCCCCTTTCGCTTCGGGTCCTCGCCGATCGCCCGGAGGAGTGAGTGGAAGATTCTCTGCATGGGAACCGATTATAGGAGAAGATCGGTCTTCACGCACTGTTGATCTTTCACCTCCGCGAGCAACGAACCGAGGGGACGACGGAGGACGGGGTGCGGGGTCTTAAGATCCAGGAGCTCGCAGAGCGGCTCGAGGACGAAGCGGCGGAGGTGGAGCCGTGGATGAGGCAGAACAAGCGTGGTCAGAGATCTCCGAACTCCAGAGGAAGAATGGACAATGGACAATGGACAATGGACAATTACATTCCAGGCATTGGTGTTTGGGAGGACGCGATTGCCATACAGCAGCAGGTCGAGGTCGATGGTGCGCGGGCCGAAGCGGAATAAAGGGGCTTTTTTCAGTTCCTTTTCGACGGTTTGAAGAATTTTGAAAACCTTGGACGGCTGTTCCTTTGTTTCAAAAGCGCCAATAGCATTCAAGAAATCGGGTTGGTCGACTCTTTCCTGCGCGGCCGTTTTATATACGGAAGAAAAATGGATTTTGGACCAGCGGATTCGTAAAATTCGGGCTGCCTCAGCGAGGTTTCTTTCAGGATTTATGTTTGAGCCGAGACCGATGAGGACGGTTGGGATAATTCCATCTTATATCTTTTCATCGGGCCGATGAATCGTTACCGAGGCGAAGTCCAATGCAGGATGCGGGCGTTTTTCGATATTCACCGTCACTCCTCCCTCTGGTTTAAATTTTTGTACGAGTGTCTGTGCCAGATCCTCCGCGAAGCGTTCCAGAGTCTTGCGGTCGGTCTTCGCACTGCGCCGTACTTCTTCGATGACACGATCGTAATTGATGCCTTTCGACAGGTCGTCGGTCTCGGCGACCGGAGCGAGTGAATGGAAGAGCTCCACGGATACGCGCAGGTGTTGCGGCTTTGCCCGTTCTTCCTCCGTGACGCCGATACGCGTCCAGACGGCGATGTTCCGGAGCAGGAGGGAGTCCATGGAATGAAGGTTACGCCGTGAGTGTCGGGCCGGGCGGCGGCAGTTCGGAACGCTTCACGCCGAAGAGGTCCATCCGTTCGGCGAGCGGGGAATTCGCAAGTCTCCTGCAGAGCCATCGGCTGACGACGATTGCAGTGAAGAGCGAGATGAAGATACCGATGGAGAGCGTGATGGCGAACCCGCGGATGATGCTCGTGCCGATCGTGAAGAGGATGGCGCAGGTGATGAGCGTGGAAGTGTTGCCGTCGCGGACGCTTGGCCAGGCCTTGCGGAACCCCGTATCCACCGCCGTCCGGTAGAGCTTCCCCCGTCGCAATTCCTCCTTGATGCGCTCGAAGGCGAGCACGTTCGCATCCACGGCCATTCCCATACTCAGGATCATGCCGGCGATCCCCGCGAGCGTGAGTACCACGTGTTCCCGGCTCACGAGCAGGATGGGAAGCTTCATGCTCGCCATGAGGAGGAGCACGTAGAAGAGGAGAGCGAGGGAAGCGAGCACGCCGAGGAGGCGGTAGATCAGGATCATGAAGAGACAGAGGACCGCGAGACCGACGGCCGCGGCCACGATGGACTGCTGCAACGCGCTGCTGCCCAGCGTCGCTTCCACGGTGGTCTGTCCCGAGAGATAGATGGGGGCGGGGATCGCGCCGGTATTCAGGTCCTGCGCCAATTTACGCGCCTCCTCGAAGGACCGGCTGCCGGTGATGACGGCGTCTCCGCCGATGATCTCGTTCTGTACCGTGGGAGCGGAAATCAGTTCGCCGCCGACGAAGATGGCGATGCTCTTCCCGATATTCCGCTTCGTGAGCTGCTGGAAGATTTTGCCTCCCTCCTCGTCGAACTGGATCTGCACGACGGGAATATTCGTCACCGGGTCCGTCGTGACGGCGGCGGAACGGAAGCGCCGGCCGTTCAAGTCGGTATCCTGCCAGCCGGTGGGTTGCAACGAGAAGAAGATGCCGCGGATGAGGATCTGGTCATCGGGCATGCTCACCTCGCCGTTCTCTATGGAGCTTAAGAGTTTCTTCGCGCCTGTTTCGTCCATCTTCAGGCGCAGAAGCTCGTAACTTACCTTCGCCCCCGTCCTGGCCGCGGCTTTGTCCGCGCGGATAATGTGGAAGCCGAACGGCGTTTCCGTGACGGCGCTGATCTCACCCTGCTTCAGGGTGAAAGACACGCGCTCGAACTGTTCCACCATCATGCCCCTGCTGATCACGCCGAGGCTGCCGGCCTTCTCCCGGGAGGGCCCGTCCGATTCCGTGCGTGCGATCTCCTCGAAGTTCCCGCCGGCCTGGAGGCGTTTCCTGATTTCCTGAGCCAGGGCGAGGGCCTGGTCCTTCGTCCGTATCACCGTGTTCTCGGCGCGGAAAGCGCCCTTGTACTGGATCAGGATGTGGCTGGCGGTCATCGTCTCCGCTCCTTCAGTCCGGCCGGCGAGGTAGAGGAGGCCGCTGTACCCCGATCCGAGCGGCACGACCTGCTGTGCTCCGATGGGCGCGGTCTGGAGAACCGCCTGCAAGGCAGGCGGAGTCACTGTGAAGGTTTTCCCCGAGGTTTTGACACTAAAGCCGAGGTCGGGAAGCATTCGTTTGATTTGAGAGGGTTTTATTTCGGAGCCGACTTTGCTCTCGCGCGTTCCGCCGAGCTGTTTCGCGAGTTCCGCGTAGGCGAGAGCGGGGTCCTTGAGCGGCCGGGTGACGCGCATGCGGGGGCCGAGCACCTTCGTGAGATAGATGCCCTTGATTTCCTGTACTTCCGTCTGCCCCTGCTCGTTCTCCGCCGTGGTCTGAAGCACGGTTTCGCTCTTCAGTACCGGATCCTTCTCCGTGCGCTTCATAAGCGCCTCCAGTCCTTTCGGGAGGTCGCTCAAGAATATCGGCCGCGTATCGAAATACCAGACGCCGAGCTGGTTGCTCACATCCTGTCCGATCACCTGGAGGCTCCCGGTTCCTCTCGTGACTGAGGCGTACACCTTGTCTACGCGGTCACGTACCTTGCGCGCGTACTCCTCGGGGGAGCCGGAGAACTCTTCCTTGAACTCCAGCTGGATCGTCTTCCCGACGGTGGCGATGCAGCGGTCGGCGTCGATGATGCCGGGGCACTCCACGAGGAGGTGTTTCTCGTTCCCGAAGTACGATGGGGTGATGGTCGCCTCGCTCACACCCAGAGAATTGATGCGCCGTTCCAGCACGATGCGGATCGCTTCCACCAGGTTTGTGTGCTGCTGCTGGACGTTCCGGAGCTCAAATTCCTTCGCGAGCGCCTCTTTCGACTTGTCCTGCTTCTTGAGGTCGCTCAGTTCTTTCGCGAGCTTAAGTTCCCGTGCGTTGATTTCGTCTTCCGAGATGCGGAAGTCCAGCTGCGTTCCGCCGGCGAGGTCGAGGCCGAGCCGGAGCGAGGGTTTCAGGAAGCCCGGCGCCCACTTCTTCGCGCTATCAGGGAGAACGATGATCAGGCTGAGGACCGCCACGATGATGGTGATCGTCGGCCAGAATGCGGAGCGGGAATTGGCGGAAGCCATGAAAGGGGAGAGGAGGATCTAGTTTGCGGGAGTGTAGAACACATGCAGGCCCACGTTCACATCGTCGGCGAAGATTTCCGCAACTTTCGCGGAAGGGATGCCTCCGATGATGACGCGGTCGGAGACGGTCTTCCCTTGGATCTTGATCTTCGAGACGAGGAGATCGCGCACGAAAATCCCCGCATCCTTCCCCTGGTTATCCCTGAAGATCGTTTCCAGGATTTGCCGCCCCTTCGCGTTGAATTGCAGTTCCACGCCGATTTCACCGCTGGAACTCAGGCCGATAGCCTGTATCCATTCGATGCTCGAACCCGTGAGCGCCGTCGGTCGCCAATTGCTCTGATCGAGATTCCCCGGGTCCCCCTTGCTCTTCTGCCCCTGCTCGATGCGGACAGAGAACGTGAATGTTTCCGCGAGAATGCGCCGGGCGGCCTCGGCTGCTTTCGCATCGGGGAGCCGGAGGGAGAGAAGGCCGGTACCGCTCCCCGTCGGGATGGCGCTGACGCGGGCGTTCTTCACCTCCAATGCGGCAAGCCTGCGTGTTAGGACGCGCTCCGTCGCCTGGATGAGGACCATGGCCTTCGCTGCATTCGGTGTCCGGAGAGACAGGGAGTAGCTCAGCACGGGTTTCCCGCTGCAGGCAGCGAGTAAGAAGAGGAATCCGATCACGACGCTCCGTCTGAGTTTCATGCGCGGGCAAGTCTATCGCTGTGACGGGAAAGGCGCAAAGGTTTGTTCACAACGATGTCTTGTTCCGGAGGACGGTTCCTGCCCGCAGCATTTTGTCCGTCAGGTCCACGCCCTCCAGAACGCATCCTTCGTCTACGATGCATCGCTCCAGCACGCAATCTAAGATGGTCGTTTTTCCGAAGACGATGCAATCGATGAGCGTGCTCTCCCCGAGCCGCACGCCGGGGCCGATATCGATGCTCCCGCGGAGCGTCACGTCTTTCCCGATGGCGGAGCTCCCGTCTATGATCACGCGCCCGTCGACGATTTCCCGGTGGAGGGAGAGGTAGCTTTCGAACGAGCCGATGTCCTTCCAGATTTCCCGGAAGATGAAGCAGTCGACGGGGATGCTCTGGCGCAGGAATTCCTCGAAGATCCCGCCGACATTGTCGGGATGCAGCTGCGCATACTCCTTCAGTACGGGGAGGCTGCTCTTCGGCAGGAACCACCAGCCGGTCGAGACGAAGGTAGATTTCGGGTGCAGCGGCTTCTCCTCGAAGGAGGTGACGGTCCTGAGAGGATCCGTTCCCTCTTCCGTCACCACCGTCCCGAACTGTTTTGCGAGTTCAAGATCGCCGATATCGTGGACGGCGAGGAGCGGGCGATCGCGATGGAGCCGGAGAAAAGTATCCATACTGCAGCCGACGAAATTATCGCCGGCGAGCAGCAGGAGATCTTCGTCGATCTTCTCCGCAGAGAGCCACTGTGCCACGGCGCCCAGCGCGCCGAGCTTCTCGTCCTCGTGGCCGGTGTCCTCGATGATGATCTCCACGTTCCGCCGCCCAATGCCCTTCCTCCACTTCTTGAAATCCTGCGCGAAGACCGCGTTCGTGCTCACTGTGACGGAGAGTTCCGCAGGAATTTGCGCCAGGACATAGCTGAGGAGCGGCTGCCCCGCAAGCGGCAGGAGAGGCTTCGCACGCTGTTCCGTGAGCGGCCAGAGCCGGGTGGCGAATCCGCCAGCTAAAATGAAAACTCTCATCGGTTCCAATTGTCCATTGTCCATTATCCATTGTCCATTTCCCAAAAGAACGATTACCTGAAAAGAGTTACCCTTTATCTTTCACGAGGATTACTGATCGTCCTTCGATGCGCTCGCTCGAGCCGACGATGGCGCCGAGCACGCTGGGGAGGAGGAGGTACGTCATCCCGTGCTGGCGGCAGACGCTCATGAGGTTGATGGTGTGCTCGAGGTCGGCGCATTGCACGAGGTGGGTCGGCTTCTTCGAGCGGATGACTTCTTCGAGCTTGTTGAGTTTTCCGAGAACCGGGACTCCGGCAATGTCCTTGAGCGGGCTTCCCTGGCTGTCCAATACCGCGATTGGCCGGAAGGGGGAGCGCCGCTCCTCCAGCAAGCGGATGAAGCGCTCGGCTTCGCGGTTGGTGCCGATCACGAGGAGCGGGTAGGCCGCGGGAAGGCGGCGCAGGACCTGCCGCTGCCACTGATCGAATGCCAGGTGCCACACCATCGTGAGCGCGAAGCTCAGTCCTCCCGCGTAGATGAGGAGGAGCCGGCTAAAGAATTTGTCATGCAGGAAGTAGTACGCGAGTGTGAAGAGCGCGAGCCCCAGGATGCAGGCGAACAGGATGTGCGCGATATTTCGCTGCTCCGACTGGATCCTGGTGAGACGGAAGATGCCCAGCTGCATCATCGCCGCGAGCCAGAGCGGCATAACGAAGAGAACGGTCTGGAGGTAGGGGCTTAAGGGAAAATCCGTCGAGAGGATGAAGCCGACGCGGAGGAAATATGCAGCCACGTAAGCGCCGATGAACAGCACCGCATCGGTGAGGAGCCAGCAGACGAGGAGGATGACTCGGCGCATGGGGAGAGCTTACAGTTAACAGTTAACAGTTAACAGTTAACTGCCTGAATCCTCAGAGCTTGGCAATCCACATATACGGCAGCTTCGTCACGTCCCATGGGGCAGCCCTGCCGCGCACGTGCTTTCCGAGGGCGACCGGTTGTTCGCCGGAGAACACCGCCCGTTCCATGAAGTCGTACTTGGCTTTCATGACCGGATTCTTTTCCGCAAGTCGCTGGAATTCCTTCCGCTGGAGGGCGTAGTAGGCGAAGGTCTCCGCGAAGTCCTCGAACGGGTCCCACATGGCGTACCCCGACACGAAGTCGGCTTCCGCAGAGCCCGGCTGGTTGATGGCAGGCGTGATCCAGCTGATCTGGTAGAAGGCGACGCTCGGATCGTCCGTGAAGATAGGCATATTCCCGTCCACGAAGCTGCTCCTCCCGCTGTCCAATGTCCCGCGGAGACTGCCGATATCCACCACGTGGCCGCACTCGTGCACGAGGAGCGCCATGAACTCACGGTCAGGAACATTCCCGTTCACGATGATCACCGATTCTCCGCCGAGTCCGCGGTTCGTCGACTTGCGGTCGTACGTGACATAGAAGCTCTGGAGGGAATCCCTGCATTTCGGCGGGAGAGCGCGAAGCACTTTGTTTGCGAGCAGCTTGTGCCGGGGGCGGATATCCTGCTGGTCCAGGACAGGAAGGACCGCCGGGGCGGCGGACTTCAGAATGGGAGTCGCCTTCTTCACGGGCACAGACGCAAAACGCGGTGTTCCCATCGCAGCATGCCGCTCAAGGTTTCCGTTTGCCGGACCTGCGGGACGTGCTACGATAGTTCCGTTCGCGAAGGTTCCCCCCAGTATTATCAGTATGGCTGCAGCACAGGCTGCAGTGAGGGTTTTCCTTCGCAGAAAGCCGCTAGAGGGATGATGGGAGAACATCCGGTATCGTAAAAGTATCAATTTATAGTACATTATACATAATATGTCAAGTGTCGTGGACCCTCCGATCCAGCCCGGACAGACTCATGTTCTCAAGATCGAGAAACTCGCTCATGGCGGAGCCGGGTTCGCTGAACTCGGCGGCTTGCCGATATTTGTGCCCGGCACCCTCCCCGGCCAGAAAGTAAAGGTCGTGATCACCAAGAAAAAAGAGAACTACCTGGAAGCGAAGCTCGAGAAAGTGATGATGCGTTCCAAGGATGAGATCCGTCCCGCGTGCGCTCATGTGGGTGAGTGCGGCGGCTGCGTCTGGCAGCAGCTCTCCTACAACAAACAGATCCAGTACAAGGAGGATATCGTCCGCGAGACCCTCGGGCACTTAACTCCGGTCGATCCGGCCGTGCGCAAGACGCTCGCCGGCCGTGTGCTCAAGATCATCCCCAGTCCGCAGGTGTTCTTTTACCGCAACAAACTGGAGCTCACGTTCGGGTATGGAAACATGCGTCATGAAGTCCGTCCCGCCAAGGCTCCCGGCGGCAAGCCGCATCGCGTCTACTTCGACGAGAATCCCGGCATCGGGCTCCACCAGCAAGGGGAGTGGGCCACCATTCTTCCCATTACCGAGTGCCATCTCTACGACGAGCAACTTCCGGGTTTCCTCCGCGATGTGCGGCGCTTCATGGAAGACACGAAGCTCCCTGTGCATAACCCGAAGACGCACCGAGGCATGCTCCGGAACCTCATCCTGCGGCGGGGAATCCACACGGAGGAGCAGATGATCTGCTTCGTCGTGCAGGCGCGGAAGAAGGAGCTCGAGCCCCTCTTCCAGAAGTTCCTCAAGTTCGCTGGGCGGCCGCAGCTCAAGTCTCTCCTCATCGTCGAGCACTTCGGTCTCAACGACAAACCGGAGGCGCCGAAGATCCACACGCTCGTCGGGGATCCGTGGATTCATGAGCGCCTCTTCGATCTCACGTTCCGGATTTCTCCCTTCTCCTTCTTCCAGACCAACACGCTCGCGACCGAGAAGCTCTACAGCGCCGTCGCTTCGGCAGCCGATCTCTCGCCCCGGGACACCGTCCTCGATGCCTACTGCGGCATGGGCACCATCGGCCAGTACCTCGCGCGCTTCTGCGAGAAAGTTGTGGGGATCGAGTCACATCCTTCGGCGGTGGAGGACGCGCTCCGCAGCGCAGGCCACAATCGCATCGCGAACATCAGCTTCTACAAGGGCAAGGTGGAGCAGGTGCTGAGCCAGCAGCTCAAGGCGGGCGGCAAGTACAAGTTCGATGTCATCGTGGTCGATCCGCCGCGCGTGGGGTTGCATCCGCAGGCGCTCGAGTCGGTGATCACCCACCGTCCGGCGAAGGTGGCGTACGTCTCTTGCAACACGGCAACCTTCGCACGGGATCTGGGCGAGTTCCTGAAGAACGGATACGAGCTTCGGACCGTGCAGCCCGTGGACATGTTCCCGCACACAGCGCATATTGAGCTGGTAGCGTTGCTGCAGCGGAAATAGCGATTCTTTGTTCTTTCTCTGTCCATGCGACAGAGAAAGAACCAAAGAGAACGCGGCGCGCCAACTCCCTCGCCGCAGACCCCCACCTGTGGCGCGCGCCAACCCTTTAGTGCCGAGTTTTTATCGCCAACGGAGACATTGCTCATCGCTCATCGCTAGCCGCTCAACAGTGCCGCCCATTCTTTGAGAGCTTTGATCGAGGTCGCGAGCTTCTCGGTCCATCGCCCGATTCGTTCCTCTTGATCGTAAGGCTCGTTGATGATGACAAGAGGTGGGAGCAGGAGCTTGCCTCTGTGCTCGCGGAAAAAGTGCTGCAGATGCTCCGTTGCGCGCGCGGTGAAGTGGTATCGGTCGTCACCGAGGCTCACGATGGCTGCGGGTTTCTCCTGGAGATCGACGTTCTTCGCTCGTTCCGTGAAGAGGGCCGACATGTGGGGGTTGAGCTGCCCTTCGATTCCGCTGATGTTCCACGTTCCCGAAGCGAGGAGAAGGAGGTCTGCCCTCTCCAGATCTTTCGTTTCTGCCCGCTCCGCGCGGATCTGCTCGATTTTCAATTCCGGGAGCAGCGTCTGCAGCTTCGCGCAGAGCGCACGCACCACGAACTCCGTGTGTCCGCTCGTTGAGGCGTAGATGGCGACGAGAGTGGGCATAACGTTAAGGAGAAAGGACGTAGGAATGCAGTGTGCTTTCGGACACGACACGGTCATACCGCCTGCCGCCGATGAGGAGTGTGGGGATCTTGATGGTGCGGACTTCCTGTTCCACGATCCTGCGTTGCTCCGCAATACTTGCCGCTGTCTCCGGCGAGGCGGCTCTTCGCGCGATCTCCTTCACCTGTGTTTCCGAGTACCCGATTTCCCTGAGGAGCGATTGCAGTGTCGTTTCGGCTCCCGCACGCGTGAACGCGATATTGAACCTCGTCTGGAGATCGGCGCCGCTCCCTGCGTCCGCGAAGAGTTTGAGGAGGAGTTGCCAGTCCGGTGGTATCGCGGAAGGATTCCTCCTGAGCGGAACCCGTTTCGTCGCTTCCAGGTACGAGGCCATGAGGAGTGAGTTCTGGAACTTGTATTTCTCACCCGCCGGGATCGGGTAGAGGAGGTACGTCAGGTTATGGCGTTCCGGGATGCCAGCCCGTTCCAGATTCCCCGTCAGTTTCTTGCAAAAACGGCATCCGGGATCGACGATTTCGAGCGCCGTCGGTTTCGCCGGATCGAAGGGGTGGTAGTACGTGGCAGAGGGGCTCACGAAGCTGGCCGGATCCCAGGAGCGGAGGCGATCGGGGATGCGCGTGACCGTTTCGTAGAAACGGGTGAACGGACCCAGAGCCCATGTGCCGGGTTTCCTCTCACGGATAGCTTGCGTGAGCGTGAGCTGAGCCTGATCTACTCCGCAGGCTTCGCCGGAGAGCGTGCAGGACTCCACACTCGCGGGGTTGCATGTCCCGTAGACGTAGAGATCGAGCCCGGCAACCGCGACGTAGAGGAGGCTCCAGACGCTCAGGATCACGAACGCCGCGGCGAACCAGTCGATCCACCGGCTGATGAAGCGGGCGAGGGCGGGGGAGTGGCGCAGCGCGCGGCCGATAATTTTGCCCCTGAGTTCCTCGGAGAAGTCGATGTCGCAGGGGCGGAAACTGATGCGGCGGATCACGCAGTGCCATGCTTTGGCGGCGAGCGGCCGGAACGCGGCGGAGAAAATCGCGAGGATGAAGAAGACGATGAAGGCGGCGATGCAGAACATGAAGGCAGTGAGGGGAGGATAAGGCACCCCACTTCGCTCTTCGAGCTACGCGGGGCAGGGAAAAGGTAAAAAGTTTCTCAGCTTCCCGTTCTAGAACGTCTTGAGTATTGATGCCAGGACTTCCGCGCACCGCTCGATGTCGGCGTGGGTGTTGTGGAGACCGAGTGACATCCGGAGCAGCGGGGGATACCCGCAGGTGTGCTGCAGGTAGTGGTGGCAGCAGAAGTGGCCGCTCCGGCACATGATCCGCTGCTCGCTTAAGTAGATCGCGAGCTTGTGCGCGTCGAGCCCCTCGACGAAGAAACTCATCACCGGTCCCGGTGTTCCGGCATTGATCATCTTCACGCGCGGTATGGCGCGCAGCCGCCTCCGGAGCTCGGAAGCAAGTTCGCGTTCGTATGCAGAAGGGTCCTTGCCCATCGGACGCGCGGACTTCATCCAGTCCATGGCTGCATTGAGTCCGACGATCCCCGCCCAGTTCTGCAGCCCGGGTTCTAAGACGCTGTGCTCGTCCACCGGCCCGGAGAGAAGCGTGAAGCTGTCTTCGTGCACGTCGGCCACCGTGCCGCCGCCGATGAAGAATGGCTGCAGTTTCCTCAGCAGCGTGCGCCTGATGATGATGAAGCCGATGCTCGGAGCGTACATCTTGTGTCCCGAGCCGAAGGCCGCGTCGAAGTCGATGCCCTTCATGCCCTCGGGTTCGTGGCCGAAGTGCTGCGCGGCATCGAGGAGCAACAGTCCGTTTCCCCCGTGCACTGCTGCCGCGATCTCCTTCGCGTTCGGAAGGCCGCGTCCGTCGATGTTCGAGAGCGTACTGACGATAACGATGGCGTCCTTCAAATCCGTTCCTGCTGTCATGAGCGTTCCGTCGTCCTCTCTCTTCAGGATGATCCGCTTCACTCCCGCACCCCTGCTCCACGTGATGCTCGGCAGGAAGACGGAGTTATGCTCGATCTCGCTCGTCACGATGGATCTGATGCCTTCCGGCGGCAGCTGCCCGAGGACCAGGTTGATTCCGTAGGTCGTGTTAAGCGTGAACGCCACAGCATAGTCCTTCTCGCTCTTGCCGGTGAGTTCAAGCAGTTTTTGGCGCGCGCTCGCCACCGTTTCATCCACCCGCTGCCCCCACTCATGTTTCACTCGTCCGCCGCAGGCGTTGTACTCGCGGTAGTACCGGAGCTCGGCATCGATCACCGGCTGCGGCCGCAGTGACTGACACGCGGTATCGAAGTAGCAGTCCCCGGATCCGAGGTACTCGAATCCCTCCGGTCGCTTCGCGGTCTGCCTGCCTGACGCGGTACGGAAAAATCCCATGTGGGGAGATTCTACACCAACCCTCAACGTCGGCGCGGGGGCAGATCGGGTAACCGCTCAAGCCACGGATGTTCTTTGCGCAGGATCCGGCCGCGGGCCGACGTCGGATTGTTCCAGCCGGAGGGCAAAAGCCCGATCAATTTTTGAAGCTCTTTGGACTTGTTCTCTCGGTTGCCAAGCAGGGAATATCCGTGGGCGGCAATGCGATAGACCGTGACGTTGACGGGGCTCATTTGTTCGGCTTGAGCGAAGAGCGCCGAGGCCCGTGCAGAGTCACCCCGCACGGCGGCCTGCCACCCGAGCAACAGCGGAGCCATGCCGTCCCGCATGTTGGTCAATGCCGAAAGCTGCTCCAAATTTTCGCCGACGAGACGATGCAATTGCCCGGTGATCCGGGCGTCCGGATTTTGTTCCAATGTCAACAGCGCCGACTCCGTGGATTCGATCAGCAGTTGGCGGTCGAGTGGAAAAATCACCACAGCCCACGCACCTATCCTGACGACTTCCTGGGTCGCGCCGCCGCGCAGCAACCGGTCCGATTTTTCGGCGTAAACGCGGGCAGTCAGCCACCAAATGAAAAAGACTGCGGAGATCAGCGCGCAGATGGCGGCCCATTGCAATATGCGACGGGCAAATACCGGGTGATTGGCCAGACTCGGACGCGGCAACGAGCCGAGACCCATACCCGCGATCAGCCAGCCAAATCCGCTTGTAGTGGGGTCTTCCACTCCAAAAAGCAGGCTCAAATTTACTCCTGCCAAAGCGATGAACATTACTTTGAGAAGCGGATCTTCTTGGCGGTTTTGCCACAATCCAAACAGAAGCAGTAACAAAAATCCGTAGGTGAGCAATAAGCCCAGTGGACCCAATGTCAGAAGCAGCTGAAGAGGTTTGCCGTGGACATCGTCAATACTGGTGGTCAGCGATTCATATTCGTAGATGGCCGGCGAAAGGAAGCGCGGCGAAATCAAGCCGATTGTTCCAAGCCCGTAACCCGCCGGCCTGCTTTTGGCCATTGAGAGAGCACTGTTCCACATGACACCGCGGGATCCAAACGACAACAACCGCTGCGTGGGCACAGAAAAGCGGGATGAAAATGACCATGTTGCGCCGACGCCGAACAACAGAATTAAAAATGCGATCAGCAGCTTCTTGCTGCCGTTCAGCGATGGAAGCGCCGGGCCCTGCGGCATGACCATGTACCAGAGTGCCGCCGAAAACAGCAATGCCAGCACTGCAGCGCGGCTTGCGGTAAAAAGCAGTACGACCAGATTGAGCGCGGCGAGTGTCCAATACAGCCCGCGTTGCCAGCTCACATTTTCAAGGCCGGTCAGAATGACAAACGGCAGTGTAAGAATGATGAAGTTTGCGAGCAGAGTCGGCTGGCCGATGGTGGAAAACACGCGGCCAAGGAACAGTTCGCTTTGCCATCTGCCAGCCAGCGGGTCGAGACCGACTGCCTGCAAAATCCCGTACAGAACCACCGCCGTATTTGCGATCACGATCGCTTGGAGCATGGTCTCGCGGGAACCCCGGTGTTGCACTGCCACGATCCCTGTAAGAGCCAGGGTGAAGTAGACGCTACTGGCCAGTACTCCCTCGAAGCGCGGCGGTGTTCCGACGATGCTCAGAAGCGGTGCAATCGACCACAGCGGCGAAAGCAGCGTGGTGGCGATCAACAGCAAAAGCAGCCTGCCTGTCCATGTCGTCAGGAGCGTGGAAATTGCGTCTCTGCCTCGATGATGTAAGGCCGCCCATGTCCCGAATATGCCCGCGACGGCAAGGCAGATGAGTTTTGGCAGCACGAAACCGGGAGCAGTCAGCGGAATAAATGCGAGGGCGGCGCTGACGATCATCGCTGCGGCTATGATCATCAGGATGGAGCCGGCGAGGCTTACTTGCTTAACTTTAGAAAACATTGTATGATATGCATAATACTAAAAGAATAAAAGATCCGTAAACCGGATCATCATACACACCTCCTTTTCTTCTATGGAACACACACACAAGCAAACGGCGCTCCGGGTCGCGCTTTTTACGGCTCTGCCATCCAGTCTGATTGCAGTCCTGATTTTGACGGCAACGGGTGTCACCCGCGATGCGGTGAACGGTGCCAGGATGCGTCTGACCGAACTGAGTAACGTTGCCTCCGGGAACATGCCGGTACGCAGTGCCGCGCCCGCAGTAAAGCCTGCCGCGAGATCCGCGTCCTCCAGGTCCAGAGTAAAGCTCATTGCTCCGGCCTTGCAAACTGCCACTCCGCCCAGTGCCGCGGACACCTTACCGGAAAAAAAATCGGCCTATGTGCCGGAACCAGGCGAGCGGACTATCGATGTCAGTGACCAGCCTGTTTACTACAATTTCCAGAAACACGCGGCTGACAAGGAGACGCCGGACGTCGTTTTCCGCCGAAACTCCAATAACGGTGTGGACATAGAAGTTTACGAAGAGCCCAATCTCAAGCGCAATGATGCCCGTCTGTCGTATTCCAATGGTTCATTTGCCGAGGTCACGCTGGACATCTGTTTAGATGCGGTGAAATCCACCTGGAAGACAATGGAATTGAATGCGTTCAGCACCCAGTGTGTTGAGACCGCGGAGGGACGCCTGATAAAAATCGGCATCCATCCGTCATTCCCCCTTGCCGTGCGTTATATCGTTTTGGACGAGCGAACAGCGCCGCCCAAGATTCCGTCCGGCCCGGAAGCGGCGGAGGGAGTGATCGAGCTGCTTGGCAAAATGACGAATTACGATCCTGCGGCCGGCACCTATTCTTATAAGGGAGACTTGGCGTTATTTCTCGAAAAAGCGGAGGATGATGGCGGCGGCGGACCGCGCATCGAAGTGACTATTCCGGAAAAAATGCGGATGTCTTCCGTTTCCAAATCGCTGAAAGATGTGACGGAGAAGGATTGCCAGGCGTCGGATTCTTTCGATCAAAAGACCGGTTCGAAAAGTCGGATGTCCTGGTTGCGTGAAAAAGGCAAGTTTTACGATTCCGTCCTGTGCGTGCGATTTACAGACGGTCGATTCGCAGTTCTGGGCGACAGCGATTATTCCGCCGGTCGCGTCAAAATCCGGTTTCTGCGGATGGACACGGATCGCGGTCCGGGCAAGGGAGGATTTTCGCTGGATCAGTGGGAAAAGGAGCACCCGGTTGACCAGGCTACGTTGGATTTTTTGAAGGAATACAATGCGGATCCGTCGCCGTCCAAGGCATACGTTGATTTCTCTCACCGCACCGGCCGCGTCAACGGCGACGGACCGTTCGACCTGACTTTCTCCGGCGATTCCCGCACGCTTTATTTCGAAGCCGCCTGGAACAAAGGCAAGCCGGAGACAGCCTTCGTTTTCCCGTGGACCCCTTACGACCGAACTACCGCTGATGTCTGCGCCAAGGCGTTTGCTGATGGCTTTGGTTCCAGGAAAATCGCCATTGGCGACGTTGATGCCGCCGTCTGTTTCCGCACCGGCGACGGTTACGTCGGTAAAATGAAACGCAGCAGCGGAGGCGAACGAGCAATTGCCTACGAGCTTTGGCAGAAGACAGTCAATCTTCCTTCCGGACCGGCGCCGGTTTATGGTGAGAACAGCGCCAGGTTGATCACGCTTCAAACAGGGCAATTCTTTTCGTATGAGGTTTCGAAGGATGTGATGTCTACCAAGGAGCAGGAAATAGACCAGAACGATCTTGTGGCGCTCGCAGATAGTAATGGTAAACACTGGGTGGTAGCGGGAGGTTTGTATGGCAGTGTCCGGTTAGCTGAAACTGATGAAGGTATGGAGCCGACGTACGAAGCCTGCCGCAAAGCGCTGACTACCAAAGCGATCGATCCGTATGGCGCTGAGCTCAAGCTCATTGGAAACAAGACGTACGTCTGTTTCGAAACAATGGATGGTTGGGTAGGCGCGGTACAATACGTAGCCGGACTCGGCACACTTCCGCAGATGATCGGTGCGATCTACACCTGGCGCAAGCCGTCGGCGCCGGCCACTCCCGGTGTGACGCGCGTGAAAGCAACTGCCGTAGCCGCGAAGCCCCTTCCTCCGCTCAATAAAACGATCACGCTCAATATCTTTCGCCCGGGCGAAAAAGGAGAAAAAGGCAGCGAATACAAACATAACAATCTGAGTGTCTTGTTGCGTCTGCAGCCGGATGGCACCACCACCATCACCAAACAGGTACCGAAGGAGCGTTGCAACAGAGTATTTAAGCGAGGCTGGAAAAAGAAGTGCTGGATTGAAGGAACAACGCCGGTAACGGAGACGGTCGAGGCATTTAGCCTGCTTGGATTTGCCCCGCTTACAAAGCTCGTTCCGGTAACGGGCATCACGTACGACGCATTGACTCAGGACACGTGCCGGAGCCTTGCAAATAAGCAGCAGGCCGTAGCAAGGATTGAGAAAGTATCGGCAGACACTGTCGCATGCATTGCAGAACCGGGGGGTCGCGTCGGCAAGGTGGGTAAATTCAATGGCTCCACTATGACTATCTTCATCTGGTAAGTTCGTGCAAGGTTTCTCCTCCACCATCGTTTTCTGGACGGCTTTCGGACTCGCCTGCGTCTGGCTGCTGCCCCGATACTACTTCGGGCGCGGCTCCAGCCGGACCACTGAGCTGCGGATCACGACGCTGGTGATCGACGTCCTCGTACTCCTTTCACTCATTTTGACATGGGTGCCGGGTAGCCGCGGCGGTCCCGTGAGCGGCATGACGCTTCTGACCAACGGCCATGCACTCATGATTGCTGCAGTACTGTGCGTTGTCATGGCATTGTTTCTTCTCGCAATTGCGAAAAGCACTGCCTTGCTGAAGGCTGGTGTCGCTTCGCATCTTGTGGCTACTCCGCTCATTTTTGCCGCTCTGCTGCGCTTGCTGCCTGGGACGTTTGCCATGACCTTCGCAGAGGCGGCTCCGGTTATGGCGGTGTTGCTGCTCCTCTGCGGAAACGTTTCCGCGTTACTTTTATGGCACCGGTTGCAAATCGAGAAGACCGTGAATTGGTCTGCAAGATATGCAGTCATCGGCGTTGGTGTCATGATAGCGGTTCTGGCTTTGCTGGTTGTTTTTACTGTCAAAGCGCCTTACACGGCTCAACTTCAGAATCCATTGAACGCCGCAGATGCCGTAGATGCAGTGCGGCTTCTGCCTGAGGTATCCGACTATGTGCGGCGCGTCCCGGGGGCGCTGGTGGAATTCGATCATCAGGATGAGGATGGCTTCAGCGTGCACGTCTACGAAATCAAGGACGGCCACAGCGCCACCTTCAACTGGTACACGGTCGATCCGACTACAGGCAAAGCAAGCGCGATGTTCGATGCTGTCCCCGACGAGAGCGGTACCGGAAAACAGGCGCAATGGACGTTCTATCGCCACCCGTCCCGCGGCTATGCGCTCTGGTATCCGGCTACATGGATTCTCGAGGACAATGACTCTGCCAAGGCGCGTATCCGGATCGATGCACCGGACAACGCCGCGACGTTCATCGTTTCCGCGCTCGGTGATGATCGGCTCAAAAAGCCTGATGGATTTGTCGCGGTGCTCGCGGATATCCGCGAAGGTTTCGCCCAAGACCCGCGTTATACGCTGGAGGCGTACGAGGAGGGGAAAGAAAACGGGGATCTGCTTGCCGGCGTGTATATCGCGCGCGGCGGGTTTCGGGATGGAGACAACACATACCGTTTCAAGGAAATGGGCACGCTCTTCAAAGACGGCCGCATGTTCGTCACGACCGCGCACATCCGGAGTTCTGCCACGCAGGATTATGGTGAAATCATGGACGAGATGCTCGGCGCCTTCGATCCTTTCGGTGTCGGGAGTCCCCAGCCGACACTGGTGTTGGAATAGGTGCAAATTGAGACTCTAAATGGGAGCGGGTATCTACCCGCGTTTGGGGATCATTGCTGAAACTTGCCGACCGCAGGTAGAAACCTGCTCCCATTGAGGTATGTTGCAATTTTTTCTTTCAGAGTCAGTGAGCGGTTACGGCTTGCGCATTTGCATTTATACTAAAAATAGTGTATTATATACATAAACACTCAAACTCTTTCCCTTTTTTCTATGAAGAAGAATACGTTTTCCGCTTTTGCGGCGCCGGGGCTGACAGCTGCGATTGTCTCCGGTGTCATGACTGCGGTTATCCTGTCCTTTGCACAGGACATCGTTCCAAGTGGCGAGACCTGGAATAAACCGGTCGATAGCATGCAGTTACGTCCTGAGAACAATGAATTCCAGCCTCGGCCTGCGCAGACGGATGGTGGCATACAGGGTGCCCCCTTCAAGGGATCGGGCTTTGAGACGCCTCGGGAGATGAACGGCAGTCCAGACATGCAGAGAAGTCCTGGCACGAACATGAATTCTGGCGTGAATACGGCTCCGATGCAGGGCGGTCAGGAGAACTTTGGATATCCAACGCCATCGTTCGGTCAGGGTATGCAGATGAATCAGGGAGCCGACCGCAGCGCGATGATGGCACAGAGGAAGAAGCAGGTCGGGAAAGAGATCAAGAAGATGGAGAAGATGAAGGGCAAAGTGGAGAAGCAATTTGTGAAGCAAATCGCACGGATGCAGAAAAAGTGCGACCGTACGCTCCAGAAGATGCAATCCCGGCTTCCGAAGCTCGAGGAAGACGATCGTGCGGATCTGCAGGAAGAGATTGATCGGCTGAAATCAGAGTGCGGGGACATGGCACAGGAACTGAATGATCAGAAAGAGGAGAGACTTGAGGACATCGATTTCAGGATCGAAGACCTCCGCGATCAGCTTGTGGATATGGAGTCCGAGGACATGGATGAGTAACGCCTCGCACTTGAGTAGAGAAAGCGGCGGGCCGCAAGCTCGCCGTTTTTATTTGTATAGATTTGCATAATTTATGCAGGAAGTAACGCAAGCTGCTTTTGAGGGTCGGGCACCAGGGAAAAAGAGAGCACTACGGTCGGGCCGTTTGGAACAAGACAGTACAAGTGGCCTATGTGAATTCAAAGCGTGGAACACTATTTGTAGGTTACGAAAGCTGGCTTCCTCTGAGAGGCAAGGTGCTGTCTGCTTTTCTCCAGGATGAAGCGATTGAGTTGGCTATTGCTTTCTACAAAAGCGAGTACTTCATCCATGCTCGAGAATTGTTGGCCTGCCTTATACGTCGGTTGGTTCTCTTTGGGAATATCCGTCAGGGAGCCAGGATTATTATTATCAAAAAACATCACAGGCGTTGAATCGGCAACATTCACATGCACTTTCCACCCACTTCTATTGGTTGGTTCCTTGAGGCTCTTGAAGAGATTATCCATACATTTCCCGATATATCCTCCGGAAAGTTCGAGAGTCGTTTGCTTTGGTATGAGTATTTGCATCAGGGCAGCATCGGAATCGTTGAGGGATCCATTACTCCATTGTTCCGATTCGATGAATGCGGAAGACTTGTTTGCTCCATGTTTCACGATATCAATCAGTGCATCATAAAGCTCCGGATGATGTTTGTTATGGTCTCCCTCAAATGTGTGATACTTCGGCAGAATATAGAGATAGGTATCTGTGGAATCCTTTGCAGTCATCAGAGCTTGATACTCCTGCACCATTTCTAACACTCGCCAGTATCTTTGGCTTAAGCCCTCTTCGCCGGACTCGCGCAGTGTTCGATTCAGTTCCCGTATTATCCATTGCTCACAGTACTGTAATCCGGGCGGCTTCTTCCCATCATATTTTTCAGGATGCTTCTTAATGTCATTCCATAACTCTTCATCAAAGCTCGTGTCACTTTGCAGGAGCATTTCGTAGAAGGGGTGTAAGACGATTTTCACTTTTCCCTTTTCAAATACATCCGAGCGAATTTCATCAAGATGCGGGATTCCAAGTTTTTTGAAGTAAGGATTGTCCTCTCGTGGGATTTCGGGATTCGATTTAGGTTCAGACGCTTTCGATTTCCTAAGGGGTTTGTCATCCCTTTCTTCTGCCTTACGAGGCTTCTTTTGGTCCTCTGGAGGTTTGAGGGTTTCTATTGGCACAGAAACATTATAAATCCACAAGAGATGAGTATGAATCCAATTTTTGTGCTGTGAATGCACCACGGTCTGGTGCTCGTAGTGGCAGCCCCACGGTTCTTGCTTCGTAAACTTCGCAGAACTTCCCTCATGCCATTCTGCGAAGCAGAATGGCAGCCCCAGGGCTCATAATCACAAAACTCAGCTTCCCCCCTCACGCGGAGGCGACCTTCCGCGGTTTCGGGAAGGCAAGACAGAACACGAGGGTGACCCCGACGACGAACAGGGCACTCGAGACGATCCACACCGGTTTGTCGATGATATTGCTGTAGATGAAGAGCGGGAGCCCCACGAAGAAGGCGACGAGCACCCCCCAGAACACCCCCTTCGGATTGAGTCGCTCCCAGTACAGGCTGAGAATCGTCGGAACCATCACGCATGCGGCAACCGTATTGAAGACCCACCAGAGCTGTTTGAGCTCGAATCCGGGAATGTAAATCACGGCGAGCGCAACGAGGAATCCGAGAATAGTCAGCCAGATCATCGTGTTGCGCGCCGCACTCAGGCGGCGGAGATCCAAGAGATGTTTTGTCAGTTTCTCCCTGTCCGATAGCGCGCCGCCTTTCTCGAATCTGAGCATCAGCTCCTTTTCCTCATCCGTGTACTTCATCACATCGGTCGTCCAGAGACTCGCAGCAGCGTTCATCCCAGAATCCAGCGTGGAACTGAGCGCGCAGAGGAGCATGAGTACGAAGAAGAACACCGTCCACACCGGCAGCAATCGGCTCACGACGACGACGCCGATGAGCGAGGTGTCCACCCCGGGCGGCACCGTTGCCGCGAAGTTGGGATCTGCGCCGATGAAGCCGAGGAAGCCGAGGAGGATCGGGACGAGCCCGAATGCCAGAGCGCCAAAAATGAATGCTTTGCGAAGGTGTCCTTCTTTAATGGCAAAGGCTCTCTGCCAGTACTGCTGATCGGAAACGGAACCCGCAATAAGCCCAATCGAAGTGACGATGCCGAGGGAAAAGGCGATCTGCGGATTCAGTATGTTCGCGCTCCCGGATAAGCCCGCGAGCCCGGCGCGGACGCTCTGAATCCCCGCAAGACTGACAGACCACGGGATGAGCACAATGAGGGCGACAATGATGAACGCCAATTGGAGAAAGTCCGTGATGATAGAAGACTCCAGGCCAGAGACGAGCGAGTAGATGAGCGGAATAGCGGCGAGCATCGCGATGGTCACGACAGCCGTCGCCTGGTAGACGGGAATGCCGAGGAGGAGCGCGAGGAGATTGCCCCCGGCATAGAGCTGCACCGTGATGGACATCAATTGGTAGAAAAAAAATGGGTAGAGATACAGCTTGTGCACTTTTTCGTCGCCTAACGCGTGACCGATCCACTGGGGGAGCGTGTAACCGTACGGCATCTTCGCGCGAATGCGAGGCGCGAGGAGAGCGAAGATGGCGAGCGCGGCCATGTTCGGCACCGTGAACCAAAAGAGTCCCGCGAGCCCGTACTGGTAGGCGAAGAGTGTCGAGACGAACACCGCGGGTGCCCATATCCACGAGGCGGCGATGCTCGAGCCTCCCAAGAACCAATTGACCCTGCGCTCAGCAATCAGAAAATTTTCGGCGATGGAGGTGGACTTCTGCCACCACGCGAACAAATAGGTGGCGGCCAACATGAATAATCCGAAGGCGAGAAGTAGCAAATACGTTGCCCCGATCGAGAGATGCACGATAGCATTCATTGGAGGAGATGGTACGTTCTTCGGTTTTGGAGGGCAAGCACGCGGTGGGCAAAGGAGAGTTTCGTGGCTTGCCATGCAGTCGTCGAGCCGCAGCGAGACGTACTGCGTGGCAGGCTGCGTTCGCAAAAATTCGAACAGATTTTAGCAGTTCCGGCTGCGGCGGCTGAAATTTTGGGGGCACCAGCCGCCGCAGCTCCGACGACTGGCCGTTTCGGGCAATTTCAAGGTGTTCTCTGGCGGAAAATCCAAGAGGCATATTCTATCCTCAAACAAGATCTTCACCCTCCTCGCCATTGTAGTAGTCAGGAATCGGTTTGCCTTCTAAGCGCTGCATCAAGAACTCGGCTTTCTTTACGAGGGCGCGATCACCGTATTTTTTAGCAATGGCGACGACATCTTCCTCAATATTTTTTGCCTCTTCAGTTTCGTCTTTGCCAAGCATCCGAAGGCAGTTTGCAAAGTTGTGTTTCACATTGGCAATCTCCAGCTCCCCACCATTAGGAAGCTTATTGGCTGAATCTACATAAACTTTCTCTGCCAGTGCAAAAGCTTTTCTCATTTTTTCTTTCTCCTCCAATCTTCGGGGTATATCGCCAGCAGCAAAAGCTGCAGCTCGGTGAGCTGCAACCTGTCCCATGCTTAAATAAACAGCTGCAATAGCATCGTGGCTTCCTGATTCCTTGGCTATCTCCTCCGATTTCTGCAGACATTCTTGTGAATAACTGTCTTTGAAATCCATTTCACGTTTGTAGAACTCCATCATTCCAGGATGGTCACCACGAGGACTGACCAGCTTTACGTTGTACTCCTGATATTCATAAGTAAAAAGTAGGGAGTGATAAGTCCCCTTATACGCAAGGAGTGCGGCAAGTTGAGCAGAGGCCCCTTCTTGCTGAGCTAATGGGATTGTTTCATTCATTATTTCAATCAGTTCTGTAGCCGTATCTTCCAATGGATCCAAACTTGGACCAAGAAAAAGGGCAATCTGGATTTTTAGAGCCTTATCGGGAGTAGAACGAAAGATTTTCTTCATCTCTTTCTTATTCGCGAGAGTAGGAGCACGTAACATGATTTTCTCAACTTTCTCTCTGCCCACTTTATCTTTTGGCTCCGCTGGGCTGCTAGTCACTGTTCTTTCTGTGGGACGAAGAGTTGGAGAAAATGCGAGACGAAGAGTTGGAGAAAAGATGAAGTTCTGCTGATACAACACTGTCTTATCCCCACCAATCACTTCCGCTTCGATTTTTGCTGCACCTGTTGCAACCACACTGTGTTCAATGTGTGTGTCATGACCTGAAGAGATGCCTGAATGTTTGGATTTACCTTCTTCGCCTAGGAAAAATCTCTTCACGAGATACCACACGACGGTGCAAATGCCTGTCAGGACAAGGAGGACAATCGGGACGATTACTTGTAACTCCGATGAATGATCTTTTATGTATTGCAGCATAGTGCGGCTTCTTGGAAGTCAGTAATTTCAAAGTTCTGCTTCAGTTTCAGAAATGATTGTTGGATGGTTGTAGCCATAAATATCAAATAATAACTGTTGCTTTGTTATACAACATCGGCAAACAATCCTGTCTCAATCGGAATTTTGTACCATGATTGTGTCCAGTGCGAGCGTCAAAGTCCACGAGGATTTTCCCCTCTTCTAATGCTTTTAAGAATCCTTCAAAACTAAAATTTTGCAGCATCATTACTTTTGCATAGTGGTAGTACTCTCTCTTATTCTTAGCTTTAACCTCCGCCTGAACGTAAAAGGCATTGAGTAGCTTTGTACCGGCCTTATGTTCCAAATCATCAAATCCCCAATATGGTTGCGGATTGAGTTCGCCAAGGCCAACACGCTTTTTTACTGATTTTATCCAATCCTTATGCCGTGAATCGACAGCCTTCGCACCAAAAGAAATTAAAATTTTTCGATTCTTGCGGTCAATTTCCACCTTGAAACCACGATCACTTCGCGATTTACCATGTATTGTTTGGCGGAAACTCATTTCACCTTTTGGGTATTTCTTGCCGTCTTCTTGGTGCGCCCAACCGTATTTCGGTAAGAGCACTTGCGGAACAAAACGTATTGCGCGCGGCGAGGGCTCAATATGGAAAAGTGTTGTGAGTGAAGTAGAGTTGAGACGCTGTGTCTTTAGTTCCCATTCGGCAGCATTCGGAATAGGTAAATTATTTTCCTTAATCCCGAGTAAATCCTCGAGAGTATTGCCAATCCCACCATGATTTCCGTGACGACTGTTCGGAATCCATCCCTTTTTAACAATCTCCAGCAGCTTTTCGATGAGTGATTCCTTTGTATAGATTTGCATAATCTAGGCGTGGAGTAACGCAAGCTGCTTTTGAGGGGGGCTATATACTTCTCTGGTCTTTGCTATGCCTATTCGCTCCTCTGCCATTTGGCAATAGTCAGGAGATATATCTATTCCGATAAAGTGTCGGCGAAGCTCCTTGGCAGCCACGGCTGTTGTACCTGAACCCATGAATGGATCGAGAATAATCTGCGCTGTAGTGGATGATATAATTCGATCAATGAGAGCTGCGGGGAACGCAGCTGGATGAGGATTGTTCATCTCCTGCGTAAACTCCCAGACATCTCCAAATGCATTTGCTTTAGGAACAAGTTTGAATTTTGGCTTTGCAATAAGGTAAATAACCTCATATGTAGGGAGAAAGTACCCTGCATTAAAGTTAAAGCCGCCCTTTCGCTTCCAAATGATGATTTGTCTTACAGGGAAGCCAGCCACAATGTCTTGTCTGTCTTGCAGAAGCCCTGCCTGCACCCTCCATTTATGATTATAAAAAATCGCACCATCGTCTTTAATAACTCTGAGCATTTCTGTCAGACATTCGCGTTGCCATTTTGCGTACTCGTCGTGTGGCATCGCATCATGGTGATGGGAGTATCCATTCATTAGTGCGGCTCCTGACCATTTGCCTCCCCTACCATCTTTCATGCCGTTTCCTGTTGAATTTTTTAAATTATAAGGAGGACTCGTCACGACAAGATCGATGCTTTTGTCCGGCATTTTCTTCATCAATTCAATGCAGTCTCCACAAAGAATTCTATCGATAAAGTCATTTGGGAATTCCATGATGAATAATATAGATCGACTTACATAAAACTTGTAGTGCGTCATTGGAATAAATGTTTTGGTGTACGATTGTACACTCATCACAAAGTGATAAAATTTGTGCGTGAGTATCCAGAAAAAGTTTGCGGCTGGCGCGTACTGCTGCAAAATCCGCGATTTCGTTGTTGGCAGCCCCACGGGGAATCGAACCCCGGTTTCAAGGATGAGAACCTTGTGTCCTAACCACTAGACGATGAGGCCGTGAAAGAAAAAGATCAGTCTGGCATTATTGCTGCTTATTCCGCGCTATCGCGCGGTGACTAGACCACACTTCGTCCGCCTCAGGCGGACTTCGAGGGGCAGGCGATGAGGCCAAAACGAGCGGCAAGCGGTAAGCGATGAGCGGTAAGCACGAAAGAATTTACAAAGCGCTTTTGGCTTGGGTGAAAAGAGCAAACCTCGGATTCCGTTGCCAAAGCATTCTCGATTCTCCGCTGTCAATTGTCAATTATCGGTGCAATGCTTAAGGTACTTTCACTCAACTTCTTATCCTCACCTTATGCCACGCCCAGTTCACCTCCCCGATGCGATGCCCGAGATCACGAAACCGACACTCCTGGTCGTCTGCGACTCACACCAATGCAAGTTTGTCGATGTCGGCGGCCATACGCTCGTGGAGAAGGAGACGGTGGAGAGCAAGGAAGAGAAGTTCACCGATAGTCAGGGCCAGATGCGCTCCCCGGCGGCGATGGGAAAAGGCGGGATGATCAGCGGAGTGGGGGATTTGAATCCTGTTGAAAAAAACCGGATGCGGAATTTCGCGAACGTGATTTCCAGGCGTATGGCGCAGATCATCCGGGAGCAGGGGATACAAGAGGTGTATATCTCGGCGCCAACGAAATTCCTCTCGATTCTGCGAGAGCATATTCCGCTTTCGATTCGAAAGATTGCTGCCGCCAGCGAAGGGAATTTCGTGAAAGAGCCGCTTTTGGCGCTCCTTCTCAGATTTCGTCCGGAACTGAAGGAAGCGGTCAGGAGCTTGAAGGAGCAGGAGAACTACAGTTCGAGGAAACATTTGCCGAAGAAGTCGAAAAAGGGTTAGGGCTAGGGTTGGGGTTGGGAGGAGTTTTTCAGATCAAAAACACTTCGGCTGCGAATTTTTAACCCAAACCCTAACCCAAACCCTAAACTGCTCTTGCTCCGCAAATATACCGGAACGGGCAGCCGCGGCAGGTCGGGACGCCGGGAGTGGGACGGAAATCGGCGCTCTCGATGCGCTCGTGGAACGTGCGGATGGCGACGACGGCGTCCTTGCGCTGGCCCGTAGAGCGCTGCGTGGTCCGCTCCGTGATTTTTTCCTCGCCAAGGAAGAGGAGGACGAGCGCATCCGGAGCCTCGCCCCACTTCTCCGCTGCTGCCAGTGCGTAGAGTGAGAGCTGGAGATCGTTATCGACTTGTGTCTGCGTCTGCGGTTCCGTTGTCTTGTAATCGATGATCCTGATGCCGCTCTTCGTCCGTTCCGCGCGATCAATGCGGCCGGAGAGCGTGATGGTTCCGTTGGAAGCGGGGATGGTCAGCTTGAAACCTGTTTCCACCGAGACGACCGTCCGCTGCTCCTTCGACCACCAGATGAAGAAGCCGCGCAAGACTTCCTCACCCGTGAGCAGACGCGCGTCCACCTCTGCGCGCGATGCGTATCCTTCCGCGATGAAGCATTCCCGCCAGAGGGTGAGGAGTGTCGTGCGGCTTAAAGGCGGTACCGCCGCCGGCTGTTCTTCTGCTGCCAGAAGGGACAGTTGGCCTGTGGGGGTTTTCTTCTCCTTCTTCTGTTGCTCCAGTTCCAATTCCCCCCAGCGCTTGAGGGTATTGTGAATGCTGCTGCCGAAACTCTCTCCGGGGCTGATTCGGCGCGGAGTTTTTTTCACGAACGCGTACTCGTACTGCTTGGGGCAGCGGCGATAAGTCTGGAGCTGCGAGTACGACAGGATCACGTAGCCATTGTCCTCCGCAGGGGTGGTTCAGGTCTAGGCCGCCGTTCCGCCGGGCGGTGTGTCCTTCTTCTCCGTGAACTTGTCGTACCCCATCTTGGCGAGAATTCCTGCTCCGATCGATCCTCCGAAGATTGCTCCCCATTTCAATGCTCCCTTCATCACTGCTTTGGACTTGTCCCAACCCGCCCTGATTTTCTTCAATAGCCAGGTTACGATTTTCACTATCCCATACATGCCGCCTGAAACCATGAGGCCTCCTCTTGCCCACTTGGGGAGACCCTTCCAGAAATTACCGAGCCGCTCTTCCGTGTTGCGCAATGGTTTCTCGAGTATTCCTTCCACTTCACCCTGCAACGTACTCAGTCTGTCCTTGAGTCCCGAGGAGAGCTTCTCGAGTTCGGGAGAACGCCGAATTTCCTGCAGCGCTTTCTTCACCTGTTCGGCCTGTCCCGATGCGATTGCATCACGGAACCTTGTGAGCGCGTATATGCTGAAGCTCACTACTCCTGCTCTCTTCGCCTCTGTTTCAAGTTGTGTCTGGGCTGCTTCGAGACTCTGCCTCGTTGCCGCTGAAATTGTTGCGGGTATGACGGTTGGGGTGCTCGGGACCACCGCTGGCGTTGGCTTCAGTGGCTCGACACCTGCTGCCGGGGCTGCGTTTTGCGATGACAGGGTTTTAGCTGGCACTTTTGGTGCTTCGCTTGGGGCTTCGGGGAGAGTCATACAATGGAGGTTAGGGGGCTGCTGTTATTGGCATGCCTTTCGGGGCAGGCTTCCAGCCTGTGGCGCTGAATTCAAATTCGTAACCGACTTTGGCCGCTCTCAAATCAAAATTCGATAAGGCATTGATAGCCTCAGTCCATTGCGGTCCGGCGCACATTACAAAACTGGCTTCGGTGTCGAATCTGGCGGAAAAAGGCTCAGTAGGCAAATCAGGATCTCCGAGAACGATTTTTTTAATTCTGGAATTGTGCACGCTTTTCAGGATATTATTATGAGCTTCCGCCACCTCGTCCCCCGACGGAATTCGGGCACTCATTGTGTTTTCGTTCAAGTCGAATACCCATTTTTTTGTATCGGATACAACCGTTATTTCTTTAGCCGAGGTTAACCGATCCAAAGCTTGTTTCAGCGTTCTGGTCATTGTGCTGTGAGGCGTCCCCCGTTCAGTGAGCTGCTTTTCAGGAACAGTGACATTCCATTTGTCACCCTCTTTCTTTGCCGAGACGGTATCCCCGAATGAAACTGCAACCGCTGCCGGTTTCCATTGATCGGCAAATACTCTCTTTTTGTCTTCGTCCTGAAGAGTATCTATCACCTTTTTTCGGTCTTCGGGATGCAGTATGCCGGAAAGTGTTACCTCGATGGTTCCGATGGGCTGATTTTTCAGACTTTGTTCATCCCTCACGCTTTTTATGAAATTTTCGGTCAGACTGGAGATGGTCGGGATCTTCTGTTTCTTTTGGTTCAGATCGGCGACAAAGGTGGCCCACTGGTCCCATTCCTCCGACAGGATTCCATTGAAGACGATCGTCTCTCCTGATAAGAGGCGCATACGATTGATGGTTTCCCGCATGTCTATTTCGGCGACTTTGCGCTCGCCGTATTTGGGGATGGAATTCAGTATTTGCCCGATCGGAATGAAACCGAGGATATGGGTTGGTATGTGTTTGAGGAGTTCCCCGGGCGCTGCGATTACCGACCAGAATGCTCGTTCGATATCCCGCCCTTTCATGTTCTTCGCGAAACCCGTGAAGAAGCCCAATACCGGGACGTCCTTGGTTTTTTCCGCCAGCCATCTCAAAGGCTGGGCCACCCAACCGTCCAGATTGGAGGCCTCTTCCTTCATTGGAGGATGGATCTCCAGGAGACGGAGGAGGTACACGCGCCCCCGAAGCTTCTCCAGACTCATTTCCAGCTTTTTCGAATCGTTCAGTTGTTCGGCCCGTTCCCGGATCGCATTCTGAACTTCTGGCTTCACTCCGAGGCGTTGTTTCTCGAGGACGAGTCTCGCAAGTTCGTTGAGGTCGTCCAATGTGGCTTTCGCGATTTCCTGCTTGAGCTTCGCTGGTTCTTTCTCGGCGGTCTCCGCCCACTTGTGCACATCCGGGTTCAGCGACACTGTTGGCGGAGCTGAAGTCGGGGCCGTTGAAGGTGTTTCGGAAACCATGCTCAGGCAGGTTCGAGGTTGATTTTTATGTTTCCTTCGACGATCTCGGGGACGGTAGGATTATCGGTAAGCGACTTATGCATGGCCAATAAATCGAATGTCGCGGTTTGGCCGTTGGCTTTGACTTCGAGCTTCCCTTTTTCCGTGCCGGAAGGCTTGATTACCGCGACCTCCGGCACCTGGCCGTTAAACTTTATCTGGCGCTTACCTTTGTCGATTTCAACGATCGCTTTATCTTTTTCCTTCATGAAGGTTATCCATTTGCCGCCTTCTAACTCGATTTTTTTGGAACCTTCCACTTTTTCGGAAACCACTGCCGGAGCCTGTGGAGCCGCTTCCGCCGGTTTCGCCTGCGGCTGTTGCTGCGGGGTTCCTGCTGCCGCTGCCGGCGCCTGCTGCGGCGCGTTGATGATTTGCGCGAAGGTCGGTTTGCTTCCGGCAGGGCTCTTCTTCCATGCCTGGTAGTACTGCTCCGCCTGCTGGTCGGTCGGAGATGCCCCCGTCGGGTCATTCATCCATTCCGTGTACGTGACTCTGTACGCCTCTTTCTTCGCCGGGTTCATGTTGAGTAACCTGAGCTCCA
>JBBAAJ010000002.1:0-39271 GCA_041658365.1 Candidatus Peribacteraceae bacterium | reverse complement strand
TCGCCTTCGGAAAAACCTGCCTCCTCCCGAAACCGTTCGACCCGCGCCTGCTCCCACGTGTTGCATCGGCCGTCGCCAAAGCGGCGATGGACACAGGGGAGGCACGCGTAACACTCGATCTGCCGCAGTACGCCGACATGCTCTCGAAACGCGCGGAGTCGCTTGGGAGGGAATAGCGTCCAATTCCCGAATCCTGCATACTGATCTCTGCCATGGCCAACGGTCGCACGCAGGGGCATCTTCCATTCGCGCGAGCAGCGATCTTCCTCGCCTCATTCCTTCTGCTCGCTTCCTGCAGCTCCCCGAAACGATCCGTCAACAGCGCGGAGAAGATTCCTTTCCAGAGCCCGCAGATCAGCGCGCTACTCCTCGACAGCAACTCGGTCCGCAGGATCCGTTTCCCCAACGTGCGTGCCGACCACCTCACCGCGGACGTGATTCATGTGGTCGAGACAGGTGATGTGACGGAGTCCGAGGAGTATCCCATCGAGGAAGTTCCGCTCGACTTCGTGATCAACGGCGGCCGGCCCGCCAACTACTTCGGCTACAAGTACACGAGCCAGGATGCCGCCCTCGAACGGAAGAATCAGAACAACCAGGCATTCAGGGTCCGGTTCCCCGGCGTGTTCTTCGCCTCACAGAGAGCGCGCGCGGAAGACGCATCCCACGGCGGGGGAATACGGAAGATGGAGCAGGACGGCGGCTTCACCTTCGCGCCGACGGACATCGGTGAGGGGACGGTGAGGTTCTCGCCGAATTCCCTCTTTGTCATCGTCACGAACGACCCGGGCGGAGTCATCATCAACATGCAGGGAAAGGGGCGGTGCGGCGATGGCTGGCAAGCGTCCACGGAGCAGTGCGATGATGCAAACGATGTCGATGGGGACGGGTGCGGCAAGGACTGCCGCCTTCCCTGAGAAGGAATGAGCCTTATCCTCCGGCCGCCAGGATCGTCCGGGCGGCATAGAGCGTTCCATCGATGTACGGCTTCAGCGCCATTCGCGCCCTCTCGAGGAGCTTGATCACCCTGTCCACCTGCGCCTCATCCGCCTGCTCGGCCCGTAGCGCCTGGAGAGCGGAGCCGAGACCGATAGTCGTGAGGTTCCGCGTGACGTCATACGCGGTGATGCGCTGCGCTTCCCTGAACGAGGCGGCGATGGACCGCTTCGTCGCCGCCAGTTCCATCTCCCGTTTCACGAGGAGCGCGTCTAAGGAAGCGACCTCCGTCCTGCTCCCCTTCAGCGACGTCGGCGGCTGCGTGATGACGGCGAATGCCAGAACGCTCGCCACGATGACATTCGAGAGTACCGCGAAAAGCCCGCCGATGATCACCCACTGGTAGCGGCGGAAGCGGATGGCGTTGTACTTCTCCACGACGCTGAAGCGGAGATCGGTTTCCTGATGGATGTCCAGCGCGGGCGCGAAGACGAGCGACTCAAGCTTTTCCCTGATCTCCACCGACGGCTGCCAGCGGGAGAGGAGGAGATCCTTCGCCGTTTTCAGTTCTTCCAAAACCGTCTCGGGCCGCTCGAGGAGAAACTGCCCGATCCGCTCACCTGGAAAGCCGAGCAGGATCGAGAGAATGAGAAGCCTCTGCGCCGGAATCGGCAGCGTCCACAGCGCGTCATGCAGCGAGGAAACAGTCTTCCGCTCGCTGTCCGTGAGCCACGCGAGGCGCGGGAGGTACACCCGATCGAGATCCGCCTCCTCCAGGGGACGATCCCGGAGCACGTGGTCAGCCGTTTCCAGGAGAAACTTCACGCTCAGCGCCCCGAACCACCAGAGGGACATGGAGCGGCTCAGGACGGAGAGATAGATCTCCTTCATGAGTGTCTGCGTGAGCTTCAGTGATCCGGTGCGGTGGTAGAGGTACCCGTAACACACCTCCTTCGTGGCATCCACGAACTCCAGGAAGTCTTTCGTCCCCCTTTTGAGCATCGCGAGCTCGATGGCTTTCTGCTGCGGCGCACGCGCCCCGCGGAGCGGGGAGACCGGCACGATCGGTTGGCCTGCGGTTGGCGGGGTGAGATTCGTCATGAATCAATGCCGAAGAGATCCTGAAGCGTGCCGATGAATCGCGAGAACGTGCTTCGTCCGCGCGTCGTCTCCTGTACGTCCTTCATGAACTTGTTCGTGCAACGCAGCGCGTCCACCATCGAATCATCACAGGGTGGCTCCGTGTCCGTTCCAGTCCCCACATTCTTGATTTGCTCAACCAGTTCCCGATACCGCGCATCCATGTCTGTCCGTCCCTCCTCCCGAAGCATCGCGAGGAGGCTACCAAGCCGCTTGTCTGTCCCGAGGTACTTCAGGAGCGCTGCACGCTGTTCATCATTCGTTCCCTGCTCGAAAAACCAGCGGTACTCATCGGGCGCCGCCTGTGTGAGATCCGTGACCAGTGACGGCACATCGAGGCTCGCCGTGAGAGGCGTCTTCCAGCCCGCATCCCGGGCGATCTCCACGACCGCCGCCGCATGCGGAGAGGGGATGGCTCCGGTGACCAGCTCCGCTTTCGTCACAATGTTCCTGCGCTCGAGAATGAGAAGGAGGCGGTCCACTGCATTCACGATGCGTTCGACGTCGTCCTTCCCTGCTTCCGTGACAATGTCATCGATTCCCTTGAGGATCGGCTCGATGTCGGATGCCTTCATGCCATACTCCCGCTCGAGGACGGGGAGCGCCTGCCTGAGAGAGAGCGCCTCGCGCCGGAGAGTACGAAGCGAACCCTGCAGGTCCGTCGTCGCATGCCGTTCCGCGGCTTCCTTGATCGTCTTCAGCGTCATGAACACCTGAATCGGCCTGTTTCCCGGACCGAGGTACGCTGCGTACTCTTTCCCGATGACCGGCTCGATGTCGATCCCCTGCTTCTGGAGTTTCCGGACTCCGTCCGTCACCTGCCGCGTGAGCTCCTTCGGAGAGAGGATCTTCGCCGTTTTCATCAGCTCCGAAATCGCCACCGGGATCTCGGGGGTCACGAGGAGAGAGACCTCCAGTTTCTGCTCCTCCACGACGATCGCACTGATGGGTGTGGTGACGAACTCCCTCAGGAGTGAAACATAGCGGTCGCGCTCGGTATATTTGCTCTCGGAAAACTTCTTCGAGAGTTGTCCGGCCTGTTCGCGTTCATCCGTCGTGAGGCGCCGGCCGGACCGGAGTTTCACCATGATCCCCTCGAGCATGAGATTCTCCTCCCGCGAGAAATACTGCTTGTAGTCCTCCGCAGCGGGCAGAGCCAGGAACTGCGTGGCCGATATCGCCTGCTGCACGACAGTGCTCTCCGCGCTGCTGCTCACCGCCTGCTTCTGGAGCCAGTAGCCTTTCGCTCCATCCCCCCCCGGCTTTTTCGCCTCCGGAGGTGGCGTAGGTACCAGTGTCTGCTCGGAAGACACGCTGCTCGACGAGGAACTTTCCGGCTTTTTTTCTCCTTCCAGCTTGCACAGAGATGAACATCCGTCACCGGAGACGCCATTGCCATCATCACATTCCTCGCCGAGACCATCTTGCACGCTACGGTCTCCGCAGAACTCCACCTGACAGAGGTAGTTGCAGCCGTCGCCATCCACCGTGTTTCCGTCACCCGCCCGGCCGTTGGCCGGTACGGACGGGTCGCACTGCTCGCCCGCGTCCAGAACGCCGTTGCCACAACGTTCGATCGTGCACAGAGAGGAACAGCCATCGCCGTTCACCAGATTCCCGTCATCGCACTGCTCGCTTAAGTCCCTGGCCATGTCGCCGCATACGCCTTCCGCACGTAGAGGTGCGCCGCGCGTCATGGAGAGCGCCGCGACTGCAAGCGCCAGTGCCGCTGCGAGGAAGCCGGCTGTGATTTTGGCATGTGTCTTCGCTATGGGTATTTGGGAGATATAATCGCATAATTATAACATATTTTTATTTCCCGAACATGTAGCCGGACATGACAATAAATTGGAAATATGGTCTTTAGACCAATACTGTAGAAAAAGGGAAAGAGAAGCAGAACTGATCCTTTTTCAGCCCTCTCCTGCGCGCGTCGCGCGTGCGGGAGAGGGTCAGGGTGAGGGTGCTTCAGTGGCTTCTACATGCTCAATACTCCGAATCCACCCTCACCTTGATCCTCTCCCTCCGCTGCGGCGAAGGGAGAGGAAATAAAAGACGTGCACTTCTCAATGTATCAGAAAAAGGTATCGATACTGATCTTCCGCATACGGCCATGCATTTTCGATATCCCTAATAGAAATCCGACCCGATGTCCATGATGTGTTCCTGCATTTTTCCATCGCCGATGCAGACAATGTCGATTCGTCCGGGGCCTTCGTACTCGTGCTTATTCACCCACCGCGCCACCGCCTGCCGGAGCGCGCGGCGCTTGCGCTGATCGACCGCCGTTCGAATGGGATACTCGAGCGAAGGGTGCGACCGCGCCTTTACTTCGACGAACACCATCATCTTCCGCTTCTTATCGTAGGCGATGATGTCTATTTCGAGGCGCTTAAACCGTACGTTGCGCTCGCAAATCCGATATCCATTTCGCTTCAAATAGGAAGCCGCGAGTTCCTCGCCCTGCTGGCCGGTAGCAGCCGAAGTCCCCATGAACCGCACTGTAGCATGAATAATTTATAGGAACACACTCGGAGGAACTTGTCCTCTTCAATAAATTGCAGAAAGGTGTACGAAAGTACACCATCTACCAGCGACCTCCTCCACTACTTTCTTCCCTACACCCTCCCATGCTCACACAACTCACTTCCTTCACAACTCTCGGGCTCAGCGCTTTGCCTGTCCAGGTGGAAATCGGCGTGACCCCGACCTCGGGCGAACCGAAATTTTTGATCGTCGGCCTCGGGGATACCGCGGTCCAGGAGAGCAAGCAGCGCGTCATCATGGCGCTCAAGTCCTCCGGCTATCGCACTCCGATGGGCCGCGTGACGAGCGTCAATCTCGCCCCCGCGCACATACGCAAGGCGGGCTCGAGGTTCGATCTCCCCATCGCGCTGGGCGTCCTCCTCAGCAACAACGCCATCGAAATCCCTGCAAGCACACTCGCGTCCACCGCGTTCCTCGGCGAACTCGCCTTCGACGGTTCGCTCCGGCATGTCATCGGCGTGCTCTCCTGCGCGCTCTCCTGCCGTGCCATGGGCATAAAGAGCCTCGTGGTTCCGGCAGTCAACGGAGCGGAGGCGGCGCTCGTCCCGGGGATACAGATCATCGCCGTCCCGCACCTTAAGGAAGTCATCGCCTGTCTGCGTGGAGAAATGGCGCCGCCGGATATCGCGCCGCCGGCCTGCGCGCCGGACATGAGTCCCCCTATCGATTTCGCGGATGTCCGCGGGCAGGCACAGGCCAAGCGCGCGCTCGAGATCGCCGCAGCGGGCGGGCATAACGTGCTCATGAGCGGCGCTCCCGGCTCCGGCAAGACACTGCTCGCGAACGCACTTAGGGGCATCCTCCCACCGCTCACGCGCGACGAGTCGCTGGAGGTCACCGGCATCTACTCGGTTGCCAATCTCCTCCCTCCCACCACCCCGCTCATCATGGAACGGCCGCTCCGGGCCGTGCACCACACCGCCAGCGGCGTCGCCATCGTCGGCGGAGGGCAGCACCCCATGCCGGGGGAGATCTCTCTAGCCCACCGCGGCGTCCTGTTCCTCGACGAACTCGCGGAGTTCCCGCCGCAGGTCCTCGAAGTGCTGCGCCAGCCCATGGAGGACCGCAGGATCACCATCAACCGCGCGCAGGGAACCGTCACGTTCCCCTCGGACTTCATCCTCGTCGGCGCGATGAATCCGCCGAAGTACGCCTCCGCGTCCGCCGAACGGATGAAGCGGCGGATCTCGGCGCCGCTCCTCGACCGCATCGACCTCACCATTGACGTGCAGCCCGTGGATATCGCCGATCTCCAGCGCAAACGTGATCCGAACGCCGAAACGAGCGCAGTGATCCGAAGACGGGTGCTCAAAGCCAGGGAACGCCAGATAAAGCGCTTTTCCGGCACTTCTTTCTCCACGAACAAGGAAATGGGCGTACGGGACATCGAGACCTTCTGCCCGATCAATACGGAGAGCGAACAGCTCCTGAGGAAAGCGGCGGAACGCCTGCAGCTCTCCGCGCGCGCCTACCACCGCGTCATCAAGGTGGCGCGGACGATCGCGGATCTCGCGGAAAGCGACGGCATCGAGCTTCCGCACATCGCGGAAGCGCTGCAGTACCGGCAGGGCGTCATGGGGTGACGGATTCCTTAGCCATTTATGCAAGAAACTGCTCAGACAATTCTTCGAAGCAGTGCATCGATGGCTGCACGAAATCTGCCCCCTAGTGTTGCTCGCCGCGCTCTCAAGAGCTCTCGCAACGGGCCTAGAACTTCCGCGCGATTCCATGGGGTGATTACAGCCTGCTCGAGAATCCTAATTAGTTGCTGTGTCACCGCTTCCATGGCGGCGATTATTTCGGAATCCTCCAAAATGTGCGCCTGCCTTGGCGCTGCTTCGCCAGTCAGATGGAACGTGTTCGGCCGTGATAGATCGTCGTCTCTGGTCTTCACTTCCATGAGTTCGAAGGCGGAGTCGTCGGTCTCGGCTGGTTTTTGAAAAACCAATCCGAAAGCCGCCTTCCCCATTTTATCTGAAAGATCGAATCGCAATTGGTCGATTCTGCTTACCGCCCCGCCTTCTATTAAGGATGGCTGTTCGAATGATTGCGATTGGTCGGTTCTGCTTACCGCAGGCTTTCTATCTTCTAACAAGGACTGGCGCGGCGTCTCAGTGCGTTTCACATACTGGATCTGCACGGCATGACCTGTCCCGTCTTCAGTAATGATCTGTTCGAAGATATCATTATCCTGCATTCGCTTACTGTTAGCTATGATTATCACCTGTTCCTGCCGACCAGCACCGGGGTTCGCATCAGGATCTTTGCTATGAAGTCCGAGAATTTCTCGGCCGAGCTTAACCAGCCGGCCAGTGTGCTGTTTGAGTTCTTGACCGACTTGGTTTTGACCAGATGGTGTTTCCATGGGAGTGAGGAGAGGAAAGGGGACATTTATAGGACATCGACATCTTGGCGTCAATCGTTTCTCATCTTCTTCCGTTCTGCATCACCTGAACGTGGCACACCGATCCGCTTTTCTGTACCATCGTGCACGATGCACTTCGCCGACGCTCTCGCGCGGAAGATCCGGGAAACCTCCCCCGTCTGCGTCGGGCTGGATCCGGCCCTCTCGAAACTGCCCGAAGGAATCTCGAAAGATCCAGCGGGGGTGTTGACCTTCGGAAAGGGGATCATCGACGCGGTGAAGGGGATTGCGGCGGCCGTGAAACCGCAGATGGCGTACTACGAGGTGCTCGGATGGGAAGGGATGAAAGTGTTTTTCGAGACCTGCGAATACGCAAAGAAGCAGGGGTTTATCGTCATCGCCGACGGGAAACGCAACGACATCGGTTCCACCTGCGAAGCCTACGCGGATGCATATCTGAGCGCCTTGTCGCCGATCGACGCGCTCACGGTCACGCCGTTCATGGGCTCGGACGGCATCAAGCCCTTCATCGAGCGGTGCATGAAGAATGCGAAGGGAATCTACATTCAGGTGAAGAACAGCAACCCGAGTTCTGGGGAGTTGCAGGACCTTCCGGTCGGCGATGAGGTCGTCCACGAGCACCTGGCACAGCTCGTGGAGAGCTGGGCGACGCTCTCTCTCGGGCAGGAGACCGGCCTCTCCTGTATCGGGGCAGTCGTCGGCGCCACGTACCCCGAGGAACTCAAGTACCTGAGGACCCTCATGCCCCACGTTCCCTTCCTCCTCCCCGGGTTCGGCGCACAGGGGGCGACTGCCAAGGACTGTCTCCCAGGCTTTCTCAAGAACGGCACCGGCGCGATCGTCGCCGCCTCACGGAGTGTCATCTTCGCTTCGAAGGGAAAAGATTGGCAGCAAGCAGCAGAGAAAGCTGCAAAAGAGATGTCCAGAGACCTTTTGGAAGTACTTGCAAAGTAAATCTAATTATTGTATAATATAACAAGTATTCCCCAATACCCATATGCAGCTTGACCCCAAAACCCGGGAAAAGCTTACAGTTCTCGCGACACTGTGGACCGCCTTCGCCAGCGGCTTCCTCATCGTGATCGTCGCGAACTTCTAATACGGCTTCGCGATGAAAACGCTACGAATGTTTTTTTGAAGTTTATTCCAATGGCGGCGAAGCGATCCGACTTCGTCCCCCTCGGCGGACTTCGCCGGACAGGTATCGCTACGCCGCCATGAAGAAAAATTCAGATGAACAATCGTATCATGTATATCGCGAAGACGCATAAGGCGAAAGAAGGAACGTTTTTCTGCGTCTAAAGCGCGCGGTCGGTCCCCCGGCTGTGCGCTTTGCGAAACGAATGGGGGCTATCGCAGAAGGGTCCCCCACACCAGCGGGGTATGCCCCTCCACCCAACGAAACTCGCCCGACTGGTCGGTCCATTGGACACTCCCGAGCGAAGAGGGGGATCCGGGATCAATGAGCGAGGTTTGAAGCATATGGCTCACGGAATCCCGTGGAACCGCGATATCGGCACGGAGTTCGAGGATGGCGACTCCAGCCTTCATGACTCCTATCACATCGCTCAGATTCGAGCAGGTGAGCGTGCTGTCTTGTCCTGAAGTACAGGGAACCTCCAGAGAGGATCCTTGCCGACCGATCCGCCAATTCTGTACGGAGAAGTCTCCGCTCCGCTGCAGTGTGAAGATCAGTTGCGTGAGGCTCAGGGTCTTCTCTGGAATCACATCAGCAGTGAATCCGAACGCGCTCACGACGACGCCCGTCCCTGACGCAAGCACTTCGTTCTCCGGCGAGATGCGCTCGATGCGCGCGAGGCGCCCGAAAGCCACCTGGTGTTTGGGGAACGGCGGAGGTGTCACGACACTCTTCGTTTCATTCGACTGGTCGCCAATGAAGGTGATGATGAACGACCGTACCTCGAGAAGCTCGTCCGAGAACCCGTTGTCGTCGATTCCCCGGACGAGCGCGCGGAGGACGAGCGGCACGTCGGTATCGGCGGGAATCTGCACTTGCTCATTCGCGTTGATCTGCGCCTCATAGATCTGCTTGTAGTCCGACGTGTCGTTGGTGGTGCGCTGCTTGAGGACAGCGACCACGCTCCCCGTGAGTGTCGTAAGCTCGAACCTCTTCACAGACCGCGCCTCGGCGAAGAACTTCACCTGCACCGCGGCAATGTGCGCCGTTTCGCCGACACTCCGGATAGTCGCCGAAGCGAGTGCGTCCGATGCCCGGCCGACGACGAGGAAATGGCTGACGGGAGGAAGGGTGAAAAAGGACCCGTCTTCGCCCGAAGGCTTCGCCGAGGCGAGAGAGGCCGACGAAGCCGAGGTACTGCTGGAACTTTGGCTCGAAGAAGAGGGATAAATGCCGCTCTCCGCCAGGCGGAACCGATCGAGCTCACCCTTCGACTCCGCGAGGAAAGCGCCGACGAGCCTGGCGGCGAGCCCTCGGGTGAGCGGCGAATCGAGGCGGATGGTCACGGGAATATCAGTCTCATGGTCAGCCGCCGCCAGATAGTAGGGTTCCGCCCAATCGGCTGAGTTCTCCATGGGGATCTTGTACCCATAGAGGAGCGTGAGCATCTTGAGGGCTTCCCCGTAGCTGACGGTATCTTCCGGCTGGAAGCGTTCCGGCGTGCGTCCCTTCACAATGCTCTGATCTTTCGCGGCGCAGATGTAAGGGCTGAACCAGTCTCCCTCACGCACGTCCAAAAAGCATGTTTTCGGCGTGAAAGCTGTCCCATTCTTCCCGGCACTCATCATGGCGATCTTCAGAAACTCCGCGCGGTTGATCCTCCGTGAAGGGCCGAAGTATTTCCCAGAGTACCCCTGCACGATGCCCTCGCGGGCGAGGAGAGATATCCCCGCCGCCTCGCGCGAGGTTTCGCGGACGTCAACGAATCGTTTCACGGGCGTGAAGTCGAGCGCAAAAGCAAGTGCTGGAACGAGTGCGAGGAGCGGAACAAGCGGGGAGAGGCGGCGCATGACACCAGTATGCAGTATTCAGTAGACGGTATACAGGGAAGAACATCCTCCTGAATACTGAATACTGACCTCTCCATACCCTCCAGAAATCTCCGCACCCCCACTCATTGCTCTGAGCCGGATTTTCTGGTACCTGCGATCGACAAGTTTCAGCAATGATCCCCAAACGCGGGTAGATACCCGCTCTCGTTTATGGAAGTGACTTCATGGCTCAGCTGAAGCGGGTGGCAACGTCAGTGAGCGGTTACAGACCACTACATTGTAAAGAAGTGGTTTTTCTGGTAAAATATGTGTGTGAATAACACACAAACCCAAAATACTTCAGGAGCGGACGACACCGTGCTCACTACCCCCACGATGCCCACTGCTGCCGAACTGTTCGACGGCATCATGTCGGGCATCGACGAACGCTTCACGCTCGAGAGACAGAAGCAGACCGGAGAACAGCTGAAGCAGGCCTCGCCCGAGGAAAAGAAGCGGATCATCGGAGATTTCCAGCGGGCGATGGCCGAGTACAACGAACAGACCGGAGAATACTTCACCTTGATTCAAAAAGAGATCAGCGCCTACCGCACGTTCGTGGAAAGCGCGGCACATGATCATGAAGAGGAGCAAGCGGAAGCAAATCTCGACAGAGGAATTACGGCATAACGCTTTCAACATGCAAAAACTCACACCATTTTCGCCTTCCTCCCGAGAACAGCGCCTGCTCTCGGAGCAGATGGGCATAGGTTTTCAGGAAGGCCCGAAAGGGCCGCAGCAGCCGGAAGGACCGAAAACGCCGCAGGAAATGATCACTGCTACAGATGATGCTAATCAAATGCAATTCATGCGCGGAGTTCTGAGTATGCGCAATACACCACAGCTCCATTCACCCGACCAGGTGACCGCAGCTCCGCAGTACGCGAATAATCCGGGGCAGTATCTCTCCGACCTCACGCAGCCGGTCTTGAATGCGCATGACGCGAAGATGCAGGAACTCTGGTCAAAACGGGGCGAGATCGATCGCGCAGGCTCCTTCGTCGAGGATGTCGCATCCATGACCGCAAGGGAAAAACCGAAACTCGTAGGCGAGCGCACGGCGAAATGGGAACTCAGTAAGATCGAGAGGACGATCAACGTGAGACGACTGCGCGGAAACCCCGTCACCCGAGATAAATGGTACGAATGGCAACATGCCGCCAAGGATCTGCAGGCATTTGGCCAGCGGCGCGACAGGATGCGCACCGGGCAACTGAACAGGAACATGTTCATGGACGTGATGCGTTCCGGTTCGGCCGACGACCGCATCCTCAATGAAGCCGCTCTTCGGCAGGAAACGCGCTACCCGACGGAAGAGCCATTGGTACTCACACCGGTTGATATACCGGTAGAGGGGCCGTCGCAGTCCATGCCTCGCGGTCCGCAGTTCGCACCGCCGGAGCGCACGGCCAAGGGCTTCATTCTGCGTGAACAGGGTGAAGAGGCGAAGGGAATACCCATGGGACCGGAGGCGCAGCCGATGCCGGCACTCAGTCCGGAGATGGCACAGCTCTTCGCCAATCTCCCGCCGGATGTCCAGCGACCGATGGCGCGGCTCATCGATGGATTGAGTCCGGCGGAGAAACAGGCTCTGGAAGAAGCCGGAGGCAAGTTGGTGGAAATCCTGAAAGACCCGAAATGCAAAGATATTTTCCACGCTCTGCCAATCAGTCTAACAGGAGAACTCTCGACGGCAGAGGAGTTGAACCAGGTGTTCCAGAATGAAAAAGCGGCAATGGCAAAGCACAATATTTCTCCCGAAGCCGTCAAAAAAGTTTCCGAATTCCTCGGCAGTCTTTCACCGGAACAGAGGAACGTTCTCAATCGTGTCTTCAGGTGCGCGACAGACGTCTCACAGGAACGCCAACGGAAAACAGAGGGCTACTCACTCGACCTCGAGAAGAATCCCGCGAAGAAGGCGAAGATCCTGAAGTACGCGGAACGCTTCACGAAAGCGGAGACGGAGGAGGACAAGCTCATCGCGGAGGGATCACTTCGCATGGAGGGAGTAGATGTGGACGGAAGCAACTTCGCGAACGGGAAGGTCGAGATGCTCCCCGCCAACGGGCGTTTCATCGGACTCATCGTCGGCTTCATCCAGATGACGATGGGAATACTTAAGAAGCTCGGCGGGAAGAAGACGCCGACCCAGAGCGCCGGAGAAACAAGTATCCAAGGATGGAGAAGTATCGCAGAATCCAAAGAACTAGTGAAAAAACTCGACGTGGACATCGGGCGACTGGAGGAATTACTCAAGAAGCCTGATATCACCGATAAGGAACGGCTTACGTACACTGAGAGTCTCCGCAAGCTGAAAGAGTCCAGAACAAGGCTGCAGAGCGGAATTGAGGATCACGAAACAAGTCTGAAACGATTCGATAAAGATTTCGGACTGGAGGAGCACAAAGCAGGATCCGTGGTTACACAGCAGGCTGCCGGAGAATCCGCAGACGCGAAGAAAGGCGGTGCGCCGGGAACGCTGCCTGCGGAAGGAACGGAGAAGCCAGTCGAGCCACTTGATCCGAAGCAGGTAGGGCAACAGCTGGATACCATGCTCCTAAAGATCTTCGGCGATGCTCCGGGGCTGAGTAGCTGCCTGTACGTCGATGGAACACAGGATGGGAAGGTCACGATGACCCTCGATGAAGGCCCTCTCAACCGCCGTGTCAATCAGAAGCAGAAATCCGCCGAGGTGATGAAGAAAGTGCTTCAGGAAAAGAAAGACCTCCTTCCGATGTTGAATGAGAGGAGCGGACGGAGAGCGACCGAGCCGATGGACCGTGCACGGCTGAAGGCGGTCCTTGGTGAGCTCGAAGCTGCACTGCGGACGGAGAAGGAGAAGAGGATGGGGCAGTAAAAATCGTTTCTCTGCGGTAACAACGTACGATATTTTCTGGACGGTATCCGTCGCCTACAGGAAAATCCTTTCAATGATATTATTCAGGTTAGGAAATCTTGGCATTTCTGCCGGGGTGGCGGAATGGCAGACGCGCTGGCCTTAGGAGCCAGTGGAGGTTTACCTCCTTGAGAGTTCAAATCTCTCCCCCGGCACCAGCAGAAGTGGATCCGAGATTGTAAGAAGGTTCAGTTTTTAAACTAGGGAAGCTCTGATTAATGCCATTACTTGCGATAAACAACATAACAGCAGCGGCTTTCCAAGCCGCGGTGTTTGCGTGATGGACAACGCGGCAATTCTTCATTCGCCGCGGCCGGGACGGCGGCTGCTGATGTGGAATATTGCCGATTAATCAGTGGTTCCCTAGCCCTTTTTGCCGTGTAGTTTCGCGTCGTAGCTGTACGCAAGCTCCTCGAGCGTCCGTGCAAGTTTCCGGTCCGCCTCGAGCACTTTCTGCTTGTATTCCATCTCGCTCTTCGTCCGGCGGTCACTCAGTTCTTCGGCCACCTTCGAGCTTTTCATGCGTCCCTCGTTCTCTATTTCCTGTTTCCGTTCTTTGAATTCGGTTTCCGCGCGCTTGCGCTTCACGCTTGATGTCGCCGCGATGTCCATGCGCTGTTTCTCGATCTCGTACACGTTCCTGCCTCTGAGCGCTGCCTGCTGCGAACGGGCCTCCGAGTCGATCGCTGCGAGCTTCATTCGGCGCCAGCTCTCGAGCTGGTACATCTTCTGATGTGTTTCCGCTTCTACAACGGCGTTCTTCGCTCGTATTTCGCGCTCCAGCTCCTGCTCCAGCGAATGCCGCTTGAACTCAGCTTGTCCCACGACCTGCTGTCGGTCGAAACGTGCTTTTTTGCAGGCGCCTTCGTACTCCAGTTTCAGCTTGTACTTGCGGTTTTCGATGGCCTGCTTGAGCGTGGCCACCTCGCGAATCTCCTGCATATAGCCTTCTTTCTTCTTCTTCTCCTCCGCGTGCTTCTCCGCCTTCTCTTTCTCCAGTTGTTGTTCTTTCTCGCGGCGCTTCTTCTCTTCCTCCGCCTGTTTCTGACGTTCCTTGATCCCACGCCGGTACTCCTTCTTCTTCCCACGCAATTCTTCTCTGTGTTCCTCACCGTAGCGCACAATTTCCTGTCCCTTTCGCGCCTCCTCCTCTTTGCGGGTTTTTATTCGCGTGCGGATGGCCGCTTCATGCTCCATGCGCTTGCGTCCCATTTCTGCGGCACGTTGGATGTCCTCCTCACGGCTCAAGCCGGTTTTCGGTGCCGGAGGCGCGTTTTCCGATGGCGGGTTTGGCTCATCCATATCAGGATATTCTATCACGAAATTGGTACGCTATGCGGCTGCTTCAACTTCCAAGTGGGGCAGAAATGTGATAGAATGAGAGGATTTTATGACACTCATCCAAAAAGCACTGTCATTCCTTCTTAGCGCAAAAAGAGAGACTCATGTGCGCTTGGAAGAACAGTATGCAGATTTCAAGCGGTTCGCGCAGAAGTGCAACCAAATCGGTGAGCAAAAAGAAAGGCAACAAACACTGGAAAACATAGAACAACAACTTGATGAATATGCCTGAAACTGTTGAACGCCCATCGCAGGCTTCTCAAGATCATGAGAACGTATTCGACAAGATCGAAGCAATTGCCCACATACTTGAAGGCAAGAAAGAATTGACTGCAGAAGAAACGGAACAAGTCACAAAGATGCTTAACGAGGTAAGCGACGAGACAAAAAGGCTTGATGGGAAAGTGCGCTCGTTCTTTCAAGACGAAGTGCTCGCACGTATAAGAATTCTACTGCCTGAACACCCTTTTTTTAAGGAGCTCGATGCAAACTCAGGCGAATTTGTTGATTCAGTGGACTTGCTCATTGGTGGCCAGGCAGCCTTTGCAAGGATTATGGATGGCATCCGCTCTGCTCAACAGTCAATCTTCATCAACATTTTCATCTGGCGTGATGATCAGATTGGCAATCGCATAGCGGCGGAGGTACTGGCTGCGGCAGACCGAGGGGTGAAGGTGACGATTGAGAAAGACCGATTGGGTGCTATCTTTGAACATGCTGAACAGGGAAAACAGAGTTTCTTTCACAAAGAGTTGCTGCCTGAAGAAATCCAGAAAGCACGTTTTGTGGATGCTGCCTACAACCGAGCCGGAGAGGCAGTTGATGCTGAGCAAAAAATAAATCCGCTTGTTCAGAAACTATTGGAGCACCCCAACATCACTATCCGACACAATGCTGTGCGCAATGATCACTCCAAATACTATATCTTCGACAATACCCGACTCATCACTGGCGGCATGAATATAGGCGATGAATATCAGAAGGAGTGGCACGACTACATGGTGGAAGCGAACAGCCCGCTTCTCGTGCGTAAATTCAGGGAACGATTATCGGGGCAGGATGATTTCGATAAAGGCTCATCTATCGAATTCTCTCTCAATCTGCCAAGCACGTTGGTGGAAAAGAAGGAAATAAAGCCGATGGTTCAACAGTTGCTCAGCAATGCTCATAAAGAAATCATTATCGAAATGGCGTATTTCGGAGACTCAGACATCACTAATGCGATCATCGAAGCTGCAAATCGCGGTGTGGATGTCACCATCATTGTTCCAAGACAGGCAAACATACAAGATGCGCTTAATAGAAGAATCATTCGTGAAATTCTGCAGAAAACAGATAACAGGGCGAAGGTTTATCTCTTCCCAAGGATGCTCCATGCAAAGCTCATTCATGTGGATGAACAATTGACATTCGTCGGGTCTGCAAACCTGAATGAGGAAGCCACCGAAAGACTCGCTGAGACAAACGTGCTTATTAACGACGCGAATGCTCCATTGACACAGGAGGTACGAAAGCAACTTCTCGATGATATGGCAATGAGCACACACGCACGATCTTCGAATGAGATCGAATGGGGCATTCTTGATGGCGTCACAGCATATGGCGAGCAATACGCTGGCAAGTTCACAAGCAATTCTTTGAGATCAATAGGTAAGCCAGAGTCTAGTGCTTCTCGGGCGGATTCTCTTCAGGCAAGAGCAAAACCTATGGAACAGGAAAAGCAGGATTCAAGCGATCTACTTGCCGGAAAGCAGGCAATTAATCTGGCAGAAACGAAGTACGAAGTTGCAGTGAATCCCCCGGCGACAATTGTTGTGAATGGCAGGAGATGGCGTTTAGAGGGCATGAGTGGTAATGCCAAGGGTGCAACACTCAACATTCTCAAGGCAGTGTGGGATCGAGGAAATCTTGAATTGGTTATCAAGGGAACAAAACGCATCGGTATTGGATATTTTTCCAAAGATTTTAGTCAGGAAAAGCAAGCATCGCTCAATGGGACTCAGGCGAAAAAATTGCTTGAGCATCTCGCGACTTCCAATGAACCATTTTTGATACCCGACAAAGATAAGAAACCCACTGGTGTGCATATAGTTCCTATGTCACTCGTGTCCGGTTAAGTCTCCAGTCCCAGAGCCATTTGTTGAGGGTCAGCATCTATGTAAGTGCCCCGATGCACAAAAGATACTACTTCCGATCTTCCAGGAATTTCAGCCGCAATTCCTTGAGCTGCTCGGGCGGAATCGGCGATGGCGCACCGAGCAGGAGATCCTTGGCCTTCTGATCCTTCGGGAACGGCGTGACCTCGCGGATGTTCGGCTCGCCCGCGAGGATCATGACCACACGATCTATCCCGTAGGCGAAACCGCCATGCGGCGGCGCACCATACTCGAACGCCCGAAGCATGTGACCGAAACGCCGGTCAGCATCTTCCCGGGAAATTCCGAGCATGTCGAACACCTCCGACTGAAGCTTGGAATCGTGAATCCTGATAGATCCGGACCCGAGCTCGTAGCCGTCCAGCACCAGATCGTAACAGACGGAATGCACCGAAAGAGGATCGCTGTGCCGCTTGCCCCATTCATCCAGGTTCGGCGATGTGAACGGGTGATGGCTAAAGGTGAGCGCGCCATCATCCGCCTCCTCGAACATCGGGAAATTCGTGACCCAGAAAAGCGAATGTACGGACGTGTCGATGAGATTGAATCGCTTCGCGGCCTCGGCGCGGACGCGGCCGAGACTTGCACAGGCAATCTTGAATTTGTCGGCTCCGAAGAACAGCGCATCACCCTTCTTCGCTCCGGTCGTGGCAGTCAACTTCTCGAGGAAGCCCGGAGCGAAGAACTTGAGAAGCGGCGATTGCGGTCCGTCATCCTTGAACAGGATGTACGCCAAACCTTTGGCCTTCAGCTCGCGGACAATGGAAGTCCAAGCGTCAATCTCGCTTCGCGCCAGCACGGCTCCACCGGGAATACGAAGCGCCCTGACCGTTCCCTTTGCCGCCAATGCGTCCTCGAAAACCTTGAAGCCGCAACCGCGGCAGAGATCCGAGACATCGGTGATAGGAAGGTCGAACCGGAGATCGGGTTTGTCGGATCCGTACTTGTCCATGACTTCCTGCCAGCTCAAATGCCCGACCTTGCCCCCTTTCAATTTCTTCGGGCTGCACTCCTTCAGGATCGCGAGAAGCGACCCTTCGATGATCTGCCGGACATCCTCCTGAGTCGCGAAGCTCATCTCGAAATCGAGCTGCAGAAACTCCGGCTGGCGGTCGCCACGCAAATCCTCATCCCGGAAACAACGGGCGATCTGGAAGTAGCGATCGAGACCACCGACCATCGTGAGCTGCTTGAGTTGCTGCGGACTCTGGGGGAGCACGAAGAAATTGCCGGGATACATCCGGGACGGTACCACGTATTCGCGGGCGCCTTCCGGCGTGCCTTTGATCAAACAGGGGGTGTCGATCTCCAGACAGCCCTGCTCGACGAAATACTTGCGGATGATCTGAAAAACCCTGGACCTCAGAGTGATATTCCGCTGCATCTGAGCCCTCCGCATGTCCAGGTAACGATACTGGAGGCGCAATTCCTCATTGACCGGCTTATCGGAGTCGATCTCGAACGGCGGCGTTTTGGCTTTGTTCAATACTGTCATTGCTACGGCCTCGACTTCGATCTCGCCGGTCGCCATCTTCGGATTGATGGTTTCGCGGCTTCGCTTGCTCACCTTCCCGCTGATGCAGAGCACCCATTCCGGCCGGACGGTTTCGGCCAACGTAAAAAGTTCCCTGTTCTCTTCGGGATGGAATACGATCTGCGTCAGGCCGTAGCGATCGCGCAGATCGATGAAAATCAAGCCACCATGGTCGCGCCGGGTATTGACCCAGCCGCAGAGCACCACTTCTTTCCCCGCGTGCTTTGCCGTGAGTTCACCGCAGGTGTGGGAGCGAAGCATGGGGACAGAGTAGCGGAACAAGCAGATGGTAGTTAGTAGCTGGTAGCTAGGGAATTTCCCCCCAATTACTAACTACCAGCTACTTAAACAGTCTTCCTAATTCCTCTTTAAATTCCTCAACATCTTTAAATTCCCGATGAACCGAAGCGAAGCGGATGTAGGCGACTTTATCGAGCTTTGCCAGGGCCATCATCACGTCCCGGCCGATGGTCAAACTTTCAACCTCACTCTTGTTGCGCCCCCACTTCTCCTCCAAATCCGAAAGAATCCGATCGATGTCTTTCTGTGTCACCGGACGCTTGGTGCACGAGAGCCAGATGCCGCGCTCGAGCTTGCTGCGACTATAGGGCTCGCGCGTGCCGTCGCGCTTGACCACGATCAACGACGAGAGCTCCTGCCTCTCGAACGTCGTGAAACGGTGGTCACACTTGCCGCATTCACGGCGACGGCGGATCGCCCGACCCTCCTCGGTGAGGCGGGAATCAATCACGGCCGTATCTTCATGCTTGCAGCGGGGACAACGCATGGAGGAAGTATAGCTCTGAGACACGCGGGTAGACACCCGCTCCCTTGGATGAAAGAAAACCAAGAAAAACGGGAGCAGGTATCTACCTGCGGATGCAAGAAGCATTCCCTTTTCATTTCATTGCCTCAAAATCTTCCCTTTGTTCGTTAAATCAATGACTTTCGATGGCGGCACATTCGGAATTTTCCCGGAATCCAATATAAGATCCGGTTTTAATTTTTGCTTTGAAAACTGCTCAACGATTTCTTCGGCACTGTAAGCGTTTGCCATTCCATGAAGGTTTGCCGAAGTCGTGCTTAAGGGTTTTCCGAAGGCTGCTACCAGATTTTGGGCGAGCGGGTGGGAGGAAATGCGGACGCCGAGGGACTTGGGACTTGGGACTTGGGACTTGGGACTTGGGACTATCCAAAGAACGGGCGATTTTTCCCGCTGCGGGAGAATCAATGTGAGCGGGCCGGGGAGATATTTGCGCGCCAGTTTTTCCGCTTCGTCATTCCACTCGACGAACTTCTTCGCTTCATCAAGCGATGAAAATAACGCGCTGACTGGCGAGTCAAGAGGCCGCTTCTTTAAAGCGAAAAGATGTTTGACGGCTTCCGGATTCGTTAAATCGCAGGCGAAGCCGTAACAGGTCTCGGTGGCATGAGCGACGATGCCACCTGATGCAAGTATTTGGAGCGCCTGAGCCAGCATCTGTTCTGAAACAATCATAAGTCTTAAGACATAAGCTTAAAGCTTTTTTATCCAACGTACTTCTTTACCGCTTCTTCGATCCTCTTCTCGAGAATGAGCGACATCGCGATCGTGAGAGGAACGGGGACGAGCTGGTCGCCGATCTTGAGCTGCACTTTCTCTCTGCCGGGGAACGTTTCGAAAATCGTCTTGATCTCGAGAAGGAGGTGTCTCGGGGCTCTCGCAGGAAGAACGACCGTATGAATGGAAAGGCCTCCGCTCGTTTGCACGACGCTGATCGGGGAGGAGGAGTCGGTTTCCTCCTCGCCCTCTCCCTTCCCTTCTTGATTCTTCTCTTGCATGTCCTGATGGAATCCCAACGCCTCGAGAGGTGCTTCTCTGCGCATTCCCTGGATGATCCATTGCGCGAGCGGCCCGTCGTAGATGCCGCTGCTTCTTTCCGGCGCGCCCGCCTTCCGCTGAATGCGCTTGGTCATGACCTCGCCCTCCTCGCTCACCAGTTCGCCGCTCTCCTCGAACTCCTGTTTGCGTACGGATCTTCCGCGCCAATGTCGCGTCTCGTCCTCGGAGAACATCCCCTCCGCTTTGGCGTGGGCAACCATGGTCTCGAGGGAAACGCGCTTCAGCGCATCCACGCGAAGTTGCGGCTGCCCCATCCGCATATCCATGACTCCCGCCATCACCAGAACCGAATCGGGCTTTTCGAGAAGGTCTTTGTGCTGCGCGTACATGCGCGGGAAGAGCGTCGCTTCCATCCTGCCCGTCGGATCCTCGATGGTGAGAATCGCCATGGTCTCGCCCTTCTTCGTATGCAGCATCTTCACCTGCTCGAGAATCCCCGCAATCGTAATCTTGTGCCCGGCGTCGTCCGCCGAAAGGCCATCGATCAGACGGGCTTTCTTGCTCATGTACTTCCGGAGTCCGGCAAGCGGGTGGCTGGAGACGTAGAGTCCGAGCGTCTCCTTCTCCCACAGGAGCTTCTGCGCCGCAGTCGCGCTTTCGCCGGTATCGAACGCAATGGCTGCCGCTGCCACCCCCTGACCGAGGGCGGCAAACATATCTGTCTGCGAGGTGCCGACGTCGCCGACAGATTTGCTATGCTCCGCGATCATAGCGTACTGGTTCACGAATTTTCCGCGTTCTCCCAGCGAGTCTAAGGCACCGGATTTCGCGAGCGATTCGAGGAGTTTCTTGTTGAGAATCTTGCTGGAGATGCGTGCCGCGAAGTCCTCGATGGTGGCAAATGGGCGACGTTCTTTGCCGTCCGCACCGTCGCGAATCGCGATGATCTGCCGGATGGAACTCTCCCCGACCCCTTTGATGCCGAGCAGGCCGAAGCGGATCTTCCCGTCGGGAAGGGCAGTGAAGTGCGCGAGCGACTCGCCGATGTCCGGCGGGAGCACATCGATCCCCATGGCGCGCGCCTCCTCGATCTCGATGGAAATGCGGTCGGTATCGCCCTCTTCGGAACTCAGGAGCGCCGCCATGAACTCGGTCGGGTAGTGCGCCTTCAGGTACGCCGTCTCGTAGGCGATGCGCGCGTAGCAGGCGCCGTGTGATTTGTTAAAACCATAATTTGCGAACGGCATGACAACATCTTCGAAAATCCTTTCAGCAAGCGTCTTTTGGTATTTGTGCGCCACCATTCCGCGGATAAATTTTTCCCGGAGTGCATCCAGCTCTTTTTTAATTTTTTTGCCGATTGCCTGGCGCAGCAGATCGGCTTCACCGAGCGTGAAACCCGCCAACAATCTGGCCATTTCGAAAACCTGTTCCTGATAGATGACTACTCCGAAGGTCGGCTTGAGAATCGGTTCAAGATCCTTGTGCAGGTACGTGACTTCCTTCTCGCCTTGTTTGCATTGGATGTAGTCCGGGATTTTTTCCATCGGCCCGGGGCGATAGAGGGACACCATGGCGGTGATGTCATCAATCGTCGTCGGTTTAAGTTGCTTTAAGTACCTGCGCATCCCCGCCGACTCCAGCTGGAAGACGCCCGTCGTCTCACCGCGGGAGAGGAGATCGAAGGTACTCTTGTCGCCCGTCGGGATCTGACTGATGTCAATCCTCTCCCCATGGAGACGCTCGATGATGAGGAGTGCCGTCTCGATGATCGTGAGGTTCTTGAGGCCCAGGAAGTCTATCTTCAGAAGTCCGAGTGCTGCGAGAGGTTTGGCACCGTACTGGGTGATGATGATCTCCTCGTCCTTGGGCGCGCGCTGGAGCGCGGTGTACTTCATGGCCGGCTCAGGGGTAATGACGACCCCGCAGGCGTGAACTGAAACATGGCGGGCCTTGCCTTCGAGCTTGAGCGCGACTTCCACGATCTTGCGGTAGGTCTCATTCGTCTGCAACTCCTGTTTCAATTCGTCGGTCTCGAGGGCGTCTAAGAGCTGGGTCCCGGGGCGGTCCGGGATAAGCTTGGCCAGCGCGTTCATCTCCGCGAAGGACACTCCGTGCGCGCGGCCAACGTCCTTCACCGCCGCCCGGGCCGCGAGCGTTCCGAAGGTACAGATCTGGATCACCCGGTCAGAGCCGTACTTCTGCCGGACGTAGTCCAGAACTTCGTCACGCCGCGTGTCCGCGAAGTCGATATCGATGTCCGGCATGGAGATGCGCTCGGGGTTGAGAAACCGCTCGAAGAGGAGACCCTGTTCGAGTGGATCGAGCGTGGTGATGCCGAGAACGTAACTCACGATGGATCCCGCGGCGGACCCGCGGCCGGGCCCCACGGTGATCCCGCGGCGCTTGGCCTCGGAAACGAAATCCGCAACGATGAGGAAGTAGCCGGCGAAGCCCATCTTGTTGATGACTTCCAACTCGTAATTCAGGCGCTCACGAATTTGTTGCGCGTTGAACGTTGCGCGTTGAACGTTATCCAACTCGGAACGCGTAACCCGCAACGCGGAACGACCTTTGTCCGATGGAACGCTTTCCCCAAAGACATTCGCATATTTCTTCATCAGCCCTTCCTCACATTTTTCCTTCAGAAGCGATTCCTCGGTCTGACCCTTTTCCACTGGAAATTTTGGAATCCGATACTTGCCGAACGACAGAGTCACGTTACATCGATCCGCAATGATCCGCGTGTTCTCGAGTGCCTGTGGAACATGTCCGAACGCGCGCTCCATTTCCTCGAAGGGGCGCATCGAGAAGTCGCTGTCGCGCATGGTGAAGCGGCCGGTGTCCTGGACGGTGTCGTTCTTCTGAATGCAGAGGAGTACGTCGTGGGCCTCCGCGTCTTCCCGGCGACAGTAGTGGCTGTTCGCTGTGGCGACCAGAGGAACATCCAGTTCCTTCCCCAGACGGATGAGCTGCTGATTCACCTCCGACTGCCCGGGGACCGCCGGCAGGTCCATGAGTTCGAAGTAGAGATTCCCGGGACCGAAGAACGAGCGGTACTGCTCCACGAGCATCTTCACCCTCTCGGCATCCTCCGCGAGGGCCGCCTGCGCTATAGCGCCGCTGATCGGACCGGAGAGCGCGATGAGACCGCGTCCAAACTGTTTCAGGAGCTCCGCATCAACGCGCGGCTTGTAATACATGCCTTCCAGCGCCGCGTGGGTAGCCAGTTCCAGAAGGTTTAAGTAACCCTCATCGGTTTCGGCGAGCAACACCAGCGGATAGCGCCGCGTATCCTGCGAGCTTTCCTTGTCGAAACGTGTGCGCGCGGCCACGTACGTTTCGAGGCCCAGAACCGGCTTGAGTCCCTGATCTTTGCACGCCTTGTAGAACTCGATGAGGCCGTAGGTATACCCCTTGTCCGCGAGCCCCACCGCCGTTTGTTTCAGTTCCTTCGCGCGCAGGACGATCTCCTCGGGCAGCGGGAGCGCCTCGAGGAGAGAGTACGTACTGTGGCAATGGAGATGGACGAAGTCTGAGGATTTCATCAGGAGGAGTGTAACCTTTATTGTTGCATGGTTACATGGCTGCATGGTTTGCATGCAAAACGCCAAGTTTTTCGCTTGCGAGCCATGCAATTTCACCAGAGACTCACTGCTCTCAGGAACCTGAGCTCGAACTCGAGCTGCTGCTCTCCTCCAAACATCCCGGGATGAGTGTCGGTTGCATGGAATCGTACCGGCCCTGCTCCGAGCTCAAATCCTGCGAGCAATACTTGTCCCAGAAGCCACGATCACTCGCCTGAACCGATGGATCGCAGTAGCACTTCTTGTAGGCGTCCTCCTCTGCGTACTTCCCGGAAACGTACGGATGACAGTACGGATTGAATGTGCGCTGCATGACGCGATCGAGGGTCTGCTGGCAGGGGCCGTCCACGCAGGAACGGAGCAGGAAGTATGTGAGGTCGGGCGTGTATTTCTCGGGCAGGAACCCCGCCTCCGTCACGATCTCCGAGAGTGCGTCCACGGCCTCGGTGAGGGGCATCAGTGCCTCCCTGCTCCGGCCAATGGCATCCCGGTCTTCCGCTTCCAGATTCCCCATCTCACGCTCGATATTCGATGAAACCGTCCTCAGCTCACTCGGCACGACTCTCTGCAGAAACGTAAAGAAAAATTGTGACACGAAGGAAAGAGATGTAAGTTCCTGTGGAAGCGGACGCGCCCGTCCGATGTCGGCTTTCTTGAACAGGAACGACCGATCGAGAATCAGGGAGTTCGGGATGGCGAGGAAGAAATCGTACGTGCTCCTGAGGAGCAGCCCCACCGGCAGGGTTGCCTCGGGCAGAGGAGCGTAGGTGACGCTGTTTGTACCAGGATCGACTTTCGCATTCTCCTGGTCGAAGTAGTCCGGAAAGCCTGCGAAAATCTCCTCGAGGAGAATCGCTGAGTTGTCCTGTCCGTTTGAGCCGCCACCCGGCATTGGAAGCGCCGGACGGAGACACCCGCTGAGTTTCTCGTGCGGAGGGACGGAGGAAGCCGGATCGTAGGTCTCGCCTTCATCCCCGGGAAGGCGCGGAAGTGTCGCGATCATGAGGTTATAGAACATCTCCGCGAAGGAGCGCGCCGTGTCCTGGAAGGTCTGGAGTGCCAGTGCTTCCTGCTGCAGGTCCCCGCCAATCGTCGCGAGTACGTCGCGGTCGCAGCCGTAACTGCGTATATCGGCTGCCTGCCCGCTCACAATGACCACGTTCCCCGGAGAGGGAACGTACCCGTAGGAATGCGGCGCGTAATCCGTCGTGAAAGGGCAGAGGGGGGCAAGAGAACCTGAGTCGAATACGGGCTGTCCCCCGGTACTCCAAAGGCTGAGATTATGGAACGGGTACTTCAGGCGAAGACGATTGTCTCTGTACGTCGGGTCCACCCCCCCCTTCAGAAGCGAGGCGTATGCCGCCGCAGTGAAGTCATAGTTATCACGGAGTGCTCCTGCGGCACTGATATTGCACGCCTGGATCGCATCGTTGAGCTTGGTGCGAATGAGCTCGAGCTGCGTACCGAGGAGAGAGCGGTCATTCTCGAAACAGACGGTACGCTCGCGGAGAAATTGTGCCTCGGTCGAGAGATCTCTGGTCGTCATGACCCAGTACCGGACGACCGATGTGTTCGCGTCGATCGCCGCGATGACCGTGTCCGGGTCGCAGTTCGTTCCTCCGAGGCCTCCCGCCATGGCAATGCCGTCATTGGAACGGTCAATGACCTGCCGGACCCACGGCGAGAGGACCGTTTGAGCCGAAGCAGTGACCGGAAGGATCAGAAAGAAACACAGGGTCAGACTAATGCTCCCTATTGCCGATCTTGTAAGAAATTTTCTCACGGCGCGGCGCTGGAAGAAGTTTTGAATGGCCCAGTCCACGGGCAGGGCGTCTTGGTGAGCGGGGCGTTCTTGAGTTCCAGAAGAAGATCGGCCACCTGCTGGACGAACGACGCAAGCGATCCGAATACCTTCCGCTGGACGGTCGCAGACTGCTCGAGCGCCGCACGTTCACCGATGTTCGCGGCGGCAGAGAGCACCGTGTCCTGATCTTCCGCCACTTCTTGCGCTTCGATGTTCATTGCCGCCGCCGTGAAAAACTGCATGATGTCCGGCGAATTCGATCTCCTGCTGCTCCGATACGCACAGTATCCCGCGAGCGGGTGTGGCGCATTCCCGTTCTTCACGCAGTACTCACGCTCGTAATCAATCGTCAGAAGGTGCCCGATGTACGGCGGAAATGCGAAGGGTGTTGGATGGGCGATTTCCGTGTACCGTCCAAGCTGCGGGTCACGCCGGATGCAAGCGAGGAAGGGGGAGGTCGCTTCGTTTAAGAGCACCGTATTGCGGTTGGGGATGAGCGTGTGCCTGCGCATCGACTGAATGAGACAGTGATCGATGTAACAGGTGTTGGAGGCGACAGAGTCCTGGTAGAGCACCTTCGTATCCGGCGCGCAGATCCCCTCGAGATCCGCGAGTTCGAGATCCGGACTTACGTGCGCCGGGTTATCCGGGTCCTCGAGCGGACCGCCCGTATCGCTGTAGAGATTCTCGAGATCCGCGCAGGCTTTCGGGCTCGACTCCGTCTCCGTCGTTTTCTCCGAGCACTTCACGAGGGTGATGCCGTCGCTGCCGGGCCGCGTGCAATCCTCGTCGAAGGGAGGCTGCGGCCGGCAGAGATACCCGAAACGGCCGAGTGACCGGCTGCAGAGCGGGCTACGAATTTCCGGGTCCGTGGGCGGAGTGGAGCCTTTGTAGGAGAAAGGATACGCGAGCGTCTCCCCATTCTCGACCATTACGGGGTATTCCCCGGCCCGCTCGATGGTGCCACGCGCGAAATGCATGGGGTATACCCAGAGAATCCCCAGATCGTCTTTCCGTGCCCAGAGCGCGACATTGGGCGTCACCTTAAGCTTCGGCGTCGCGAATTCCCCCACCATGGTCGGATCGCCGGTAATACGCAGCTTGTTCGCGATCGCTCTGAGGGCGTCACCGACGCCCGCGACGACGGAGAACGCCGGATCCGCCTCGCGCTGGTCGCGGAAGTACCCGTGGTGGAAGCGGAGAATCGCCTTGTCGAGGTCGGCGGGCGTGAGTGCCGCGAGTGCGCTGTCGAGCGTCTGCACTTCGCTATCCGCCGTCCCATCCCACGGGATGACCGCTCCTCCCGACCCGACCCACGTGCGTTTGAGGAGCATCGCCATTTTCCCCATCTCCAGCGGGCGATGCGGCTCGTTGGACAGCGCGAGTTCCGAGCCATTGGCAATCGTGAGGAGATCGGCGCCGAGCTGTTCCGCTTCCTGCTCCGACGCGATGAGCGAGAGGATGTCGCCCTGCAAACCGATGCATGATTCACCGGAAATGTTCCCACCCATCACGAATTGGATGGGTGTACCCGCTATGGTCGTCTTGTCCTTGCAGAGCGCGCTCTGATTTTTCTCGATCGCGTACTTGATATCGTCGGACGAGAGCCAGATGCCGCTCCCTCTCCACGTCTGCATCTCCACGCCGACGAACTCTATCAGCTGTTCGCTGAGGTAGTCCGGATTGGCTCTCTTCGCCTCCTTGTACACCAGTTCGAAGAGCGAGCTCTGCGCGCTTCCCGCCTGCGGGAGCAGGAGAGCGGAGAACGCGATGGCGACGAGGAGGCGGCTCATGGGTTACTTGCGGTCATGGATGGAGGTGAGTGCATCCCAGATCTTCGGCATGCAACTGGTGGTATCCGCGAGGAGATTCAGTTCACTGCGGAGATCGAGCGACGCCCGCTGGAGACAGACGATGTCGCGCGCCGCCTGATAGTTCGCATCGAACGATCGGAGGAGATGGAGCGTCCGTTCGAGCGCGAGCCGCGCGCGGCTGCGTTCCTGTTTCAGGCGCTCGCGGTAGGCCCCCACTCTCACCGCGAGATCGGCGGAATTGACAGGGGGACATGCCCCTGGCAGGCAGGGCGCATCAATGTCATTCCCCGTGAGAACCGCATAGGTCGCGCGGGCATCGAGAGCGACGATCTTGCACTCGTACTCGCGGAGGAATTCGCCCAGGACCGACGCGGACGATTCGAAGAGTACCGGCCGCAAGGGAAACGCCAGCGGGCTTCCTCCCGCCCCCGGCCCGCCCTGCGGGTAGTGCCAGCCGGGAAGTTTCGCCGCAAGTGCTCGAAGCTTCGGCATCGAGGGTTCCTTGTCCATGCATTTCCAATTCGACGGTTTCTCGAAGTACTGCACGCGCTCTTCCACGGCCTTCGTCACTTCGCTCCTGAAGAGATTCATGATCTCAGTCGCGTTCTCCTTCCCCTCGAAGACGGTCCACGCATCGCTGCAGGTACGCAGGCTCCCCTCGGAACTGCTGGTTCCGCCTGTCCCCGTCCCGCCGAGGAGACTCCCACGGAGATTCACCTGCGTGAGCGCGGCCACGACGCTCAAGATGACCATGACGACAATGAGCAGCCGATGCCTTCGCCACGTATCACGGAGGGCAGAGAGCAAGCCGGAGGATGGTGAAGCAGCAGTCATGGAACGAGGCCTGAGGTATCCGGGTAATCGCACTGCCCGATGAAACAGGGAATTTCGTAGAGTTTCCCGAGAAGTCCCACCATGTCACGAAGTGGCTTCAGCACGTACTCGGGGAACTCCACCTGCACCCAGTCGATCATTCCGGCCAGCTGCGCGCTCGCGCGGTAGCCGCTGTCGTACGCCACGGCGAGTTGAAGAGCCCTGCGCTCGAATTGGAGCGAGTCCTCTACCATTTGCCCGCAGTACTTTCGGAGGTCGTCCTCATCGTTCTGGGAAGCCGTGAACGTAGATTGCGGTTCCGCGAGGTAACACCCCGCGTACCGGGGGACCGTCTGTTCCGTGCACCCGAGAGGACGCACAGTGACCTCTCCACCCTTGACTCCGACAGACTCACGCAGGACTGCGCAGATCGTGTAACTCCGGCACCGGAGAGCGCGGTAACTCTCCACGAGCGGGGGGACGAGCTCGGACGTCAGGCGCCCCTGCGTCTCGAAAATGCCTTTCCGTTCGGCATCCGCATGCCCTCCCGTGAGGACGGTGAAGGTTCCCTCCGCATCCAGGCGACTCCCGAAAACGTACGATCGGAATTCGTCATGTACCTTGCTCAGCTCACCGGCAAGTTTGTTGCGGCAGAGTTGTGCCGGGCCTTCTCTTACTTGCGCCCATGCCGCCGGCAGGAGGAAGAGATGGAACAGGAGGCCGATGACCATGAGAGGGAATCGCCGCATGCTCACGGGGGAGGGGGGTTGGGGAGCAGGGGAATCTCGATGGGGAGCGGCAATCTCTGGAACGTGCGCTTGATGAGCTCTACGGGCGTGTCGAGGTAGGGATTCTGCGTTTCATCCGGCGGCTCGCAGAACGGGCAAGTGAGCGTGCGCATTGCATCGGCGAGTGTTGTGAACTCGGCGGTCGTCGCCTTCATGAACCACTGCCAGGTCGCGGTCGTCGTCTGTTCCGGAGCGAGAGAATTGCAGACGACATCCTCACGGCAAGCCATGTCATCCGGCTTGGCGAATTCGTCATTGAGCCGCACTGCGCGTCCTCCTACGTCCTCCATTCGTTCCGGCATCCAGCGCGAGAAGAGGCGCGCCAAGCGTTCCTTCAGGTCGTTCTCCACATGTATGATTTTGTCGGGATTCCCGTGCTTATCTTCGGGGTCCGGCGGGATCATGATGCTCGGGGGGAAGCGGCAGTACGAACCGCGCATACTGCCGCGATCCTTCCATGGGCCAGCGTCATCCGGCGGGGGCGTGCCGGCCATCGCGACTGTTTCCTCCTGCTCCTGCTCAGGGAAATCTGTCCCATCCACGATTTTGCGGTACTCGCGGAGGATCTGCATTGCCTCACTCAAATCCGCGGCCGGGGACGGCGGCAGAGGCGTCTGCGGTGGGAGAGTGACCGCGGGAACAGTGAACGAATCAAAGACGGTTTCGTTCGGGAACGAGGCGAGAGCCGGGAAGTCGTCCGGATTCGGCGGCAATCCCACGGTCGGAGGAAGCGGCAGCTTCAGTTTCACCTGCACGGGCCAGAGGACGGGGACTAAGAGCCCGCCTGTAGCGAACCCCATCTTCGAGAAATCGAAAACCCTGTCCTTCGGCTGCTCGTAGCGGAGGTCTTTGAGGTCGCGCGGCAGGTAGCCGACATTCCGGATTTCGCCGGGCTGACGGTCCCCCCACCACAGGTCGAGCAATGAGTAGACCGGCGCGGAGTACCGCTGGTTACTGCACCACTGGAGCTGACACTCGTCTGTCTGCAGCATCGCGCGCTGCAACCGGCGCCAGATCCACTTGAGCCGTCGGCGGTCTTCCGACTGTAGTTTCGCCATCTCCAGAGCAGCCGTATCCGATGTGTACCAATTGGCGATGTACTCGCGGATTTGCCGCTGTTTGTCGAAGAGCTTCACGAGGTAATTCGCCAGTGCGCCGCGCATGCGCCGCTCCGTCTTCAGTGCATCACGGTATTGCTCGAGCTTGATGATGAGTGGATTGGCCATGCCAGCGTACGACGGGCGTCCCGGGGGCTTCTCGGCATCTTTGTCCTCGCGCATTTTCCACTGTTTCCATTCGAAGATGCGCGTGTTGAGCTCCTCCCCGGATACAAGCGGCACGATGAGCGGAATGCGCACTTCGCGGATCGGCATGATGAGATTGCGCTCGAGGGAAAGGAGTGCGTTCCCGACGTCCTCCTGCCCCGCGCGGAGCGTGATTTCCACGATGCCGTTGGAACGGGAGACGATGCTGCGCACATACTGGAAGAACGGATCATTCTTCTGCAACCCCACGAACGCGCGCGCGGGCAGCACAAGCCTCGTCGCGGGCTCCGTCACCATCTTGAGGAGTTCCTTCTGCTGATCTTCCCAGAAGTTGCTCATCTTCCTCTCCGCCGTGTCATCGAACATATCCGTGCGCGCGTAGTCCGGCGTCGTCTTCGTGGCGCGCTGCTTCGCAGGGAGGAGCGCGCCGATCACCCCGGTGATGTCCGTCGGATCCTCGAAATCCTTCTGGAGTTCCTTGAGGCGCTTCATGTCAATCATCGAGAGGTTCGTCTCCGTATCCGCCACCCAGGGCTCGGGGGCTGTCCTGGGGTCACGCGGAGGATCCTGCACCAATCCGGCTTCCGGCACGTACCCCTTCTTCTGCTTGTGTCCGTCCCCCTCGACCCACTCGGGTGTGTCGGGATTCTGTTCCCCGGGAGTCGAGATGACGAACTCGCACTGTTCATCTGCCCGCCCGGTCACCCGGTATTTCGGATCGCTCTCCATGTAGTACTCGTAACACTCGGCACGGACTTTCCATTTTTTTATATTGTGCGGTCCATCCTTGTTCTTGTACTCCGTCACGATGATCTCCGGTTCTCTGAAACCCCCTGCATAGTGCCGGTAGAAGGAACTCTTGGTCCCGTATTCGTAGCCGCCGACATCAGTGACGACGAATTCGTTCCCATCCGCATCCGTTTCCCTGTGGCACTCCGAAACCTTGCTGCCGAAATCGGGCATCGATACCGTGCGGCATTCTTCGCCGTTGCATTCCTTCGTGTACGGATCATCGAAACAGTATTTCTTCGACGGAGGATTCGGGCAGTCGGGATTGATAGCCGGGCGGAGGTCGTTCGCTGAGGCGCTCGCGGAAAGAATCTGGAACCATCTGTAGAGTGCCCTGCACCAGGAGGGCGTCGCTTTATCGAACCGTATGCACCATCGCTTGGGGTTGATATCGATATCCCCATGACCATCAACGACTTCCGCAGAAATCTCACTGTTGGGGTCATCCTCATCCGCGATCTTGAGCTTGATGTCTTTCTCCATTTTCTCGAGATCAGGATCGCGCATTTTGTCCGTGTACATGTTGCACGCGGAGAGGTAGCCCCACGCAGAGCCGGGATACTGGAAATCCCCGCGGGTACCGAGACCGGTCTTAGGATCGCCGAGCGGATTACCGTTGTCCCGCCCAGGGAGATCCGCGCTCACATCGGGAATCGGCACGTTGCCACCCGTCATCGTCGTACCGTTCACCGTGGCATTCGAATCCTTGTCGAATCCGCCGCAGTCCACCGACTCGATGTTCTGCCGCGTTTCTCCCGCGCCGAAGAGCGCGTCCTTGTAGGATTTCGGCTCGTTCATTTTCGGGATGAACGGAGCTGCCCCCGCCTCCGAGGCGGTCGTGAGGAGGAGAGAGGCCAGAAGGGAGAGCATGATGCGCTGTCGCATGGGTTCCGCTCGCGAGTGTACTGGACTCTATTGTCTATTGCCTATGATCGGAGAATCAGAACTTAGGAACCTCCGATAAATGCTATCGTTCGCGAACAACAACATAACAGCAGCGGCTTTCCGAGCCGCGGTGTTTGCGTGATGGACAACGCAGCAATTTTTCATTCGCCGCGGCCGGGACGGCCGCTGCTGATGTGGAATACTGCCGATTAATCGGAGGTTCTCTTACTACCAAGAAACAAAATTCTTTTTCTTCAATTCCTTTTGTTTGCCACTCAATCTGGCAGGGTGTACGTTCGTCCACGGCAACCTCCTTTACTTCCATTCCCCCCGCAGAGATGTTCTCACTCAACAGGGTCGAACTCATCGGCTACCAAACACAACCACTTACCCTCCGCCAGACGCCCGCCGGCACAAGCGTCGTAGACTTGAATCTCGTCGTGCCGTACTCCTTCCAGAACGCGCGTGGCGAGTCCCTCGCCGGCAGAAGTTTCCATACGGTCACCGTCTGGGGCGGTATGGCCGACATAGCAGGCCAGTACGTGAAGCCCTGCGCACAGATCTTTGTTTCCGGCCGCCTTCAGACAGACAGCTGGGAGGACACTCAGTCTGGCGAGAAGCGCTCGAAGACCAAGGTGGTCGCGCTTGACATGATTCTCCTCGATCCCAAGGACGGGCAGACTGAACCGCCGTCGGATGCCGGCGTTCTCCTCCAATGTCTCAACCGCGCACAGGTCATCGGAAACGTCACCCGCGACCCGGAGATCCGCACGACGACGAGTGGCGTAAGCGTTCTCACGCTGAGTGTCGCCACGAACGAGCGTTGGCGGGACAAGGCATCGCAGGAATCCAAGGAACGGACGGAATTCCACTCCGTCGTCATCTGGGGAGACCTCGCCAAGGCCGTGCAGCATGCCGTCCGGAAGGGGCAGCGCATCTATGTTTCCGGCCGCGTGCAGACGCGCACATGGGAAACGCAGGCCGGCCAGAAACGCGCGACGACGGAGATCATCGCCGACCATGTCTCCCTCCTCGGTACACGCAATACGGAGATCCTGGCATCCGTCCGGACGGACGCTTCCGCCGCCGTCTCTCCCGCCGAGCCGGAGCCGGCCCTCGTGGCCGCCGCAGCGATTCCCTCTGTCAAATACGAATCCGAGATCAAGCCGGAGGATTTGCCGTTCTGACCGGAAAAACAACCTTGCTCAAAGACCCCGCCCATCGGTGGCGGGTTTTTTAGCTTCAATACCTTACCGATCCATCTGACTCGATAAATCGCATCTCAACACCGGACAATGCAGGAACCGACCGTTTCACCTTCTCGACGATCGCAACCGCATCGGCGAACGTTCCCTTTCCCTCTGAATTCACCAGGAAATTCGCGTGTTTTTCGCTGATCTGCACGCCACCGACCTGGAAACCGCGAAGATTGGCGGCATCAATGAGCTTCCAGGCAGAGGCGCCGTCCGGGAGTCCTTTGAAGCACGAGCCCGCTGTGCGGCCGAAGAACTGCGCGTCTTTGCGGTGCTGCAAAAGTTTTTGTATTTCGGCCTCTATTTCCCCGGGAGTTTTTACCGGAAGCGAAAAAACTGCTTCCCAGATAACCGCACCGCGCATGCTCTTGAACACACTATCGCGGTAACCGAAGCCGCATTCCTCACGTGAGAACACTTTCCAGGCACCATCCACGAACACTTCGACCTGACTCAGAAAAGACCCTGTCCAAACACCTTCGGGCCCCTGTCCCGCGTTGCCGAAAACTGCGCCGCCGACCGTCCCCGGAATGCCGGCGAGCGCCGAGAGGTCAAGCCCTGATTTCGCGCACTCGCTCACGAGCAAAGCCAGGTGTTTCCCCGCCTGAACCGTCACGCTGTTTGCTTCGCGCTTCACTGAATCGGCTTTGACCTGAATGACAACCGCTTCCACCGTGCCATCGGCGAAAATCGTGTTCGATCCTGCACCGAGCGGAATGAGCGGAAGGTGATGCTCCCGCGCGAAACGCCATGTGTTCTCCACGTCCTCTCTCGTCCGAAGCTCGGCGAAATAGCGCGCCGTGCCGCCGATGCGCATCGTGGTCTTGGGTGCCAAAGAAATGTTCTCAAGTAATTGCATGAATAAATTGCTAAATTGTTAAATTGTTAAATTGCTTGCATGCAACAGCGTGCGTTTCGCTTGCGTAACAATTTAACAATTTAACCATTTAACAATTGAAAACCTATCGCATTATCAGATCTTTGATCTTCTCCATCGTGTCGTAGAGCTGTTGCTTTCCCGGCGTTCGCTGCACGTGGAGAAGCACGAACATGACAACAGCAACGACGAGGAAAATCCCCAGAACGATGAGGAGGTCTTTGTCCTGCGGCCGCACGCCGAACATTGCAAGAAGAACGAACGTGAGCACCGTGAGAAAGATCCCGGCAAGCACCCCCATGCCGAACGTCACGAGCACCAGCTTGCTCCGATCCTCCTGACGATCGTCCGGCGCGCTCGCGAGCGCAGTTAAGAGCTCGCTCCCGACGATCACGGGATCATCCTGACACTTCTTGAAGATTGTCTGGACCTTCCTCTGGAGGATGAGGCTCACGAACGTGCGGAAGGGAACCGACGTCTTCCCCTCGATCACGGCCCTGCCGCCCTCCGTGGAAATATCTACTTCAACGTCACTCATGGTACCCAGTGTACCAGAAGTATCGTGAGGCAAGCGGTTTCCTCGAATTGCTGACTTTTGATAGATTTTTTGCATTTTCAAAAACCGTAGCAGCGATTCGAAAATCGCTGCGGTTCTTGTCCTTGGGACGCGGAGATTCTCGAATCTCCGCTGCGGGAAGTAATTGGTAAGTTACCGTAGTTACCGTAGCCGGGGCATCGTGCCCCTGTGATGCATAGAATGCTCTACACGGGCACGATGCCCGTGCTGCGGATATCTGATGTCTCCCTTTTTTCGGAAGATCCTAATATTCCAATCCCTATTCCCGACTCCCTGACTTTAGTCTCTTCAACGTTTCTTCTTTCCCCAGAAGAGCTGCGACCTCATAGGCCCCGGGGCTGAAAGGTCTGCCGGTAAGCGCGGCGCGGAGCGGCCAGAGATATTGTCCTTTTTTTAGACAAGTGGATAAATCAACTCCTCCGGCAGCCTTGCTGGCAAATCTTGAAATATTTGAGGATTCAAGAACATTTACAATTACATCTTTTCGCCATTCAGAATTCGGTATTGAAGAAAGGCTCTCAAGTAAAAAATCGATAATTTTTGGCAATTCGCTTTCGGTGACTCCCTGTTTCGGATTGACCAAGACGTCTTTTGACACAACCGGAGATTCGTAAAAGAACGCGAGCATTTCCGCCGCCTCCGGAAAAAATGTGATCCGCGTCTGAATCAATGCGGCTTTCGCGATAAATTTTTCATCTTCGGCGGCAGCCGGATACCTGGCTGACACCAGTGATTTTATCCGGTCCGCAAAATCCGTCACCGGTATTTTCCGCATCCATTGCCCCTGAACCCAGTCGAGTTTCTGAAGATCGAAAACTGCCCCCGATTTTTGAACCCGGTTCAGCGAGAACGCATGCAGAAGCTCTTCCCGGGTGAAAATTTCCTGCTCGGTTCCCGGGTTCCAGCCAAGGAGCGCCAAAAAATTTATGAGCGCTTCGGCTAGGTAACCTTTTTCGATGTACTGCTCGGTCGCCACGTCATTTTGGCGCTTGGAAAGTTTGGTCCGATCTGTATTTAAAATCAGGGGAACATGGGCATATTTCGGGGGAGTCCAGCCCAAAAACCGGAACAGAAGCAAATGCTTGGGCAAAGACGAAAGCCATTCTTCGCCGCGAATGACCATGTCCATCTGCATCAGGTGATCATCCACCACGTGCGCCAGGTGGTACGTCGGGAAACCGTCCGATTTGAGCAGGATCTGGTCATCCACCGTATGTCCCTTGAAGGACAGTTTTCCGTAGATCTCGTCGTCATAGACGATCGTTTCCTCGCGCGGGATCTTCATGCGAAGCACGTGTTTCTCCCCAGCATCTAATCGCTCTTTCACTTCTTCAGCGGACAGTTCCAGACATGTCCGGTCATACATCGGCGCCTGACGGAGCGCCTCCTGAAGTTTTCGCATTTCTTCGAGCCGCGCAGGACTGCAAAAACAGTGGTAGGCTTGGCCGCTTTTTATAAGCTGGTCGGCATACTCCTGATACAGGTGTACGCGCTTCGATTGTACATACGGACCAAAGGTTCCACGCTCGACTATTGTCTCCCCCTCAAGCATCACACCCTCGTCCGGAGAAAGGCCTGCCCAAGCCAGAGTCTTCAAAATGTTCTCGGCGGCTCCCGGGGCTTCCCGCGCACGGTCGGTGTCTTCAAGTCTTAGCACGAAAGTCCCCTTGGTTTTTTTTGCCATCAGCCAGGCAAAAAGCGCCGTACGGACGCCCCCCACATGGAGGAAGCCGGTAGGGGAGGGAGCGAAGCGAGTGCGCATGCAGATCGAAAAAAAGGATACACCTATTGTTAAATTGCTAAATTGTTAAATTGCTGACAGGCAACACTCGACGCTTCGCTTGCGAACAATTTAACAATTTAACCATTTAGCAATTATTTGATCACCTTCACCACGAAGGTCACCTTCTGCTTCGGCATGTCGTTCGTCGGATCACGCTCCGCGTTCGCGATTGCATTCACCACTTCCTGCCCCTCTGCGACGGAACCGAAGATGGTGTATTTCGGCGGGAGCGGATAGTCGCGATCCATGATGAAGAACTGGCTGCCGTTCGTGTTCGGCCCGCTATTGGCCATCGCGACGACGCCTTCCTTGTAGCCGGCCTTGTACATGGCGCTGTCCGGCTTGATTTCGTCTTCGAACATCTCCCCAAAGATACTCCTGCCGCCGGTGCCATTCCCGTTCGGATCGCCGCCCTGAATCATGAATCCCGGGATCACGCGGTGGAACGTGAGACCGTTAAAGTATCCGGAGGCCGCGAGCGCCATGAAATTCGTGACGGTCTTCGGCGCGATATCCCCATTGAGCTCGAGTGTGATGTCCCCCTTGGTCGTCTGGAGAACGACCGTGTGCTTTCCCGAGAGAATGGTGCCGTCCCAGACCCAGCTGGGAGTCGCTGCCTGATCTACGGGAGGAGCCGCGGGTACGGGGACGGAGCTGCAGGCGGCAAGCATGACGGGGAGGGTGAAGAGAACGAGGAGAAAAGCGGTTTTGCGCATACGATGAGGAGTGAAGCGGGGCTGAATTGTACGGGGAACCTCAGAGGACGTCCAGAAGGATCCTGGCAATGCGCTCCGCCGCGCCGGACGGGAACGCTCTTGCCAGGTTCCCGCCAAGCCTCTGCCTCCTTTCGCTGTCCCGGAGGAGAGAAGCAACGCGCTCCGGAAGCTCCAGGAGTCGTTCTTGCTCCAGAAGTTCCACCGCCCCCTGCGCAGCGAGATGTTCTGCGTTCTTCTGCTGGTGATCATGCGCCACCCCCGTAAGGGGAACGACGATCGCAGGTTTCCTGAGTACCGCGAGCTCGGCCAGAACTCCTGCTCCCGCCCGGGTCACCGCGAGATCCGCAAGCGCGTACAGATGGGGGAGCTCCTCGGTGACGAAGGGACGCGCGAAGTAGCGCGCATGAGTCCTGCTGATCGCTTTCCCTGCACCGGTGAGATGAATGATATCCGTGAGATCGAGCAGTTCCTCGAACATCTGCTCCACCGCTTCATTGATCGACTGGGCACCCTGGCTTCCGCCGATGACGAGAAGTACCGGCCGGCGACCGGAAAACCGCGTGATCCGCTGTCCGGCGGAACGATTTCCGCGGAGAATTTCCCCACGCACGGGATTGCCGGTGTGCACAACTTTCTGCCGCATCCGAGAGGTCAATCTATCGATCACAAACCCCGTGCAAATTTTCCGTGAGATCCGTGCGAGAAAGGAGCCGCCCCGACTCAGCACGCTATCCGATTCATGGAGCACCACGGGAATGCGTCTGCACCACGCCGCGAGACAGACGGGGGTGCTCACCGTGCCTCCTGTCGAGAATACCGCATCCGGATGTTCCTGGCGAAGGATAACCAGTGACCGCAGGAATGTCCGCAGAAACGATAATGGAAAGAGAAGTGCGCGAGGCGAATACATCGACGGAACCCGCAGGGGCGGGAGCGTGGAGAATCTGACCCTCGCATGCGTCAGGAGCCAGGTCTCTTCGCTTCGCTCCGTGCAAATGAACACCGTTCTGATGTCTGGAGAATGTTTCGTGAGAGCCTGCCCAACCGCGAGGAACGGCGCCACGTGTCCCACACTGCCGCCGCCGCAGAACAGAACCGTCTTCGGTGAAGTCATAGAATCAACTGTGGATGAAGCGTTGGAGAGATCCGATATACGACTGTCGCGTGCGTCGCCGCCCTGCGGCTTCTTCCTGCGTTGAATGCATGGAGATGTTCAGGAGCACTCCCACCGAGGCCAGTGTCGTCACCAGCGATGACCCGCCGTAGCTGATGAAGGGGAGCGTGACGCCCGTGATGGGCAGGAGAGAGAGGTTCACGGAGATGTTCAGGAGCGTCTGGAAAGCAATGCTCGCCGTAATGCCAGTGGCAACGAGAAGGCCGAATCGGTCGGGAGCGTTTCGTGCAATGCGGAATCCGCGGTAGACGAAGATTCCGTAGAGACCAAGGACGATGAGGAGGCGGAGGAAACCGAGCTCTTCGGCCATCGCCGCGAAGATCGTGTCGGACTGCACCTCCGGGAGATAGCCGAACTTCTGAACGGACCTGCCGTATCCCACGCCGAAGAGCCCGCCGCTCCCGATGGCGATGAGCGCCTGGTAAATCTGGAAACCGATTCCTTCCCGATAGGTCTGATCCGCCGGATGGAGTAAAATGCGGAGAAATACGGTGAAACGGTCCCGGATATACTCCTTGTTCAGGATGATGGGGAGTCCGAGAACGCCTGCCATCGCCCCGCCAAGGAAGAGATGGAAGACATTCCCTCCAGCGACGAAGAACATCATCGAGGCCAAGGCGGAAAACACGAGGAACGAACCGAGGTCCGGCTGTATGGCCACGAGGAACGTGGAAAGACTGAGGAGCACCGCGAACGGGACGAATCCTTCCCGGAACGTCGAGATCAGCGACTCCTTTTTCTGGAGCCAGACGGCGAGATAGAACACGAGCGTCAATTTCAGGAATTCCGATGGTTGGATCGTGGAGAATCCCAACTGTAACCAGCTCTTTGCCGTACCATATTCATTCCCAAGTCCCGGGACGAAGAGCATAACGAGGAGAATGAGATTCCCTAGGAAAAGAACGCGCGCGAACCGTTGCCATACGTGATACGGAATGACGCTGGTGACACAGAGCGCCGAAAGCGCGATGAGCATGTGGAGGAAGCTGCGCCAGAGATAGAACGCGTTGGATGGCGCTTCCCCTGTTCCCAATTCGACGAATCTCTGTGTGAGCTGATAACTCTGGTACACGCTGACGCTCGCGATCATGGCAAGACCGAAGAGGCTCAAGCTCAATACAATCCCGAGGAGGAGGAAATCCGCTCTTCTGAACATGGGCACACATTATAGTAGACTCCCACTCGTGGCGATTCTCCTCCTGACCGCTGTCTCCTCCTGTGTGCTTGCCGTCGGCGCGGCGCTCCTCCTGCAGCAGCTGACTACTCCGATCCCGATTGTGGGGCAGTTCATCGAACTCACGCTCTTGAGGAACCGCGGGATCGCCTTCAGTATCCTGCTCCCTTCCCCGTGGCAGGGGCTCCTGGTGATCGGTGCTCTC
>JBBAAJ010000001.1:0-41760 GCA_041658365.1 Candidatus Peribacteraceae bacterium | reverse complement strand
AGCCGATTTCAATTTGATTTTGCCTCATGAATTACCACTTCAACTCCCCGCGCATCCGGACTTTCTGCGATCCTGCTTTTTCAATACTGCCGATGGGGTAACAATTGATCTTGTGCTTCTTGATGTGAGCGACGACTTTCTTCACCTGCCTGGGGTTTAAGACCAGCGTCATCCCGACGCCGAGATTGAACGTCCTGATCATATCCGCATCGTCGTTTCCCGAATGGCGTTTGAGGAAGGAAAAAATTGGCAGAATCCTGATGGCGTTTGCATCGATGACGGCATCGAGCCCCGCAGGCAGGATGCGGTTCAAGTTCCCCGGGATTCCGCCGCCGGTAATGTGTGCCATTCCATGCAGGACTTTCTTCGGGAAGATGTCCTTCAGAGCTTGGTAGTAGCACCGGTGAGGAGTGAGGATCGCCCCGAGGAATGTCTGGTTGCCGATGCGTTCGTGGATGATGCCCGGATACTGCTGAATGAGCGCCCGCACGAGCGTGTAGCCGTTCGTGTGGAGGCCGCTCGATTCCAGTCCGAGAACGATATCCCCGGGTCTGATGGCCGATCCATCGACAATCTTGTCCTTCTCGACAACGCCGATGCAGCTGGCGCCCAGGACGTACGTTCCGGGCTTGAGCACGCCCGGCTGCTCCGACGTCTCGCCGCCCGTGAGGACGCACCCCTGCTCGCGGCACGCTTTGGACATGTGTTCCACGAGGGAGGCGACGGTATCCTTCTCGAGCTTGCCGCAGACGATGAGATCCTGGACGTAGAGAGGTTTCGCACCCATGACGATCACGTCGTTGACGAGGTGGTGGATGAGGTCGGCGCAGATGCCCGGGATCCGCTTGTGCTGGAAGGCGAGGAGCTGCTTGGAGCCCGGCTCTTCCGTCTTGCAGACGAGGACAGGGTGCTTGTAGCCGGGAAACCGACCCTCCACGAGCGACGCGAACGCGCCGATCCGGTTGAGCACGCGCGGGCTCGAGGTCCATAGGCTCCTCGCCATCCGTTGCTTCGTCGCATCGGCTGTATCGATGTCCACGCCAGCGTCTTTGTAGGAGAGCTTCGGTGACATGCGGAAACAGCGTAGCGGATCAGGCGGGAAGTTGCATCTGCTTGTGATTGATACTGGATCATCCGTGGTATGATTTTCCATCATGGAGAACGCCTCCCTTGCACGGCTCTTCCGGCAGATCGCGGATCTCCTGGATTACCAGGGAGTCCAGTTCAAGCCGGCGGCCTACCGCCACGCGGCGCAGACGATCGAGGATCTGCCGAAGGACATCGCGGAAATGACCGAGAAAAAGGAACTGATGAAGCTCCCGGGCATCGGTGAGGCGCTGGCTGACAAAATTATCGAGTACTGTACAACAGGGAAGATCCGGGTTCTCGACCATCTCGTCGCCGAGACCAGCATGGGCGCCTCCGGGCTGCTGTCGGTGGAGGATTTGGGTCCTCGCCGGGTCCGCGAGATCGAGCAGCATCTCGATGTCCGCACGATTCCAGAGCTCATCGAAGCCGCGCAGATCGGACGACTGCGCACACTTCCGGGTTTCTCGGAGATCTTGGAGAAGAAAATTCTGGAAAATGCACAGCGCGCGAAGGAGGGGGCCAAACGTTTTCCGCGCCCGGAAGTCGAAGCAGATGTGGAGCGGCTCCTGAAAGCACTCCGGGGGATCGGGGGAGTGAATCGCAGCGAGGCCGCGGGCTCCTACCGCCGTCACAAGGAAACGGTCGGGGACATCGATATCCTCATCGGCGTGCAGGGCAAAAAGGTCACCGAGAACGTGGCGCACTCTGTCGCCGATGCGGCGCGGAAATTCCCGAAGTTCGCCCGCATGGTTGCCGAGGGGCCGACGAAGATTTCCTTCGACATCAAGTCGGGCTTAAGGGTCGATATTCGGATTGTCAGGATGAAAGAGTGGGGGAGTGCATTCCTCTACTTCACCGGGACGAAGGAGCACAACATCATGCTCCGGCGTCTCGCGATCGAACGTGGCCTAAAGCTCAACGAATACGGCCTGTTTCGTGGAAGCAAGTCTGTGGTAAGTGAAACGGAGGAGGACATTTACCGGGCGCTGGGTTTGAAGTTCATCGAACCGAAAGAGAGGACAGAGATATTACCGTCGTGAAGCCGATTTTTGTGACTTGTATTTCTCCAGCGCGCCCTTCCAGGGCGCGTACGCGGCCAGGATGGCCGCGCTTCCTCATCCTATTTCCCCCCAATCACCCGGATCGTATTGAAGGCCAGATCGATATCGTGCGCGGCCTCGAAACGCTCGAGGATCGTGCGCGAGAGCCTCGTCACCACGTCGCGCCTCTGGCCGATGGGGACGGTGAACTTGAGAGTGAAGAGGACGCCGCTCGGCGCGAGGTCCGTGTGCACTTCGGGTCCGGCCACCTCCCACGATGAGTAGAAGAGAGCCGTGCGTTTCCGTTGCTGGTGCTTCGCCTGCTCCACGAAGGGGAGCGTCTCCGCGTGCAGTACTTCGCGCAGAATTTGTTCCGCTTTGCGCCAGTTGCTCTCATAGGAAATGGTCACCTGCATCTCGGCGTTCAGGAAGTCGGACGTTGTGTGATAGTTCAAAACCGGTTCTCTCAGAATCAGGGAATTCGGAATGTACAGCGTCTTGCCGGTTCTTTCGAGCGAGTTGAATATGCCGGTTGTGCTGACTTCCAGCATCGTCGACCGGAGCATGCCGATGTCGATGACATCACCGGTGGAATTGCCAATGCAGACGCGATCGCCGAGGGTGAAGGGACGTTTTTGAATGATGATGGCCCAGCCGACGATGTCTTTTACAACGTCCTGCATGGCGATGGCGATACCGGCGCCGATGATCGCGAGTGACGCGACAGCACTCGGGTGTTCCGAAAAGAGCTTGCTGAGAAGCCAAAGTCCGGTGAGGATGTAGATGGCGGCGGAGAGGACTTTCGAGACGAGATAACGGTGCCCCTTTTTCTCGATTTTCCCGACGACGAGTCTCCGGAGCAGCCGGTCGAGGATGACCCCGAAGAGGATGATGGCGGCGTAGGAGAGGAAACTTACGAGGAACGCGAATTGCTCGAAACTCTGTTGGGACGAGAGCTTGCTCAAGCGGTCGTGCTGGAGCGGGAGCGCCGTTTCCAGCGCGGCGAGCCGTTCCTCGAGGATCGCCTTCTTCGCGAGGAGCTCCGGGTAGGTTTTCGTGAGGCGGAATTCCTCGGTCGCGCCCGTGGCGGAGCCGGGCGAGAGGTAGTACTTCTTCTCCTCTTCCTTGAGGATGTCCAGGTCCACTTTGCGTTCGCGCAGCCGTTCATCCAGAACAGAGACGACGCTTCGCTGCCTGTCCATTGCCTTGGGAAGGACGGTCTCGTCGCTTACGTCAGTGCTGGTGGCAGGCGCGACGACTTGCTTGATCTCCTCGTCAGCCAGCCTGCGGATCCGCGCACGTTCCTGTGTGATGCGCTTCGTGAGGTAGGCATCATCCTTTCCCTTGTTCGCATTTCTGACGTACTCCTGATACAGGGAAACGAGGCGGCTTTCGTCGTACGTCACCGTGTTTTGCGCAACCGCGACCACCGTACCGAGGAACACGGAAGACACGATGGCCAGCGCGATGAGACGGAGAGGATGCATGTCGAGGTTAAAGTATACCAGCCCCGTACAGCCCCGCGGTCAGGACCGATACCATCGTCATCAGCTTCACGAGGATGTTGAGTGACGGTCCCGACGTATCCTTGAAGGGGTCACCCACCGTGTCGCCGACAACGGCGGCCTTGTGCGAGTCCGATCCTTTGCCGCCGAGCTGGCCGGATTCGATGTACTTCTTCGCGTTGTCCCAGGCGCCGCCACTATTGGCCATCGAGGTACCGAGCATCATGGAGCTCACGAGCGTTCCGGCGAGGAGGCCGCCGAGGGCTTCCTTCCCGAGGAGGAGTCCGATGACGATGGGGGAAGCGATGGCGAGGATGCCGGGGAGCACCATCTCGCGGATTGCCGCTGAGGTGGCGATCGCGATGCACGCGGCCGGGTCGCCCTCGGCAGTGCCTTCCATCAGGCCATTGATTTCACGAAACTGGCGGCGGACTTCTTCGATGATGGACATGGCCGCTCGTCCGACGGCCCGCATGGTGAGAGAGCTGAAGAGGAACGGGATCATGCCGCCGATCAGGAGGCCCATGAGGGAGGTGGGATTGCTCACGTCGATGCCGGTGAGCCCCGCCTGCTCCTTGTACGCGCCGAAGAGCGCCAGACACATGAAGCCGCCCACGCCGATGGCGAAGCCTTTGCCGATGGCGGCGGTCGTGTTCCCCGCGGCGTCCAGCGCATCCGTCCTCTCGCGCACTTCCTTCGGGAGTTTGCTCATTTCCGCGATCCCGCCGGCGTTGTCCGCCACCGGACCGAACGAGTCCATGGCCAGCGTCATTCCGAGGGTCATGAGCATGCCGACGGCGCCGATGCCGATGCCGTACATCCCCGCCTGCCAGTAGGCGGCGGCGATCGCACCCGCAAGCACGAGAATGGGCAGGGCTGTGGACATGTACCCGAGCGCGAGACCCTCGATGAGGGCGGTCGCGGCGCCGGTTTTCGTGGAATTCGCGAGTGCGCGTACCGGACGGTACGCATGCGAGGTGAAGTACTCGGTGATGACGCCGACCAGAACGCCGGCGACGAGTCCTGCGGTCGTCGCCCATGCGACACCCATGGCAACTTCCTGCGGCAGAAACTTCCTCGCGAGCAGGAAGACGCCGATGACGGCGAGCAGTGATGCCGCGAACATGCCGTTCTTCAGTGCGCGCTCCACGCGCCTGGGATCCTGCGTACGCACGACGAACGTCGCGAGAATGGTGGCGACGATGCCCACGGCGGCCACGAGGAGCGGGAAGAGGATCGCCTGCTCGGTGCCCCATGTCACGTTGAGTCCGACGAGCATGGTGGCGAGCAACGAACCGATGTAGCTCTCGAAGAGATCCGCGCCCATGCCGGCGACGTCGCCGACGTTGTCTCCCACGTTGTCCGCGATCACCGCCGGATTCCGGGGATCATCCTCCGGGATACCGGCTTCCAGTTTTCCGACGAGGTCCGCACCCACGTCCGCGGCTTTCGTGTAGATGCCGCCGCCGACCCGGGCGAAGAGCGCCACACAGGACGCGCCGAAGCCGAAGCCGGTGATCGCCTGGAGGGAGCCTGCGAGATCCATCTTCGTGAGGAGGAACATCAGTGTCCCCACGAAGCCCAGAAGCCCGAGTCCCACGACCGCGAGACCCATCGTCGCTCCGCTCATGAACGAGATACGGAGCGCTTTCACGATGCTTGTGCGCGCGGCTTCGGTCGTGCGGACGTTCGCCATCGTCGCCGTGCGCATGCCGATGAAGCCGGCGAGCGCCGAGGAGAATGCGCCGATCACGAAGCTCAAGGCGGTGTACGGTTTCCCCCAGCTCAAGCCGACATTCGCCCATCCCGTGTCGAGGAACAGGTAGATGAGCGCGGTGGCGATCAGGATGAACGGGGCGATGACCGTGTACTCGCGTGTGAGGAAGGCCATGGCGCCCGTGCGGATTTTTCCGCTCAGTGCGCGCATGACATCCGTGCCGTCGCTCTGCCGACCGATGGTGAAGCGGAATGCAAAGGCCACGAGGAGCGCCAGGATTCCCGCTGCGATGGTGAGAGAAGCGAGCGAGGCGAATGATTCGGTCATGGGAAGTGTTGGAAAGGTGCTTGAAAAGTTTGACCCATATCATGGGGTTCGCTGCTTCCTAAGCGCAAGTAGAAGCAAAAAGGGAGGAGTTGCAACAGTAAAAAAGTGGTTTATAGATATGGTATGTCTTCCATCGTTTCTTGCGGGAAACGGCACCGATGCCCTCGATATCGCTTGTATGAAATTTTTGCTTGGCACTCCTGATCCGGCGGTTATAGTTCCCTCATGTCCTCTTCCCTGAAGCTGCGTTCAATACACCATGCCAGGCAGGAGGAAGAACTGCAGAAAAAGCCGGTGACGAAATACCTTCTGCAAATCCGTCAGGTACTGTGGCGAACACCGGTGTCCTCTCTCTCGCGTTCTCTTACATTGACGAGGATACGTCTGTCCGCATTTTGGAGGAAACGTTTTACTTCGCCACGAACGCCGGTGCAACCGTCCGCAGTTTCTCGCGAAAACCCGGATCGAGATCCGAGAGAATTTTGAATTCGGCGAGCGCTTCGCGGTACATCTTCTTCTGCCCGTAGACGGTCGCCAGATGATGGTGGACGGCGGGGAAATCGGGGAAAAGTTCGATGGTTTTCCGGTAGGCGTCCATCGCTTCGTCGTAACGCTTCAGCTGTTGGTAGGCGACTCCCAGATTGAAAAAACTGCGGAAATAATCCGGGCGGATAGTCGTTGCTTTTTTGAGCATCTTAAGCCCCTCCTCCGTGCGTCCTGCCTCGACGAGGAGGATCCCCAGGTTGATGGCGGGGAGGGCGAACGCTGTCCGGTTCAGAGCCAGTGATGTTCTGTAGGACGCCTCCGCTTCTCTCAGGCGCCCGGCTTCCTTGAAGCTGTTCCCGAGATTGTAGTGTGTCCGTGCGTCCCCCGGCTCTTCGAGGAGGATGTTTTTGTTGAAAGCGATGCTGTCACGGAAAACGGAGGCCTGACGGAACGTGAGGGAGCCGAGGCCGAGGAGGATTCCCGCGAGGCCGATGCCCATGGCGGCGCGCGTCGGCAGAGTCACGGAGCGGCTCTCCCGGAGACCGACGAAGACGCCGGCAGCAATGAAGGAGAGGCCGAGGAAGGGAAAGTACAGGTACCGCTCGGAGCCGAGCAGGATGTCCTCGCCGCCGCGCGAGTAGTGGAGGAACGTGGGTGCGAGCGCGACTAAGAAGAACGCCCAGCCGAAGGCGACCGAAGGGAAGCGTCTTCGCATCCTCCAGATACACAGGGAGAGGCCGGTGACGATGATGATCGAAAGGGCAAAAAGCGGCGAGGTGATGCCGATCGGCTCATGGAGGATGTGGATCGCCGACTGCCCGTACGGGAAGAGCAGGAGGCGGAGAGAGAAGAACGTTGAACGGAAGGCCATGAGGACGAGGGTCGAAAGCTCTTCTCGTCCGACGATGTGTGTTTTTCCGACAATCGCGATGACGCCGAAGAGAATACTCAGGAGGAGGAACGGGGTAATCTCTTTGATCTGTTTCTTCCCTACAGAGTTCCCTCTGTAGAAGTCCGTGAGCAGGAAGATGAGCGGAAGCGTGAGAACAGTGACTTTGCTGAGGAGGGCAAAGAGGAAGAGGACGAGACAGAGGACGTACCGGAGTCTGCTTGGCTTCGCACGCGTTGCGAGGAACATGCGCAGGGATGCGAGCGCGAATACGGTGCTCAGCACGTCTTTGCGCGAACTCACCCAGAGTACAGCCTCCGCATTGACAGGATGGATGGCGAAGAGTGCCGCGGCGAGGAGGCTTACATCTCTCCGTCGGGTGAGAACGAGAACAATACTGAAGACGAGGGTGACGGCTGCAAGATGGAGGAGGAGGTTCAGGAGATGGAAATGCCAGGCTTCCATTCCCAGCGTCCATGCCTCGGCCTGAAAACTCAGGAAGGTGAGCGGGACATAGAGTTCCGGATCGAAGGATCGGAAAGAATCGACGACATGCCGGAGTGAAGGCTCTGTGACGAGGCGGTTCTCCGTGACGAGGAGCGGGTCATCGAGGGAAACGAAGCCGTTCCCGACTGACCCTGCATAGAGAGCCGTCGTGATGATCAGAAGGAGGATGAGCGGCCAGTGCTGACGTAAAAAGCGCACGGGAAGAATTATACGCGCTGTCCGTCATCACCACCTTCGCAGCAGGGTGTTTTGTAGCTACAATCCGCCCATGCTCACTCCTCCTCCCGATCAGAAAGAAGCCAATCGCACCGTGAGAGTCTTCGCGCTCACCTCCTTCCTCCACGATGTGGGGGCGGAGATGGTGTTCTCGGTATGGCCCCTCTACGTGCGCAATGTCCTCGGCGCGAATATGGCCGTGCTCGGCTTCATTGATGGTTTGGGGGACGCGGTCGTTTCCCTCTCACAGGCCGTATCGGGGTATATCTCGGACCGCATCCGCCGCCGAAAAATCTTCGTATGGATGGGCTATGCCTTCGGCGGCGTCGCGCGGCTGGGGTATGCCGTTTCCTCAAGCTGGCCCCAGCTCATCCCGTGGCGCATCCTCGACCGCTCGGGGAAGATGCGTTCCTCGCCGCGCGACGCGATCGTCGCGGAGGCGTCCATGGACGGGAATCGCGGGAAGAACTTCGGGATTATCCGGCTCATGGACAATGCCGGCGCGGCGGTCGGCGTCATCATCTCCATCGTTCTCCTCAGTGTGTTGGGATACCGCAATCTCTTCCTCCTTGCCTCCATTCCCTCGTTCCTCGCGGTGGCGGTGGTCTTCTTCCTCATCCGGGAGCGACGGTCGGAACACATTCACATCTACAAAGGCATCCGGCTCAAGGATCTGGACTGGAACCTCAAGCTCTACATTCTCCTGAGCGCCATCTTCAGCCTCGGCGCCTTCAGCTATTCGTTCCTGCTGATCGCCGCCAATTCCTTCGGTTTCAAGGCGACGACCGTACCCATGTTCTATCTTGCCTACACCATGATTGCAGCAGCAGCATCCGTTCCCTTCGGCCGGCTCTCGGACAGGGTGGGACGGAAAGCGATCCTCCATGTCGCGTTTTTCTGCTGGGCGCTCGTGAGCATCGTCTTCATCGGCTGGCATTCATCTTCCGGCATTTTTCTGGGGTTCATTCTCTACGGTCTCTTCAACGGCGCGCTCGACCCCGTGCAGCGGTCGCTCCTCGCGGAGCTCGCGCCGCCGCAGTTCGTTGCCTCCACGATGGGCGGGTTCCAGATGGTCATCGGACTCGTGAGTCTGCCCGCCTCGCTCATCGCCGGTCTTCTGTGGGACCGCTTCGGGAGCGGCGCGCCGTTCCTGTTCTCGCTCGTGCTCACCGTGATCGCCTCCATCCTCCTGCTCTTCGTGAAGGAGCGGAAGAGGGGAGGGGCATGAGCTAACCCCAACCCCAACCCTAACCCCAACCCTTTTTTGCGCTATAATCCCCCCTCTATGGAAAGGGATTACGTTGATTTCGGGTCCGTAGCAGACCAGCCAGATGATTTGGATGAGGTTGAGGCTGACGATGCGTTGGGCGAGGGTGATGAAAGTTTGGATGATGAAGATGAAGATGTTCCAGATGAATTCGATCCCGGGGGGACCGGTTCAGAAGATTTCGACGATGACCCTGTGCGGATGTATCTGACGCAGATGGGAGAGATTCCGCTGCTGACTCGTAAGGAGGAGATAGCGGTAGCCCGCGCAATCGAGCATTGGCGCACTCTGTTTCGAAGCAGCCTGCTGGCAACCGATTATGTGCTCCAGGGGTCTTATGGTCTTCTGAAGGGAGTCAAAGACGGCAGTTTGCGCATGGACCGGGCCGTGCATATTCCCCAACTCGACGCGCACGCCAAGCAGCGCTTTCTGGGACTGGTGGGGCCGAACCTCCGTACATTGCTACATCTGCTCCGACGGAATAAGCGGGATTTTGACCGAGCGATCAGCAAGAGCCGGCCCAAGAAGAAACGACACGAAGCCTGGCGGAGTCTGGTCGCCCGTCGGAACAAAGCCGTGCGGTTGGTGGAAGAGCTGGGTCTCCGCACACAGCGGCTTGAGCCGCTTTGGAAAAAGCTCCAGGAGATCGATGCTCGCATGCAAACGCTGTCCAAGGAATTGGAAGCGATCCGGGATAACAGATCTGCTGCCGAGCGCGTTGCCGAGATACGCAAAGAACTGCGTTACCTGATGAAAATCACGTTTGAGAGCCCCTCGACACTTCGGCGTCGTGTCGCCCGCACAGCCGAGTTTAAGCAGGAGTACGACGCCGCCAAGCGTCGGCTTAGCGAAGGCAATCTCCGGCTGGTGGTATCGATCGCCAAGCGCTATCGCAATCGGGGCGTAAGCTTCCTGGATCTCATTCAGGAAGGAAATGCCGGCCTTATGCGGGCGGTCGACAAATTTGAAAACGAACGGGGTTTTAAATTCTGTACGTACGCCACGTGGTGGATCCGCCAGGCGATCACCCGCGCCATTGCCGACCATAGCCGGACGATCCGCGTACCGGTCCATATGATCGAGACGATGAGCAAGGTACGTACGGTGAGCCGGCAACTGTTGCAGGATCAGGGTTTCGAGCCGAGTGTCGAGGAAACGGCTGATGCCGCCGGTTTATCGCTCGACGAGACTCATTGCGTCTTGCAGATGGCCCGCCCGCCCCTGTCCCTCGACCAGCCGATCGGTGATCATGAGGACGGTTTCTTCGGCGAGTTCCTCGAGGATTATCGTGAGGAAGATCCGCTTGTGGAAATAAACCATGATGCGCTCAAAGAGCGGATCGCCGACGTGCTCGGAGCGTTGAGTTATCGCGAGCGCGAGATCATCCGGCTGCGCTACGGCCTGTCGGATGGTTACGTCTACACCTTGGAAGAGGTCGGCAAAGTCTTTAAAATAACACGGGAGCGGATACGGCAGATCGAAGCTAGGGCGGTGCGCAGGCTACAAGTTCCAGCACGATTGGGGAAATTGGCAGATTTTCTGGATCGTCCCCGGCAAACCACGGTCAACGGAAATGGCGGTGATGTCTTCGAAGACGATGCCCCTGATCGCCTCGATCGTACATTAATGCATATCATAGCTTCCGGTGATACTCGTTCGGTTCGTGGGATAGCTGCGGCAGAAAAAACGCAACCGCAAACGATTCATAATCGTGTAAAAGCATTGGAACGACGTGGGTTAGTCATGAGTGCCGATACTGAAGCGAAATCAACGGGCTTGATACGGTACAGGCTCACTCTGGCGGGGGAGGCGGTCCAGTGAAGCTTTCTTCAAGGTGCTGCCTCCACTGATCAGAAGGTATCCGCCCGGAGCACGGGCTCAAGATGCAGTGCACTCGATGCGTGGCTCGTGCCACTCGCACACTCGCCGTTCACATTCGCCCCGGCTGCCTCCCCCGCAGCGATGAGCGCGTCGCGCACCTGTGTAGGCGTCGCCCCCGGATGTGTGCTGATATAGAGCGCTGCTGCGCCGGAGACATGTGGGGTCGCCATGCTCGTTCCGCTGATTGTGGCGTAGCCCCTGCCCTTCCAAGTCGAGAGGATCGAGACGCCCGGCGCACCAATCGTCCGAACCGTGTCTTGGAGCAGAGTGGCATAGTTGCTGAACGTAGCGAACGTGTCGTCCGCCCCGTAGCTCGTTGTGCTTCCGCCTCCGCATGGCTTCCCGTTCGAATCCGCAAGCGCCGTCGCCGCGATCACTTCCGGATAGGCCGCTGGAACGAAATTCTTCAGATCCGCACCGTCGTTCCCCGCTGCGACGACGTACGTCACACCTTTGGCGACGGAGTTGCAGATGGCCTTGTGGAGCACATCGCTGTCACAGGATGTTCCCGCTGTGCCACCGCCTCCAAGGCTCATGTTTGCGACTTTGATGCGGGAGGATTGCGAGGTGACCCAGTCAATGCCGCAGATCACCTGCGACCACGTACCGCTGCCTTGCGCGTTGAGGACGCGGACTGCCCAGAGACCTGCCTGGGGAGCCACGCCGACGACACCAGCGGTATTATTGAGTGCGGCGATGGTTCCGGCGACGTGCGTGCCATGGCCATTCTGGTCATTATAGTTGCCACCGACGCAGCTTTTGCCGCCGCGGATGTTCAGTTTCAGATCGGGATGGCTGGAGTCGATTCCCGTATCGATCACCGCAACCTCCACTCCCACACCCTTGTTCACTTTATTCTCCGCGTTGATCCGGTTTATGCCTGTCGGAAGCGTCTGTACCTGCGCATTGACAGTCTGTCCGACGATGGACACTTCGTAGTCGGGACTGACCAGAGCGACGCGCGGATCATTCTCGAGATCCTTCACCTTGTCATCGGACAGTGCGATGGCGAAGCCACTCAGGGCATGCTTGTAGACTTGGAGGGCTCTTCCATTGTGTTTGCGTGACAACTCATCGGCAGCACTATCAACGTCAACGTTCTGCTTAAGCACGACGATGTACTGGCCGGCGACTTTCTTCCCATGCGCCACTTTCTCCACGAGGTCACCTGCCGGGGCGGCTTGTGAGAGGAGTGGGAGCGCGAGACTGATGAGGACAAGGATGGAGGCGGTCCGACGCATAGAGTGATGAGGGAAGAGGCACTGAATTCTACACATGCCATCGCCACATGACAACCATTTCGCCGTCATTTCCCTCCCCGAAAAGAGCCAGCTTGCGAAGTGCAGTGGCTGGGGCTGGTGGATGATTTCAGAAAATTTGACTGGCATGCAGTAATCGATTTACAAAATCTGATTTTTCTCAGCTAATTTCAATCGTGTAATGTGATAGAATCGGCCTATGGAAAAAGAGTCGAATCTTGCTTTCATCGATGGCCAAAACCTCCATCTTGGGACAACACAGAATGACTGGAAAGTTGACCATGCAAAATTCAGAATTTACCTCAAGGACAAGTATAAGGTTGGTGAGGCGTATTACTTTCTAGGCTACGTCTCCGAAGAGCAGCAGGAGCTTTATAAAAATCTGCAGAAATCAGGTTTTATCGTTCTATTTAGGGAGCACAGTGCGAACCTGAAGGCGAACAAAAAAGGGAATGTGGATACCGATATTGTTTTTGAGATCATGAAAACACTCATAGAACGCGATGACTTCAGCAAGATGCTTCTTATATCCGGCGATGGTGACTATAAAAAACTGGTCGATTATCTTATCTCAAAAGATCGCTTGAAAAAGTTGCTTTTCCCAAACAGGCAGTTTGCCTCTTCCTTGTATAGGAGCTTATCCCCGACATATTTCGATTACTTGGATACTGTCAGTATTCGGGCAAAAATTGAGTATTTTCAAAAGAAAAGGTCTCCTTAGGCACTGGCACCGTTCGGATTCCCTTTCGTCTTAATACGAAGAAATTGTACATCCTTTCATGGAGTCTTGGCAATCGTTTTTTGCTTGGCTGGGGAGCTCGGTCTAGAACTTTATCTTTGAATCACTGACAATGTTATTGAGGCTCGGGTTTTAGGAATGGTAGGGCAGCACGGTCGGCTCATCTTTCCTTTCCCAAGCGACCATTCCAAAAAAAGAAATTTTCTTTCCCGTTTCAATGAGCCTATTTAAGTACAAGGCAACAATACCAATTCCAAATAGGCTGACTGCCTGAGTCGAAATTTCTCTTTTTACAACAATATCGAAAATTACCACAACAAAGATGATCAAGGTAACCGTGGCCTGGAGACCCAAAACAGCGAGCAACGAAAAGGAGGCTCTGCTTAAGCTGTCAAAAAAACTTTCAAGCACAAATGTAAGTAATGTCACCCGGCTTTCTTTTGACGCTTTTACAAATTCTTCAGATTTTAACCACTTATGTGGAATTGCCTTTATTAGGGAAATAAGGAACAGCAAAACAAATATCCAGTTGTTCTGGAAAAACCAAATTAACGCATCGTTCGAGATCATAGGCCCCTATTTTACACAAAACCGGAATGCTGAGTAGCAATTTAGCACCACGGTCGCGTGCGCATGTTGGCCCCACTTCGCTCCTCGCTTTGCTCGGAGCTACGAGGGGCCAAGCATCTTCGGCTTCGTCCTTCGTGCTTCGCACTCGGACTCAGCTCGAATTCAGCTTGGCTGGGACTGGTGGATGATTTGCGAAAAATAACTACTTTCGAACTGCCCGGCTTCGTCTGCGGACTACGCCGCGGCATCCTCTCAACTGCTATCAAAAAGCCAATCGCGGCGTAGCTCCCGCAGGAGCGAAGACGGATGGCTGGGGAGGAGGGATTCGAACCCCCGTATGACGGGTCCAGAGCCCGTTGCCTTACCGCTTGGCTACTCCCCAATGACGCGTGCAATTCTACAACGAAAGTTTGGCATAACAGAAGAAGAAACGGATAAGCGGGAAGCGATGAGCGGAAAGCGGAAAGCACCTACTACCGGCAGTGAGCCCGTGTTACCCTTTCCCCGATGAAGCATCGGTTCTCGGTGTACGGTCTCTTCGCCGCGCTTGTCGGCATTTTTCTCTGGGGACTCAATGCGCGGTATCCGAATATCGGTGAGACATGCCGCGATTCTACAACAACCGCGGGTAGACACCCGCTCTCATTCAAGAAGGCTGATTTTTCACCGAATTACTTTCACAGCATCACCTCCAATTTCCCCACCATGGAATTATTACGAGAGCGGGTATCTACCCGCGGACCTTTTCCCTTACCAGCATTCCCATTCCTTGGTATCCCATCTGCCGGAAGCTGAACTCCAAATATATTTCTCTGGGGTTTCACACAGCTTTTTGCGAACCGGATTTTGATGAATATAGGAGAGAGCAAGACCTGGATCTTTCGGAATCACCAGATGAAACCGCGGTTGCCAAACCGGACCCCGGGCAATCTGAAATGACACCCGCCTTTTGTAATCCCGCATTACCTTGGAAATATCCGATTCTTCGCGAACGTTCAAAAGCAGGTGACAGTGATCGGGCATTATTACGAACCCGTAAATAAAAAACGGATGTCTTTGTTGGGTGAAATACAATGCTTCGACCGCTTCACGCGCGCAGGCTCTTTGCCTCCGTTAAAAATTTATTAGTAGCTTTTCTGGTCATTTAACTAGAAGTAGAGGTTAAGCTTTAATCTATTGTATCAACAGATGCAGAGAAATAATACGGCTAACAACTGTAAAGAAAGCTTGAAAAGCACTATACTTTTGCCGCTTTTGACCTACTAAATGCACATTATGAATGTAGCTACTTTAAACACTATCTTTTCTTGGATCGCTATCCTCAGTGCTTTTTTAACACTGGTGTCTTCAGTGGGAACTTACTGGACGGGAAAGATTATGGAAAAACCAATTGTTGAAATTAGGCCGTTGGAAATTAATATTAAGAATCCGGATCCTGAAATCGGATATGACTCAGAATATGAACTAGATATTATTACAAAAAATTCAATCGCAAATTTTATTCTGAATGTGAAAGTCCCAGATTCAGTATGGAGGCCAGAAGAGCCTTTTTCTATTTTTAATGACACTGTCACAAGAGAAAGAGCTTGGTATGAGAATTATGAGAAATACCCAGTTAAAAACGGTTACGCTACTTTTGAAATTCCAAATGCGTCTGGTGAATACCATCTTGTTTTTGGGAGCACAAAACCAGAACAGCTAACAATCAAGGACATCAAATGGTGATTTCTAAAATATCCACTATTCCCAGCTACTGATTCATAAATGGCTAATAGTAAAACTTCTAACATTCTTGGCTGGCTGAACCTTGCTGATACTGATTATCTGGTATCAAGAAAACTTTTGTTAGATGATTTTTTGGTTCAAGGAGTTATTTTTGCGAATACAGCCTTAGAAAAATATTCTAAAATGATTTTAGAAATTCGAGAAATTGATGTTACTTGGGGTCATCAAATTTCAAAGCATTACGAAAAATTGAAGGCGAATGGAATTAATCTTAATCTAAACAAAGATTTTCTACTTTTCTTAGAAAAAGGATATAAATTAAGGTACTTTGACCATTTAGAAATAGGTTTCAATATCAATATCAATCAAGTTAAAACGCTCATTCAGTTGGACGAAAGTGTTGCTGAGATTAGATCGGGAATTCAGGTTCAGGGATCGAAAAAAGAATTTAAATTTGATCTGTGGGTTAAGAATGAGAATCCAGCACTAATGAAGATGAATCATGTTTTCGGAAAAGCAAACCGTGACAAGCTTGTTGCAGCTCCCTGTGCTGCATATGCACTACGAATAATTGAAGATAAAGTTCCTTTAGAATTAGATTATTGGGCAAAATATGTTATTGACGATGGCAAATTTAACGAAGAGGTCTTAAAGCCTGAGTTAAAAAGGATTTCGTCGGTTCGAAAATAATTATATTTCGTAAATCATCCACCAGCCCCAGCCAATCCTTCGTTTCGACGCATTGAGCAATCCCAGAGAAGGGACTTTTCAAGTTCCAGACTAGCTTTTCGCCGTCTACCTTCGCGTTCGCAAGTACGAATCGCAGAAGTTGGTTCTTTTGGGCAGGTTGCGAACGCTCGAAAAGATCGGATGCCCGTTTCAGCAGTTCCAGTAAGTACGAGCATGATAGAAGAGACTTCACCCCTATCTGAACAATATCTTAGAGAGCAGGGTTGCTGAAATTAGCTGTATTAAGCCAAAAGCAATCGAATCCAATTCATGTAAATTTCTAGTTGATCGTTACTGTAAACCACCGTACACTGTGAATGTTAAACCCACCCGTCCCTCGCGCAAGCGACGGCGGGTATTTTGTTATCAGGGCTTTTTGAGGAATCCTGCGAGGTCTTCGCGGCGCAGGGTCGTAGTCAGATCAACGTTCTTCATCAGACCAAAGGAGGGGCGGTGTGCGAAGCCGATGTACTCGACCTGTTTCTTCTTGCCCCTGACAGCGTGAACGGCAGGGATAAGGTCAGTATCGGAACTCACCAGCACAGCCGTGTCATAGCGGTCTTCATAGGCTCCTGTAAGCAGGTCAACAGCGATATGAACGTCCACGCCCTTCTCTTGAAAAACACCGTTGTGTTCCAACATGTGACCGTACTCGACGTTCCATCCTGAGTTTTGCAGGTGGGCAACGAGACGCTGCTGCCAACGTCGAAGTTCTTCGCCCTTCGAGTCGCCGTGTGACCGCACCTTGCCGATGTAGTACGTCGCAGACACAACCGTGCGTCCACGACCGAGAAACTGCGCGAACGCTTTGTAGTCAAACTCGGCAAGCCCCGTGAGCTTCAGCTCACGCAGGTAGTGATACAGGTTGCTGCCATCGACTAGGATAACGATCCGTTCAGTGGGCATGGATCAGTAGAAGAGGTCGGATGAGTAAGTTTAGCGCAGGGGCGAGATCACGCATAGAAGCAAACCAGTCCGTTCGCAAATGTTCCACTATCGGCAGCCACTCTGCCCCTGTGTTACCCTTTCCCCGATGAAGCATCGATTCTCGGTATACGGTCTCTTCGCCGCGCTTGTCGGCATTTTTCTCTGGGGACTCAATGCGCGGTATCCGAATATCGGTGAGGATTACTTCTATGTCTTCCCGCGGTTACTCGAGGGCCAGTGGCATTTCCTGAGGCAGGGTTTTGCGCCTCTGAGGTTCGCTCCTCACCTCTGCGGCGGATTTCCGCAGTACGGCAACCCGCAGGATCATTTCTATTCGCTGACGCAGCTGCTGAGTTTCTCCTTCGATCTCTGGACCGCTCTGCAACTGAGCGCCGTCATCATCCTGCTCGTCGGCTACTTCGGCTGGGTCCGTTTCGGGAAGGATGTCCTCCGTCTCTCACTATCCTGGTCCCACCTGCTCGCGCTCGTGTGTCTGGCGAACGGTTTCTATCTCATGCACATGGCCGTAGGACAGATGTGGGTGTTGTCTTGGCCGCTTGCAGGATGGCTCCTCTGGTTCGCGTTCTCTCCCGGGCGCGAGACTAAGAAAACGCTCTGCGTGCGTGCCGTGCTGTTCTCCTTCCTGACCGCGTATGTCCTGTACTCCGGAAGCCAGACGCTCGTTCTCCTCATGCTGCTCACGGTCCTCGGATTCCTTCCGTTCGATCTCCTGCTTTCGAAGCATCCGCTTGAGCGGCTCAAGGTTCTCGTGCGCCGCTTCGTTGCATTCGGCGCCTGCGCGCTCGTCCTCTCCGCAAGCAAGCTGGTCGCAGTCTATAGCCTGCTATCTACGCTACAGGTGCGGGCGGTATTTTCCGGATTCCACGCTTCGGAGAACATGGTGGTGTTTGCGCTCAAGTCTTTCTGGGCGCTGCCTCAATCCGTCTATCTCTATGCTTCCGAAGCGACGTTCAGCCGCGTGCAGGAGGAGAGCATGCTTACTCCGCACATCGCGCTCCTCGGCTCCGTGGTGCTTCTCTACTTCACTGCACGAAATCGGAGTCTCTCTCTTTGGAGGAAGCTTGGCCTGGCGCTCACTTCGGTTCTGCTGGTCACGTTCATTCTGCTCCTCGTCCGCGGGACCGGAGCTGTGCCGGAATTCCTGCAGAAGTTCCCTCTCTTCTCGGCGCTTCGCGTTCCGGAGAGATTCCTCGCTGTCCTCTCGCTCCTCGTTTCACTTTCCGGCATCGTGGGAGCCGCTGCTTTGAGCCGCGCACTTCCGTGGCGCTTCGATGAACGCATCCTGACGTTCGTTCTGGGAGCAGTGACACTGCTTATATTTGCCTATGCGTATGCGACCCTGCTTCGGGATGAGCCCGTGAGCATCCGCATGCCGTATGACGTCGTCCTACAGTCTAAGAAACAGAGTGGGGATTTCCTCCGCTTACCCGTTCAGAGGGCATTTCAGCCGGTCTCAGAACGTGTGAGCGATTTCCACTACCTCTTCTCCGCGAGTACGGGCACCGAGTGTTACGAGGCGTTGTCTCTCAACTTGCCGCCGCTTCGGAACGGCCCGGTAGATATGGTGTATGACGAGGCGTTCAATATCTACAATCCCGCCTGCCTGCAGTACCCTGAGGCGAATAATTGCAGTCCCAGAGACAGGATCAGCGTGGATGACGCACAGAATTTCCAGCGATTCATCCGTGGTGAAAAGACAACGTGGAAATTATCTCCGCTGCAGGTCTTCGCCGATCGTGTCACGCTCTTTGGTCTCGTGCTGTTCCCGCTGTCCCTCGTGTATCTTTTCCGAAGAGAGCTACTGGGAGCCTATGCTTTCCTCCGCGGATCCTCGTAGTGCATGCCTGGAGCTTCCGTCAGCAACTTGTCAAAATCTCCTCCATTCTCTGTCTGATCATTTGTTCGGTTTCCTGAACCTGGTCATCCGGGACCTCGATTTCCAGACTGAAGTCCCTCTCTCCGGGGTAACCCAACTTAAGCATGTCGAGAAGATTTTTCGCATTTACGCACTGTCCGTTGCCAGTGATGAGCTCGACACTTGTTGTTTTCCCGATCTCCTGTGCGAGTCTGGAAATGCCCAGGCATGTCCTGGCATGGAGCCCGTAACCTGTTGTTCTGAAGCCGATCGAAAGTTTCTGGAGTTTGCCCATAGTTCCGGATGGATTTCATGTTTCACCCTGCCCGCTTGCCCGCTTCCACGATTCGCCAGGCGGCATAGCGGACATCCCGTTCGGTATTCGTGAGGCCGAAGGAAACACGCGCTGATCCTTCCTCTCCGATCCAGCTCCAGAGCACATCGTCATGCAGGGACTCGACGACCTTCCTTCCATCCGCCTCCGGGAAGCGGATGCTCTGGATGAACGGCGACTCGGGGAAGGGGCTCCTGGGCAATACGATGCGCTCCGCGCACTGTTTTAAAGTCAGCGGAAAAAATAGCTACACCATTGGTTCGTCCTCTGCGGTGATGTCAAAGATGGCTCTCCATGATTCTCCGTTTCTTGCTTTGTGCAAAGCATGCCGGATCTGCAAGGTCTCGATTGCTTGAAAGAGTCCTTCGATGTCTTCGGGTGTTTGGCGATCATCGAGGCTGATGCGGATGCAATGTTGCTTTGGCCCGCATGCTGTAACCATGAAACCATAATAATTTGAAAGCTCATTCGCGAGTGTTCTACCGGCGATGAATGGTAGATCCACAGTCACGATGCCACCATACGCATCTGGATTTCTGTGGCTCGGATGCCGGATATGTATACCGAAAAGTGCACTTCCGAATGCCTTGGCCTGCTCAGGGGTCAGTGTTGTCGATCCAGAGCCAGCCATCTGCCGCAGGGTTTGGAGTTGATGCCGTGCCGAGTCCGTACCATGTTCACGTTGTACCTGCTGCTCGATGTTAGAGAGCATGGTGTCGATATTCTTGCTGCCACGCTGGTCCTGTGCGTGGAGTCTTTGCCAGGTGGACGTGAGTTGCTGGTGGATTGTTTCTTGGTCGCTCCTTTTTGGATTAGCGAGCACTGCCCAGACGTGTTCTCCATGGTTGCTTGCTCTTGCGATGGCATATGTCGTCATGTCGCGCAGTGAATTGAGAATCTCATCTTCAACTGTTGGGCTGCCACCTTGAGGCAGTTTGCTTTTTCCCCAGCACCGTAGATTGCAACCGGCTAGCACGGAGTTTTGCAGTATTCTTTCCAGGGTGCACATATTCTCCAATACAGCGATCGGTACATCGTAGTGGAGGGAGAGGCTGTCGCTTTTTCCTGTCAACGTACCGTACCGAAGCGAGATGAAACCGAACAGCCCGGCTCCGGCGAGCTTGTTGCCGTTGCTGAGCCAGGCATCGGGCTGGAACGTGTTGAACTGGTTGATGCCGCGTTGCCGAAAAAGGGCTTGGGAGCCGTCAATCAGGATGGGGATGTGTTTTTCGGTTGCCCGTTTCTCACGAAGAATTTTCAGAGCTTCCCCCAATTCATGGATGCTCCCGCATGGGACATCACCGAGACGCGTGAGTGAACTGATGATCACAAGTGTTGTTTCATCGTCAATCGCGTCCGCCAAAGCCGTGGCGAATTCTTCTCTATCGCGTAATCTGTGTGCCTGGTCATTCCAGAGAGACACGGTCTTCACGTCAGCAACTCCTGCTTTCTGTCTAGTAGTGTCACCTTCTTCGAGGCCGATAAGTTTTATGTACTCTTGGTCCGTCATAACGATCTTTCGGCGTGCTGGACATGGCTGGAGCTGCGCTAGGTACTCTCGAAATGCAGTTGTCGCTGATGGGTAAACAAAAGGGACATATATTGCTTCTTGAGCCTCTTCGAGTGTCATTTTTTCACGTGACCATGTGAACGGATCGACATGGGGTACGCTGAAGTAATGATGACACGCATGAGCGAATTTTCGGTTGAATATGGCAAATCGATCCGGCCATTGATCGCGCAGAAGATCAATCTGTTGGATTGCTGCCCGTACAAAATATTGTCGTGGAAATCCGGCTGCCGCAGAATCGAAAAACCGGTGATGTATCGGTTCCGCCGCATCGAGCAACGGATACATTTGCTCAGGTGCGGTACGGTCGTTCACCGGCTCTTTCCCCCGGACGACATCGGGCGGGAAGACGGTATTGCACAGCTGCATGAGGAGTTCCCGGGGTGTGGTTCCGGCATGCTTGGTTGCTGTGAGCGGCAGATCGAGTGGCACGTCTCGGTCCTCGCGACGGAGTACGGTTGCGAGTGTCCGAAATAGCATGGCGTGCTCAAGCGGAGTGCGCTTTTCGCTTTTCCCTATATGATTCTTACGCAGAGTCTCGACCAACCTGACAAAATATTCTAATGTGTCAGTCGGCCCGCCCTGAAGCAGGGGGAAATTGAAGAGACGCAGCGCGAGTTCGGGGGGAATCGGGATCTCGCCCAGCGACATGCGACCAGAGATTCTCTTGAGTGCTTCCGTCCTCGCATACTGCTCAGGAGTGACTGCGGGATTTTCCTGCGGCGAAGGTCTGCCGATTTCGACCGGAACATCGACGAGTCCGCGTTGAACCGCGTCGAGGTTGTTGAGATCGGTGATTATCTGCGCCAGCATTCCGCGTGGGATTTCAGGCGTCAGTAGCGAATGGATCTGCTGTGGGTCATAGATGCTCTTTCCGAGTTTTTCCGCCCAGAACCACGGATGTCGCTTGTCTTTCCCCGGTACCGGCGAGCAGTAATCTGCGAGCAGCGCGAACAGTCGGTTGGTGACGACGTCCTTATCCAGTTCGTCGATCATTGTGAGTTCTCTCGAGGTGATGATTTGCTCCAGAACGGCTCCGGCATGCATCTGTGCCGATTGCACCGAGCGGTCTTTGGTTCGCGACTCCGGCGAATGCGAACCGAAATGCAGACTGTGAGTGATCACTTCCTGGCTTACATCGCTGAAAATCGCCATGAACTTGGCCAAAATTCTGAAAGGATTATGTATCGGGTCTGCTTTCTCTTCGCCCTCCCGGCACCACTCACGGGTGAGCCGATCGATTGCCGCAATATTTCCGTTGGTGAGAATGATGAGACCGGGGATCATGTTTGCAGATTCCGGCCCGTGACATTCATCCACGCGGTTGGTGATCTCCGCGACCTGCGCGCGATCAACTGAGACGCCTCGGGACTGGTGAAATCGATCGGTCCTCTGTGTCAGATCCATGAGGAAACGGTCACCTTGGAGCTGGAAGCCGTCTCCAAGCTCACCGATTGCTTGCAGTGATTTGAGCTGCTGCGCACGGTCATAGTGCGGTGCCCGCTCGATGGCGCCAGAAAGGAGTGCTGCGAGTTGCTCATGAGTTTCCGCTGATTGAAGCTGTATCGCCTGCATGGTCGCAGTGCTCACCTGTGCTTCGAGAATCGCATCGGTCGCTCTCTCGGGCGTGACCGGCTTGCCGATCGCCTGGGTTTGTAGGGCTGCAATTCTTCCGTGTATTGCTTCGGTTGCCTGAAGAAGCGATGCCAGTGCGGGGTTATCCTGATTGCCGATTTTCTGTTCCGCACGCAGGACAGCGTAAAAGCTCTCGAGAGATCCGAGCGCGGCCACAATATCCACCGGAGTTTGCATGGGAGAATCCTTCATAGAAGAGTATTCTTGTACGTCAAATGACAGGTTGTGTCAATTATTTGGCTGCTCTTGGGGTATGAGGAGAGGAACCGAAGAACATCGCCTCTGTTTCGAAGAATATTGGCCTATGAAAAACCGCTCATTTCTGCTAAAATGTTGAGATTGGTCGCGCGCGTGCGCGAGAAACAAACAGACATGTCCCTCCATACCCTCATGTTCGGCTGGGAGTACCCGCCTGTTCACTGCGGAGGGTTGGGCGTGGCTTGTCAGGGGATCGTGCGGGGGCTTTTACATCACGGCGCGAAAGTGACGCTCGTCCTGCCGCATGATGAGGCTTCGGAGGAAGGAGCGACTATCCTCTCGCCGGGGAGTCTCGGCGGCGAGATCATCATTCCCGTGCCGACGAAGCTCCGGCCGTACGACTCCTGGAGAGCGTATGCCCAGAGGGTCACCGAGGGGAGCGAACCGGTGGACCAGCTCTACGGCGAGAATCTCGGCGAAGAGGTGGAGCGCTATACGGCCGTGGCAACGGAGCTCACGAAGGCTGTCCGTCCAGACGTCGTCCACACGCACGACTGGATGACGCTGGAAGCGGGCGTGCGCGCGTCGAGGCATCACCGCATGCCCCTCGTCGCACACGTCCACGCAACCGAGCTCGACCGGACGGAGTTTAGGCCGAACGCGTGGATCATGAAGCGCGAACTCCAGGGGCTCATGAAGGCCGACCACATCATCTCCGTGAGCGGGTATACGAAGAATCTCCTCATCCGCGAGTACGGGATCCCGGCTGACAAGATCACGGTGATTCACAACGGCACATTCGCATCTGAGCCGCTGATGCGGCTGGATGACGACGGCGGTGCGCATCCCCTCGTGCTCTTCCTCGGCCGTCTCACGGTGCAGAAGGGGGTCACGTACTTCATCCGCGCGGCGCAGAGCGTGCACCGGCTGCGGCCGGACGTGCGTTTCGTCGTTGCGGGAGAAGGCCACCTGCTTTCGCAGCTCATTCAGGAGACGTTCGAACGTGGGCTCTCCGACTGCATGATCTTTGCCGGACGCGTCACGAGCGAGGAGGCGAGGAAGCTCTACTCGAGAGCCGATTGTTTCGTGATGCCTTCGGTCTCCGAGCCCTTCGGCCTCGTCGCACTCGAAGCGATCACGCACGGCGCACCGGTGGTCTTAAGCCGGCAATCCGGTGTTGCCGAGGTCGTGCACAACGCGATGCTCGTGGATTTCTGGGACACCGACAAGATGGCCGACTGTATCCTCACCGTCCTCCGCGAGAAACCGCTGCGGTCCGAGATGCGTTCGCAGAGCAAGCGGATTCTCTTAAACCACACCTGGTATCGGCAGGCGGGGAAGATACTCTCGATTTATTCAGGCTTGTCATCGAACTCCTAACCCCAACCCCAACCCCAACCCTAACCCCATCCCCCCGGATCATGCAGAACAAACACACATCTCCGTCCGTCTGCTTCTACTTCCAGGTTCACCAACCGTACCGTCTGAAGGATCTTCGGATCACCGACATCGGCCAGATGAAACCCGGCGAGTACTTCGATCAGGAGAAGAATCGCGCGATCTTCCGGAAAGTCGCCGAGAAGTGCTACTTCCCGACGAACAAGCTGCTCCTCGAGCTCATCGAACAGTACCCGGATTTCCGCGTTGCGTTCTCGCTCTCGGGAGTATTCATCGACCAGTGCCACGACTTCGGGCCGGACGTGCTGGAATCGTTCAAGGCGCTTGCGGCTACGGGGAAGGTCGAATTCTTGGCCGAGACGTACTACCACTCGCTCTCCGCACTCTTCTCGCGCGAGGAGTTTTGCCAGCAGGTGGAGCGGCATGTCGACATGATCGAAGAGTTGTTCGGTGTTCGGCCGCGCATCTTCCGCAACACGGAGCTGGTCTACAGCAACGAGATCGCCGAAGTGGCGAGGCTACTCGGCTTCCGCGGGATTCTCGCGGAGGGAGCCGATCATCTCCTGAGCGGCCGGAGCCCGAACGTGCTCTATCACCCGCCGTCTTTTGAGCTGCCGCGCGAGTGGCAGCAGACGATTGCGCACCACCGGATCCATTCATCGACGACGCGGACGATCAGAACGCTTCTCAAGAACTATCGCCTCTCGGACGACATTGCCTTCCGTTTCAGCAACAAGACCTGGTCTGGCTATCCGCTCACGGCTGACACGTTCGCCGAGTGGGTCCGCTCTTCGGGTGGCCAAAGTGTGAATTTGTTCATGGACTACGAGACGTTCGGCGAGCACCAGTGGGCCGACACGGGGATCTTCGAGTTCCTGCGGGCTCTCCCTGCGGAATTCCTGAAACGCGGGATCGCGCTGCTCACGCCGTCGCAGGTCATCACGCGCTTCGGACGCAAGCCCTGCGACGTGTTCGACGCGCATGCAATCGTCTCCTGGGCGGACATCGAGCGCGACCTCTCCGCCTGGCGCAGCAATCATCTCCAGGAAGCGGCGCTCACGGGACTCTATGCCCTCGAGCATGCGGTACGGGAGTCCGAAGATCCGGCACTCCTCGATACGTGGCGCAAGCTCCAGACATCCGATCACTTCTACTACCTCTCTACGAAGTACTGGAGTGACGGGGACGTGCACAAATACTTCAGTCCCTACGACTCGCCGTACGAGGCGTATCGCAGGTTTAGTCATGCATTGGAAGACCTGCGTTTGGTGTTGGAACGCTTCACTCCGGCATCAAGATGTAAGACGGAAGACGGAAGACGGAAGAAATGATCAGTCACTTACATTTTATATCTCTCCCTTCAATCGTTCAATCCTCACACCTGGATATGCCCCGAAGTCTCGTCCTCGGTAACGGCTCTCTCCTCGCCACCTTTGACGAATTCCTGCAGCTGAGGGATTTCTACTACCCGCACGTCGGGCAGGAGGACCACACGACCTACGGCAAGTTCCATCGGCTGGGGTTCTTCATCGAGGGGAAGGGGCTCTCGTGGACGTCCGACGGTTCCTGGAAAATCACGCCGGGGTACGCGGACTCGTCTCTCGTCTCCGCGTCGAAGCTCGTGAGCGACCGCCTGGGGCTGGAGATCCTCTCGGAGGATTTCGTCGATCCCACGAGGAACATCCTCGTGCGTTCGTTCCGTCTCCGTACTCTCGATGGCGCGGAGCGGAAGGTCCAGTGCTTCTTCCACCACGATTTCTACATCTATGGCGACAAGCAGAAGGACACGGCGTTCTTCGAGCCGCATACGAAGAGCATCATCCACTACCGGCAGCACCGGTATTTCCTGGTCGGCGGCACGACGAGCGATCCCATCAACTGCCTCCCGAGCGAGATCCCCAACGAGTTCCATCCGCTGAGCAGGGACGAGACGCACATCGACCATACCGGCATTACGTCGTTCTCCATCGGCAAGTCGAACTACAAGGGCCTCGAAGGGACGTGGCGGGACGCCGAGGACGGTGCGCTCAGCCGCTATCCCATCGAGCAGGGGTCCGTGGACTCGACGGTCGAGATCGACTGCCTGGTGCGTCCTGATCGCGGCACGTGGGTGTACCAGTGGGTGTGTGCGGGGAAAAAAATCTCCGATGTCCATGCGCTCCAGCATTTCCTCCTCGAGGAGACGCCGGATCAGGTGAAGCAGGCGGCGCGCAACTACTGGCGGGGCTGGGCGGGATCGCACGTCGATCCTGGCGGGAAGCTCCCGCCGGAAGTCATGGATCTCTACATCCGGAGCCTCCTCACCATCCGCACGCAAATAGACAACCACGGTGGCATCGTTGCGGCGAACGACAGCGACATCATGCAGTTCAATCGCGACACCTACACCTACGTGTGGCCGCGCGACGGCGCGTTCGTCAGCATGGCGCTCACGCGTGCGGGTCAGACGGAAGTCGTGCGCCGCTTCCTTCGCTTCTGCGCGGAGGCGCAGACGAAGGACGGCTACCTCCTGCACAAGTACAACCCCGATGGTTCGGCCGGATCCTCCTGGCATCCGTGGTACCGCAGCCGGCAGTCCGTCCTCCCGATCCAGGGGGACGAGACGGCGCTCCCGCTCCTGGCGCTCTGGCGGCATTTCGGTCGGACACAGGATTTCGAATTCCTCCATGCGATGTACCAGAAGTTCGTCCGGCGCGCCGCAAGCTTCCTCATCCAGTACACCGAGCCGGAAACCGGATTGCCGCTCCAGAGCTACGATCTCTGGGAGGAGCACCGGGGCGTCTTCACGTACACGGCGGCGGCTACCGCCGCGGGGCTTCGTGCGGCAGGAAATATTTCCGCCGCGCTCGGACACTATCGCCATGCGGACCAGTACGGCGAGGCCGCGGACCGCATGACCGAAGCGATGCTCTTCCACCTCTACGACGAGGGGACGAAGTGTTTCCTCAAGAAGATCAAGCGCGAGAACGGCACGACCATCGAGCGGGACTCCACCCCCGACGCCTCCATCGGCATCCTCTGGATGTTCGATATTCTCCCGCCGGACGATCCGCGTGTCGTCTCCACCATCCAGCGGCTCGAGCGCGCGCTCACCGTGCACTCGCCGATCGGGGGGATGGCGCGGTATCAGAGTGATTACTATCAGTCTGTGGTTCCGCCGACTCCGGAAATCCCCGGCAATCCCTGGATCATCACCACCCTCTGGTTCACGCAGTGGCGCATCGCCACGGCGAAGACGCCCGGGGATCTGAAGCGTCCCCTCGAGGATCTGCAGTGGGTGGCGGCGAGAGCTTCCGTCGCCGGCATGCTCCCTGAGCAGATGAATCCTCTCACGGGGGCCCCGCTCTCCGTCTCGCCGCTCACGTGGAGCCATGCGATCTTCGTGGAGACAGTCCTCCTCTATGCAGCGAAGGAGAAGCAGTTGTCGAATGGGAATCAAGAATCCTTCGACAAGGCTCAGGACAAGTCAGGAATCAGGAATCAGAAATAATTTTTTGCTCGTTATCGCTCTTTCCCTCATTCTTGATTCATAATTCCTGATTCTTCATTCTTCTCACGTTATCAAATAGCGACATGAACACTAACGCGACCATCCTCGGCGTCGATCTCGGCGGCACCAAGACGGCGCTCGCGCTCTACGACGCGAAGACGCTGGAACGGAAGGCCGAGCAAGTGCTCCCGACGGACGCGGAGCGGGGTTTCGAAGCGGTTCGAGCAGATCTTCTTGCGGAGATCGACGCGCTCCGGGCCACCGACACCGTTGCAGTGGGGGTGGGCGTGCCCGGTCTCGTGCGTGCCGATACGCATCGCGTGCTCACGATGCCGAACATTCCTGGAGCCGAGGGTGCGGATCTCCGCGCGGACATTGCTCTGCACACGGGGCTGCCGGTGGTCATCGAGAACGATGCGCGGTGCTTCGCGTTCGCCGAGGCGCTCGTGGGCGCGGGGAAAGGGCATCGCGTGGTGGTGGGCGTGACGCTGGGAACGGGCGTGGGCGGCGGCATCGTCATCGACGGGAAGCTCTATCACGGTGCGAGAGGTTTTGCGGGCGAAGTCGGACACATGCTGCTCATGCCGGGGAAGCCTCCGTACGCGGCTGACGATGATCGGGGCTCTGCGGAGCAGTTCCTGTCCGGGACGGCGCTCGGGAGGCGCTGCAAAGGGGCGCGGACACCGGCCGAGTACCTGGAAGGGGAGGCGGGCACTTCGCTGAAGCCCCAGGTATTCCGCGAGCTTGCGTGGCTGGTGACAGATCTCACGTACGCGCTGGATCCGTCCATCATCGTGTTCGGGGGCAGTGTGGGACGTGCGCTCAAACCATATCTCCAGGAGATCGAGTCGGAGCTCAGGCACTGGCTCCTTGCGCAGAGCCAACCGCCGGTCATCACGTGCGGGATTCTGGACGACGCGGCACGCAGAGGTGCGGCGCTGCTTGCGAGGCAGGCAATGACGGAATGAAATTGTCATTTGTGGCCTAGACATACTTCCTCACCAGCTTCAGGAGGATGAGTGAGCAGAGGACTCCGAGGATGATGACGGCCACCCACCACCCGTAGGACGTCATGGACCGGAGGATGGGATTTCCCCCTTCGATCGCCGACTGCATGGTATTGAGGGTAGTCGGGAACTCGCGGTTCGCCTCCGGGTTTCCGGCGAGGAGCTGGCCAGAGAGGGAGCGAAAGGAACGGTTGGTGACGGTGAACGCGAGCGCGAGGAAGGACGCCGCAAATCCGCCGAGTGTTGCGAGGGCGATCTCGATACCCCTGTGGTGGCTGCGGCCGACGTGCGTGAGGGATTCATCGTCTCCCATGACAGGCATTGTACACGTTTCTCATTTTTGTCTGTAGATCGTCGAATCCACACTGGTCTTCCCGATGTCCACCCAGGAGAAATCCGTCACGCCGTCGCTCCAGAGGACGGAGTTTTCCTGCGTGCGGTCGCCGAGGATGGGGAGGGTGACGAAGAGTGTACTGGGGCCGGGGACGATCTCCGTGTTCGTGACGTTCGCATCGAGGAAGTACGCGAGCGAAGAGCCCTGCCAGACAGCGCTCTGGACCTCCTGCTCATCAACATGGCTGCAGGTCACGGTGAACGTGCCGGTGGTTTCGGTCGCCGTGCAGGGCATGGTGGTGCCGGCGTCCGACGCGCGGAGACGGAAACCCAGCGGATCCATCTGCACGTTCTGCGCCGACACACGGAACTGAAGGGTTCTGATGATGACGTCGTTCGTGCCGTGGAAAGAGTTGTCGTGCGGGGTAGCAATGAACTTGAAGGCGCCGATGTTCCTCTGCCCCGAGGGAATGAAGAGTTCCTCCGCGGAACCGCTGTTCACGATGTCTGCGATCGTCGCGAGAGCCGTATCATGCATGGGACCGATGATCTGCCTGTTGGGTCCGGGGAGCGCGGCACCGATGAAAATTTCGCCGTCTTCCCGCTCATCGCCGTTGTTCTGAAGGAGCGTTTGGTTGGAGGAGGTGCCGCGCGCCTCGATGGCGACGGAGGAGGGAATCACGGTGGGGGAGAGGGAGAGACGCATGTTCTCGCCGCTCACGGCACCGAGCGCCTTCGTTTTCATCTTCGCCGCGATGACGAGCGTCACTTCCTGCTGCGGTGTCACGAGGATGGTCCGAAGGCTCAGGTTCACGCAGAATCGTGTTTTGGGTTCGGTCGGGCACTGGCCGTTCGTCGCCTGTGCCACGGGTGGTGATTTCCCGGGATCGAACCCCTGTCCCGGAGGCACGATGAACAGGAGCAGGGCGTCTACGCTGCTGCTGACGCCGTCGATACGGATGGTGTGGAGATCAGTGTCCTCGCCCCCGGCGCGCAGCTTCAGTCTCAGGAGCGCATCGGAAACCGTTCCTCCGAGCAGGAGGTGGCTGCGCACCGGAACCGTGTCTGCCGTGACGAAGAGGTTGCCATGCTCCGAGATATTCACGTCCGTGCTCGCTTCGGTGTTCACGCGGATGAAGCAGGTATCCGCAGTGCAGGCATTGTCCGTCTCGATGCCGGTGAGTGCCAGGCCGTCTTCTGCTCCCTGCGCTTCCACGTAGTCAGGGAGCGTCGTCGCGAACTCGAGCCCGATCGTCACGGGGCCGAGGCTCCCGGCAAGGTCCGCCGTGACCATGAACGGGACCGTCAGTCCTTTCTGGAGGAGAACGCCTCCCCCTGTGAAGCCGGAAAATGTGAGCGTTCCGGTATCCACCCGTCCGTCGGCCTGCACGATTTGCTCATACTTCCCGTCGCCATCCCGGTCCATCGCGAGCCGGTAGTGCTGCCCGAATGCGAGCGAACCGATGGAAGGCGCGAACCTGAGGGAGGAGAGGAGGACATCCTGGCGTCCGGCCAGCGCGGTGAACTTCAGGAGCGGGAGACCTTGCTGGCCCTGGGCAATGGTCGTGAGCGTCCCCGTAGTGCGCTGGTCGATCTGGAGGAACGCGCGGCGCACCGGTTCGGGAACGATGATGCAGATGGAGCTGCAGCCGTCGCTGTCAAGCGTGTTGCCGTCATCACACTGCTCCGGGTTCTCCCGTGCCCCGTTGCCGCAGACCGCAGGATGGCCGGACGGGGGATGCCTGGCTGCTTCTTCGGTTTCACGGAGGAGTGTCACGGTGAGCGAAGCCATCTCTCCCCGCGTCAGGAGATGCGCGGGCTTCTTCAGGAGCGGGAGGAGGATATTGAGCATTCGCGCCGTGAGGAGGTATGTCTCGTACCAGAGACCGCTTCCGGAGGAGAGGGGAGTAGAGAACGTGCGGAAAGCCATCTTCAGGGCTTCGGCAAGACTCACGGGTTTCCCGGGGCGGAACCATCCGTCCGGGTACCCGCTCACGATGCCGAGAGCGCGGGCGAGGCAGACAGGCTGGGCGTACCACTGCGGTGTCTGGACTTCGAGATCCAGGAAGCACCGGAGATCGTCCGGAGGCAGAGCCTCAGGGAAACGCGTGTCGAGGAGGATCTTCAGGAACTCGGCGCGGTTGACGGGCGCATCCGGCCGGAACGTCCCGTCCTCGTATCCCTGCACGACTCCACGGTCCGTGAGTTCCTGAATCGCGTCACGGTACGGGGAGGCGGAGAGGTCGGTAAGCGGAGCACTCCGGGCAGCGACCGGAAGGAGGATCAGGATCGCGCCGAAGATGGCAAACAATCGCCGCATGGCTGTATAGTAACGTACGCATGCAGTTCTTCGCACTGGAGTGACTCATATTCTTTTACCATCCCCATGATGACCGATCCTCATGATCGCGGTTTCCGCTCGTTCCTCCGGAGGAGCTTAAAGCCGTTCGTTCTCCTCCTTCTCCTCCTGTCTATTGGAGCGAACGTCTTCCTGCTCCGGTTAAGTCCGCTGCAGCGCCCGAGCGAGGGCAACGTGCCGCCTACGGTCGGTCAGGAGAGCATAGATACAGTTCTCTCTCCCCAGGCCTTTGGCGTAGTGGATGGCGGATTTTCGCGCACTCCCCATGTCCCGCTCTTGAGCGGCGGCACGATCTCGCCGGTCGGGACGTACGTCGTCACGTCCGGGCTTCTTCCCGCCCTCCCCTCCGTGCTGGCGCTCTACCGCGATCAGGGTATCGGGACGCAGGACGCGTTCTTCCTGAATCTCTTCCGCTCGGCGCGCGTTCCGCTCGACTTCACCCGGTTACAGCTCTCGCCGCAGGGATTCGAGTTCCGCACGGCCAACGGTGTGTTCACCGTTACGCTCCGTTTGCAGAATCGTCTCCTGACGATCCGCCGCACAGGATCGTCCGTTCCTTTGGCCCCCGCGACGAGCCGGGCCGGCGATGAAGAGATGATCGCGCTCGCGCGCGATACGGCTTCCCAGTTCGGGATCGAGAGTGCCGGCTTCGCCTCTCCGTCTGTGGCAGATATCGCAGGAACCACGGTTGTGCGCTGGCCTCTCCGGTTCTCGGGGAGCGAGGTCATCGATGTCCGCGGACAAATCGTCAATGCGCTGTCGGTCAAGCTCGATCGGCAGTCGCGGACCGTCTCGGAACTCAACCTTAATCTCCTCTCGCCTCAGGTGTTCGCGCGTTCCGACTATCCGTCCGCGAGCCGTGAGGAACTCGCAACCGGTCTTTTGAGCGGCGGACTTCTGCCGCTCAGCGGGGCCGGGCTCCAGGGGAAACCGGTGACCGTCACGTACGGCGATGCGGATCTCGTCTACGTTCTCCGCCGCGGGGACTCTGCGCGCCCGACATACATCGTGCCGGCAGTCCGTGTGTTCTGGGAGCAGAAGTCGACGTGCCAGGCGTGCGGCCCCGTCCGCCTCTCGACCTTCGTCCCCGCTCTGGCGCCTGCGGATTTCCAGTGGTTTATCCATGCTCCGGCGCCTGCGCCTGTCCTCTCGTCCTCTTCTTCCTCAGTCGCACCTTCTGCGGCATCCGGAAGCGGCATGCCGTCAGCCCCGCTTTAAAAACGGGCACCCGGGTCGGAGTCCCTCGCTCGTGAGATTGAAGGAACTCCGATCCGAATGCCCGTTTATTTGCACTCAATTCATTTAGAGGTGAATTGAGCGCGGAAGACGCCGACCGGGCGCCTTCTGCTCCCTACACCTCTTGCGGCTCTAAGCGGGAACCGCTCCGTTGTGTGTTTGTTGTATCCCGATGTGTCGGGAATCGCATCTTCCATCGGCCGGAAGAAGGCCGTGTGTGTATGTTTGTGGATCCCTCTTCCTTGTGGGGCGAGGGAACTCTCCGGTCGGAAGACTGCACGTACATGTGCTTGGTGCCCATGGACGGTAGTTTTGGGGGTCGAAGAGCAGGGAGGATGATGGAATGACGTGAGCATCCTCAGCGACCATCCCATCATTCTCCCTGCTTAGACCCATGAGGTGTTGAGAGGATTTGAAGGAACAAATCTGTTTATTGTACATGATTTGTCAATCTTTTTCAATGTCTCTATAGAGCGCAAGAAAAGGGATTCTTCCTATTATGCTTTACCATGCTTCACAGATGCATCCCGGAAAACTCGTCCTCATCATCGGCCCGAGCGGAGTGGGGAAGAGCGTGATCCTCAAGACGCTTCGCGACCGGCATCCGGAACTGGTGTTCCCGAGGTCAGCGACCACGCGCCCCCGGCGCCACGGTGAAGGGGATGACCTCTATCGGTTCGTCCCGGAGGAGGAATTTTCGCTGTGGCTCTCCGAAGGCAAGTTTCTTGAAACGGCTCAGGTGCACCACGGAGGACGCTATGGGACGCTCCTCGGGGAAATCATTCCACCGATTGAGCAGGGGAAAACCGTTGTCCGGGAAGTGGATGTCCAGGGATTCGAAAGCATCAGGAAAACCCCTTCTTTCGGCAAGAACGGACCGTACAGGCTCCAGACTATTTTCATCCTTCCCGAGAACGAGGAGCAGCTCACAGCGCACATTCAGAGGCGCGCCCCGATGCCGGAAGAGGAACTCAGGCGCCGCCTCCAGAGCATGCGGAAGGAATTGAAAGCGGCGAGCCGCACGAACGCGCAAGTCGTCAATAAAGAGGGGGGACTGGAGGAGGCGGTAAGGGAAGTGGAGCAATTGGTCGTGAAGGGCAATGAACAATGAGGGTTAGGGTTAGGGTTAGGGTTGGGAAACTCTTCCCTAACCCAAACCCTTAACCCAAACCCTAACTGTTACTCCCCCGCATCCTCCCCCAAGTGCTGCTTGCGTTTCTCTCTGAGGAGCGCGCCACCGACGATGGAGCTGATGGCGCCGCCGATGATGAACCCCACGATGAGCCGCCGGATCACCCTTCTCCGCTTGTTCGGCTCTTTCTTGCGTTTACTAAAAAACCACATGCGGCGAGTATAGCAGGCTTTGAGAGGTCAGTTGCCTCCTGATCGTTTGTCGGCGATCCTCTGTGTGTGCAGCTTAAGTCCCATGATCGGGTGCTCGATCTCTCGCATCGCATCGCAGTCGTCGGAGTGATCAACGCCACACCCGATTCCTATGTCCCGGAGAGCAGATCTATGGATACGGAGGCTATTGTTGCGCGGGCGCGGCGATACGCCGAAGAAGGCGCGGACATCATCGAAATCGGCGGGGAAGCGACGGGTCCCGGCTCCATCGACGTCCCCCTTGAAGAGGAATTGAAGAGGGTGCTTCCGGTTATCGACGCCTTGCGTTCGGCATTGCCGGATCTGTGGATCTCTGTCGACACTTACAAGTCGGAGGTGGCGCTCAGGGCGCTCCGGGCCGGAGCCGATTTGATCAACGATGTCACGGCTGGGAGGGGAGATGCGAACATGTTTCCGGCAATCGCGCAGGCGGGATGCCCTTACATTCTCATGTACGCGAAAGATCCGTCGCCGCGGACGACGGTCCAGTCGGTCCGGTATGAGGATGTGGTTGCGACGGTCCGTGCGTTCTTTGTACAGCGGAACGCTATTGCGTTTTCCGCCGGAGTCCGGAAATCACAACTGATCTTCGATCCGGGGCTCGGGCACTTCGTTTCCTCCGATTCTCGGTATTCCTTCGATCTGATCCGGCGCCTTCGGGAACTCACGGATATCGGCCCGCTTTTCGTTAGCCCTTCCCGCAAATCGTTCCTCGCGGGTCCGGGGAATCTTCCGCCCAAAGAGCGGCTCCCCGCCACACTCGCGGTCACGGCGATCGCCGTGCTGTCCGGCGCGCGGTTCATCAGGACGCACGACATCCTGGACACGCGCCGTGCGGTCGATGCCGCAGCGGCTATATCAGGGTTCCGTTGAAGAGAAGGACGACTCCGTTCACGAGGACGTAACTTAGGAGGACGATGGCGAGACCGATGACGACGCGGATGGCCAGCGATTTCGCGGAGGTGAACTCGTCCTCTTTCCCGAAGCTGATCACCATCCGGAGTCCTGCATAGATGAGGATGGCCACCGCAATGGTGGTGATGACGAAGAGAATTTGTTCGACGCGAAACTGAATGAGCAGAAGGAGGGGGCTCGGCTCGCGGTCGACGAAGAACACCAGTTCGAAGATGTATGCACCGCCGATGATGATGAACCCGATGATGACATGGAGGATGGAGTTGCGTACCGCCGAGTACGCCGCCTCGTCCCCGCCGAAGCTCGCTGCCGCGCGCAGGACGGCGACGATGATCGTCACGATGCCGCCCATCGCCGCCATCGTCGCCAACCAATCGGCGATTCCCCGCGCTTCCCAGCCGATATCTCCGCCCGTAACAGGGTTGATAAAATAGCCGGCGACGCCGTTGTAGAGGTTGCTAATGAAGTTGAGCGGGCCGACGGCGACGATGATCGTCGCGATGATACCGCCTATGGCGGCGGCGATGATGGCGCTCTGTGCTTTCGTGAGAGCCGCTTCATCCTGCGAGGTCATGAGGATGAAGCCGGAGATCACCACGACGAGGATGGCTATGGGGATCACGATAGGAACGAATACCGTGACGAGGTTGAGGAACATATTACCGATGTCCGCTCCCGTGGCATACGCGGGAAACGGCAGCGCGAGGAGCGAGCCGAATGTGATGAGCCGGAGGAGTGTGGGGAGCCTGCGCATGTCCTAGACGAAAGTCGCGATGAGCGTGTAGGAGGCGATGAGGAGGGCGAGTGCGATGAGCGTGCCGATGATGATGCGTTTGGCCCTGTCGCGAAGCGACTCATCGATGGATACGATGAGGAGGATGCCGGCGACGATGAGCGCGATGACGCAGACGAATCCGATGATTTGGAGGAGGAAGAGCGAGATCCCCGCGAGCTCGCTGGTCACAAGGAACGGATTGCGACTTGTCACGGCATTCACGATGGTGGCCGCGAGGAGCATGATGACGGTTCCGATGATGTTTCCGATCATAACTTTCCGCCATTTCGAGAACGCCCCTTCGTCTCCCTGCGATGTCACCATCCCGATGCCTGCGATGGTCACCATGAGAGTGAAGACGCCCGCCGCACCGGTGAGGATGTAGTCGGTGACGCTCGTGATGCCTAGGATGAGCGGATTGGGTGTCATCGTGTAGAACGCATTGGCGATACCGGCCGCACAGCCGATGACGACGAGGCCGGTGAACGTGTGTACGAAAGAATTCCTGAGCTCCGAGTACGAGCTTTCGCTCTGTGAATTTACGATCATCCGTACGGCGTAGTAGAACACCGCGGCGGCGACGATACCGCCGAACGCGATCAGCGCCTGGTTGAGGATATGGTTCTGGATGAACACGCTCAGTGCGGCTGCCCCGCCCGCCGCACTGCCGGTCTGCGGCGTGAGGAGGAATCCCGCTATGAGGACAAAACCGATGGAGCGCGACTTAGAGCGCATAAATCTAACGATTATAGCACAGAAATAGTGGCAAAACAACTTGTCGACTTGTCCAAAAAGTATAAGATATGCGCATGTTTCAGCCATCCATGCCCATATCACAGGTCTCGTCGCCGGTTATTTTGAGACGGTGGGTAGCGCAGGCGTACTGGCTCATGACATTCGCCATGGTTATGACTCTTGTCGGTGTCTTCGCCGGAATGACCTTCGCCATGCCCATCATCGCGTCCGGCTGGATCTTTGCTTTCTTCCTCGCCGAAGTGGTGCTCGTGTTCTCGGCGCGGGCATGGGTGCGATCGCCTCCGCTCAACTACGTGCTCTTCGCGCTCTTCCCCTTCCTGTCCGGGCTCACGCTGACCCCCATCCTCATCGGGGTCCTCACGGGGTACGTCAATGGCGCTTCCATCCTCCTGAATGCGGTCGTCTCCTCGGCCCTCCTGGTGGCTGCATCGGCGGTGGTTGCGAATATCGCCTCGGCGAACCTCGGCGGTATCTCGGGGCGTTTCCTCTTCAACGCGCTCATCGGCCTCCTCGTCTTCGGCCTTCTGCAGCTCTTCATTCCGGCCATGCGCGGACCGGCCATCGAAATGATCGTCTCGGGAGCGGGGATCATCGTCTTCGCGCTTTTCCTCGCGTATGACATCCAGCGCCTGCAGCGCGATGCATCACTCGGTGAATCGCCGTTCCTCCTCGCCCTCTCCCTGTATCTCGATATCTTCAACCTCTTCCTCTACGTTCTCCGCTTCATGATGGCGCTCAGCGGACAGAGGCGGTAAGAATGTACAATGTACAATGTAGAATGAGATTGATGACGCGAGGGGTTGAGCTGAAGCTGTGGATTACACTTCATTGTACATTTTCATTGTACATTTTACATTTTCGTCTGTAGCTTATCCCCGCTATGGCCAAGCGTCCCACACCCAAGAAGCGGCTCAGTAAGGATCGAAGCCGGCGCCGCCACTCCGTGTACCTCGGCAAAGAGATCGTTCGTCTCAGGAACTTCTCCTCTTCACCATTTGCTGGCCCCGCTACAGCGAAAGACCGCAGTGGAAAGGCACTGAAGAAAATTACGAGGGTGAAAGCGTGAGCCTCAGCTGTGATACGATATGTTAAATTGGTTAGCAAGCAAGAACGTCGGCGGATGCGTGCAAACAATTTAACAATTTAGCAATTTAGCAATCGGGGTTGAGTAGCTATAAGTCGTTCAATTCCACCATTGCTTATGCCCTCCCGTCGTCGTCTCGCACGTATCGTGGTCATGCAGACGGTCTTCGAGATGCAGGTGCGCCTCATCGATGAGCAGAGTTCGCTCCAGAAGAACATCGCGGAGGCCGGAGGGGGTGAAGCGGTGGATATTCCGTTCTGCGAGAAGCTCCTGAAGGGTGTAGGAGAGCACTGGGAAATGGTGCGCAGTGGGATTCAGACGCATGCTCCGGAGTGGCCGCTCGAGCGGATGGACACGATCACCAGATCGATCCTCATGATCGGGGCGTTCGAGCTCATGTTCTGTGCCGACGTGCCCCCTGCGGTGGTGATGAACGAGGCAATCGAAATTGCCAAAGAGTACGGGACCTCCGAGAGCGCGAAGTTCGTGAATGGTGTACTGAATGCCCTGGCGCACAGAGGGGATCAGAAGCAAGTGGGATAACGATTGCATGGTTACATGGTTACATGGTTATATGGTTCGCAAGCGAAACTGCGGTGTATGCATGCTAGCCATGCAGCCTGTAAACTAGATTTATCTATGCCCAACCCCACTTCCCTCGCCGGTCTCGAACGGATCGTCGGTTTCCGGTTTCGCAACAAGGAGCTGCTGTATCAGGCCTTCACGCACCGCTCGGCGATCCACGAACGTGCACGCCACGGCAACAATGAGCGGCTCGAATTTCTGGGGGATGCCGTCCTCCAGCTCATCACCACCGAGTATCTCTTCGAACTTACGGACAAGCCGGAGGGAGAGCTCACGAACTGGCGATCGGCCCTTGTGCAGGGGAACCACCTCTACGAAGTCGCCCGTGAGCTTCACTTCGGCGATTACCTGTTCCTCAGCCGTGGCGAGGAGGCGAGCGATGGCCGGACGAAACAATCGACACTCGCCAACGCGCTGGAGGCCTTCATCGGTGCGTTGTTCCTGGATCAGGGATTGGAGGTCGCGCGCCAGTTCGTCCATACGTTCATCATCACGCACTTGAAACAGCTCCTCGCCAAGGGGCGCCATCGGGACGAGAAGAGCGTCTTCCAGGAGCTGGCGCAGGAGAAAACGGGCATCACCCCCACCTACCAGTCCCTCTCGGAAGCGGGCCCCGATCACCTGAAGCTCTTCACCTGCGCCGTGTTCATCGGCGAGGAGAAGGTGGCGGTGGGGAAGGGGAATACCAAGCAGAAGGCCGAGCAGGAAGCCGCGAAAGAAGCGCTCAAGGTGAAGGGGTGGAAGTGAAACAAATCACGCCTTCAAGTCCTCTCTCCGTATCATGATCGTATCCCCCCGTTTCACCGTGTGACTGAGCAGATAATCCGCCAGATAATTTTCAATCGTCTGCGTGATGGTCCGGCGCATTTCGCGCGCGCCGAACTCCGGGTTGAAGCCGCGCACCGCGAGCAGGTCGATGACCGCCGGCTCGACGGTGATCTCGATGCCGCGCTGCGATCGGACATCGGCAACGATGCTCCCGAGCATCAGGATCGCGATCTTCTTCACTTCCTCCGCCGTCGGAGGGGAGAAGAGGATCACTTCGTCGAAACGGTTGACGAATTCCGTGGAGAAGACGCGCTCCGCCACGATGGCGTCGATGAGGGCGAGCCGGAAAGCATCCTTCTCCCCGGGGGCTTGGGGGATCTGGTGATCTTTCAGCCAGTGGACGCCGGCGTTCGAGGTGGCGATGATGATGGTGTTCTTGAAGTTGGTCTTCATGCCCTGCCCGTCGATGAGTGTTCCTTCATCGAGAACCTGCAGGAGGACATTTCGCACCTTTGGATGTGCCTTCTCGATTTCGTCGAAGAGCACCAGCGAGAACGGTCTGTCCAAGACCCGTTTGGTCAGGACTCCCTCGACGAAACCTCTGTCGGTCGGTCCGCCGATCAATGTCTGCATGCCGCTCTCGTCTGCGAGTTCGTTCATATCCACCCGGATGAAACTCTCGGCGCTGCCGAAGTACTCCGTGGCGAGCGCCTTCGCCGTCTCCGTCTTCCCGACGCCGGTGCTCCCGAGGAACAGGAACGTGCCGATGGGACGCTTGCGCACTTGAAGATTCAGCCGTCCGCGCTTGAGAGCGGCGACCAGGCCAGAGAGCGCCTGTTCCTGACCGATAATGTGCTCCTGGAGCCGTTCCTTCAGATGCATCAGCGCGTCTTTATCGCGGTCGGAGAGGGCGCGGACATCGATGCGGGTGCGCTCCGAGATCGTCTCGCGTACATCCTCCTCTGTGATGGTTGTTTTCCCGCTCCCACGGACTCTCATGACCGTTTCGCGCAGGACATCCACAGCTTTGCCCGGAAGGCCGATGCGACTGATGTACTGCTTGCAGAGTTCCAGCAGGATCTTGAGGGCTCGGTACGACATCCTGACCCGGCGTCTGTGCTCCAGACTGAAATATTCCTCCAGCAGGACGGCCATGGATTCCATGTCGGAGGAGTCCTCGAGGTACACTTTCTTGAAGAGATTGTCGATCAAAGGGTCGGTTTTGATGAGTGTGTGGTACTCGGCCGTATCCGCTGCGCAGGCGACCCGCACGTTCTTGCTCTGAAGGAGTGTCAAGAGGATTTGCTTGAGCCGCGGATCGGCGGCCTTCAGGAACATCGACGTGTCCTCGATGACCAAGATGAATCGGCCGCCCTGCGACGTGTCTTCCGCGGCCTTCAAGAAATCCCTGTCGCTCTGCGCCGATCCGGACAGGAGCAGCGCGGTCTTGAGGAGCAAGACATCCGTGAAGGCCTCGCCGCGCTCGATTTCCTCGCGGCGCAGGATGTAGGCGAGGTTCCGGATCAGCGTCCGTTTCCCGGTGCCGGTATTCCCGAGCAGGAGCAGGTTGGTCCCGCCACTGTCGGTCGTGACCGACGTGGCCCCGCCGCCCCCCGTGAAGACCTGTTCCATGGTCTTGAGCGTGTCGCGGTGGATCATGATGGAGCGTTCCTTGCTCAAAATCATTTCCGAGAGATTCCGGGTGAGACGCTCCAGCGCCGTGTTGTAGCCGATGACCCACGAGCGGCCGATGGAGCCCATGATCCTGACGAGCGCTTCCGGACTCAGGAAGTGGCGCTTGCGCTCGTGCAGATAGAAGTGGAATGCCTCGGCACGGAGGACGCTCTTCAAGTCCTCGAGACTTAAGTCCGCCTTGTACACCAGCTCCTGGAGACAGGGGACGTGCGTCAGGAAGGCGTAGATCGTCGCCGTGGAATCGAACTGCTCCGTGCCCAGCTCCGTGCCCGCATCGGCGATCCACTGAAGGCAGGTTTCGAGGGGGCAGTCCAGAGGGTGTTCGTGGATAGTGGCGAGAATCGCTTGCCGGTCGAGATCGATCTGATGGAGGACGAAGAGCCCACGGTCACTCTCCGTTGCGGCTTCTAGGAGTGTCGCGGGAGTCAGCTCCGGCTTCGTGGAGAGGTGCTGCACCATGTGATAGGACAACTTTTCCGCGAACGTCAAGCCTCTCACCGGACCGGAGGAGGGGACGATGAGCTTGTCGGAGATGAAATGGTGCAGAACCCAGAGCCAGCCGAAGAAGAGCCCCGCGATGATCCATAGGGAACGGATGTCATGGCGGAGAGTGCCTTCCGCCATGAGCGGCGAGAGGAGCAGGACATAGAGGACGACCGAGAGAGGCCGGAAGAAAATTTTCCGGAGTTCCACGGCGAGGAATTGCGTCGTCTGCCGGAGTTCGTGGAAGGAGAGAGACATCAGATCGACAGAGCAATAAGGAAAACGCCCCATACGGTAAGCAGCGGGAAAGCGATCCACAGCACCAGATAGAGGACCGTGAGTCCGAGGAGCAGGGCGTGGAGTACGAGTCCGAAGGCGATGGTGATGATACGAACGACGCAACCGACTCCCCGCGCGAGGAGACTGAAGCAGAAGGCCTCGAAAAGGAGCTGCGGGTTAAGTCCGCGCCTCGGCGTGCGATCGAGGATGTTTTTCCATGGCGAGAGAAGGGTCTTAAGGAGGAATCCGAAGGGAACGATATCCAGGAGCGCGCACGCGTACAGCGCATAGCCCTGGATGATCCTGAGAGGCATCTCTATGAGGTACCACTTGACGAAGAGCAGCATGTAGGAAACCATAATCTGTTTATTATAACACAAAAAACGGCTTTTTCTAAGACTGCTTAGGTATTCGAAATAACAAATCACTAGTTTAGCAAGCGAGGCTCAACTCTGTTCTTTTTCTGTCCGAGCGACAGAAAAAGAACCAAAAAGAGCGCGTGTGCGCCAACGTCCGCCCTCAGACCCCCGCCGTGGCGCACGCCCCCCTTTGGCTCTCAATATTTATCGCCAACGAACATTGATCCACTAACCCTTCACCCTTAATCCCAACCCCAACCCCAACCCTCATTCCTTTACCCCATCTTTATCTCAATATCCACTCCGCTCGGCAGGCTCAGATTCTGAAGGGCGTCCACAGTTTTGAATGTCGTTTCGCTCAAATCAATG